>NZ_JBEZNH010000031.1:0-93368 GCF_040653115.1 Streptosporangium sp. NPDC048047 | reverse complement strand
ACCGCGCGGCTCCGCCGGGGCGGGTCACCGCCCCGGCGGACACGTTCCAGAACACGAACACAGACGCGAGGAGGATCGGACGATGAGGACCGATCACGTTGTCCACACGGCTCCCGGGAGCCTCGGATGACCACGGGAGTATGGCTGGTCGGCTGCCGCGGCTCGGTCGCGGTGACCGCCATCGTGGGGGCACTGGCCATCCGGGCCGGGCTGGCCGACCGGACCGGCTGCGTCACCGAACTGCCCCTGTTCGCCGGAGTCCCTTTGCCGGCCCTGGCCGACCTGACCTTCGGCGGGCACGACGTCGCCGCCGTGTCGCTGGTGAAGAAGGCTCAGGCGCTGGCCGACGAGGGCGTCCTCCCGGGCGGGCCGGTGCGGGCGCTGGAGGAGGAGCTGGCCGCGGTCGACCGGGACGTGCTGCCGCTGCCCTCGGCGCGCGACCAGGCCGAGACGGCGGCGCTGATGGCGAGCGACCTCGCGGCGTTCCGGAAACGCCACGGCCTGCGGCGGGTCGTCGTCGTCAACGTCGCGACGACCGAGCCGGCGCCCGCGCCGCATCCCGCGCACGCCCGCCTGGACCTCCTGGAGGAGGCGCTGCGGGGGTCGCGGCCGGACGACGGCGCGGTGCTGCCGCCCAGCTCGCTGGCGGCCTACGCCGCCTTCCTCGCGGGCTGCCCGTTCGTCGACTTCACCCCCTCCACCGGGGCCCGGCTGCCCGCGCTCGACCGGATGGCCGTACGGCGGGGCGTGCCCTACGCCGGGCACGACGGCAAGACCGGGGAGACCCTGGTGAAGTCGATGCTGGCCCCCATGTTCGCGATGCGGAACCTGCGGGTGCGGACCTGGTCGGGGATCAACCTGCTCGGCGGCGGCGACGGCGCGAACCTGGCGCAGCCCGGCCCGAACGCCGCGAAGGCCGCGAGCAAGGGGAAGGTGCTGCGGGAGACGCTCGGGTACGTCCCCCAGGGCGAGGTCCGCATCGACTACCTGGAGGACGCCGGCGACTTCAAGACGGCCTGGGACCTGGTGACGTTCGAGGGTTTCCTGGGGCGGCGCATGCGCCTGGACTTCACCTGGCACGGATGCGACTCGGCACTGGCCGCGCCCCTCGTGCTCGACCTGGCCCGGCTGACCGCCGCCGCGCACGAGCACGGCCGTTCCGGCCCGCTGACCGAACTGGCCTTCTTCTTCAAGGATCCGCTCGAACCGGCCCCGCACGCCCTGGCCGACCAGTGGAACCTGCTGTGCGGCTTCGCCGGCGGCCTGCGCCCCGGATCCGGGCCGGACTCCGGAGGGCCGCGGTGAGCGGCGTGACCCACGGAACCTCCGGGGCCCACGGGGCCCGCCGGGCCCGCGGAGCTCGGATGGGACGGATCGCGATGCGGGACCTCGTCGAGCTGGTGCGGATGCCGGCGGCGCTGTCGGTGCCCGGCGACGTGGTGGCCGGCGCGGCCGCCGCCGGTGTGCTGGGCCGCCGCACGGCCGGGCTGGCCTGCGCGTCGGTCTGCCTGTACTGGGCCGGCATGGCCGCCAACGACTGGGCCGACCGCCACGTGGACGCCGTCGAGCGCCCCGGGCGGGCGATCCCGTCCGGCCGCGTCTCCCCCGGCGCGGCGCTGGCCGTCGCCGCCGGCCTCACCGCCGGGGGCGTGTCGGCGGCGGCGCTGGCCGCGGGGCCGCGGGCGGGCGCGCTCGCGGCGGCCCTGGCGGGGGCGGTGTGGACCTACGACCTCGCGGCCAAGGACACCCCGGCGGGCCCGGCGGTGATGGCGCTGTGCCGGGTGCTCGACGTGCTGCTCGGCGCCGCTCCCGGCGGGCGCGCGGGCGGGGCGTTCTCCGCGGCCATGCCCGCCGCCCTGGTGGTGGGCGCTCACACCTACCTGCTCACCCTGCTGTCCCGGCGCGAGGTCTCGGGATCCGGACCGCACCTGCCCGCCGGGACGCTGGCCGCCACGCTCGCCCTGGCCTCGGCCGTCGGCCGCCGCCGGGGGTGGACGCAGAACGCGCTCGCCGCCTGGTACGCCGCGCGCTTCGGCCTCGCCCAGGCCCGCGCCGCCGCCGACCCCTCCGCGCCGAACATCCGGGCGGCCGTCGGCAGCGGGATCACCACGCTGCCCGCGCTGCAGGGCGCGCTCACCGCGCACGCCGGCGCGGAGGGCGCCGGGCTGGCCGTGGCGGCGGCCGCGCCGCTGGCCGGGATCCTCGCCACGAAGGTGTCCCCGACATGACCGGCGTGGACACCAACGGGGCGACCGGAACGACCGCGTCGGACACCGCCGGGACGACCGGAACGTCCGGAACGACCGCGTCGGGCGCCACCGGGACGGGCGGGGCCGCGGCGGCGGTAGGACTGCGGTTCGGGTACGGCACCAACGGGTTCGCCGACCACCGGCTCGGCGACGCGCTGGAGGTCATCGCCGGCCTCGGCTACCACGGTGTGGCGCTGACCCTCGACCACGACCACCTGGACCCCTACGCGCCCGGGGCGGCGCGGCGGGTCGCGGCCGCCGCCGACCGGCTGCGCGACCTCGGGCTCGGCGTCGTCGTCGAGACCGGCGCGCGCTACCTGCTCGACCCCTGGCGCAAGCACTCCCCCACCCTGCTGCACGACGACGGTCACCGGCGGCTGGACCTCCTGCGGCGCGCCGCCGCCGTCGCCGCCGACCTCGGTGCCGAGGCCCTCTCGCTGTGGGCCGGGGTGCGGCCCGCCTCCGTCCCCGCGGACCTGGCCTGGCGGCGGCTCGTGGACGGCTGCGCGCACCTGCTGAGCACGGCGACCGTACCGCTCGGTTTCGAGCCGGAACCCGGGATGCTGGTCGCGACGATCGCGGACTGGCGGAGGCTGCGCGACGCGCTCGGCCGCCCCCCGGGCTTCGGGCTGACCCTCGACATCGGGCACTGCCGCTGCCTGGAGCCGGACCCCGTACCGGACTGCGTGGAGTCCGTCGCCGGGCACCTGGTGAACGTCCAGATCGACGACATGCGCCGGGGCGTGCACGAGCACCTGGAGTTCGGCGACGGCGAGATCGACTTCCCGCCGGTCCTGGCCGCCCTCGCCTCCTGCGGCTACACCGGGCTGGTCTCGGTCGAGCTGCCCCGGCACTCGCACGCGGCGCCGCAGGTCGCCGCCCGCTCGATCGAGTTCCTCCGTACGGCGGAGCGCGCCGCGACGGGCGCGGGGCGGAGGACGGGGAAGACGGCCGCGAGGCCGCGGACCGGGGAGGCGGCCGTGCCGGAACACGCCGCCGCGGAAAGGAGCCGGTGATGGACGCCCGGGAACTGCGGGCCGTACTCGGCCGGGAATGGGTGACGGACGCGTGCGCGGAGATCGGGCGGCGGCCGGAGACGATCGGGCGGCACTTCGCGTCCGCCGGGCGCCGCGCGGGCCGGACGCCGCTCGCCGGGGCGCCCGGCTGGCGGGCCGACGAGGCGGCCCGCGCCGTGCTGCTCGCGGCGCTGCCGCCGCGGGAACTGGCCGCGCACCTCCCCGTCCTGTACGCCGAGGGGACCGCCGAGGAGAAGCTGGCCGTGCTCAGGGCGCTGCCGCTGCTCCCGGCCGGGGTGCGGGCCGCGCCGCTCCTGCGGGACGCGATCCGCACCAACGACTCCCGGCTGCTGGCCGCCGCGCTCGGCCCGGCCGCCGGGGTCCTGGACCAGGCGGAGTGGCGGCAGGCCGTGCTCAAGTGCGTGTTCACCGGGGTGCCGCTCGCCGCCGTCCACGACCTGGACGGACGGGCCGACGGGGAGCTGGCCGCGATGCTCGCCGGGCTCGCCGCCGAACGCGCCGCCGCCGGCCGCGCCATGCCCCCCGACGCCTCCGCCCTGCTCGGCCGCCTCAACGGCCGCCTCAACGGCCGTCTCACCGGCCGTCTCACCGGACAGTCCCCGGGGCGGCCCGGCCAGGGGGCGGACCACCCGACCCGGCGGCCGGTCCGGCCCGGCGGGGCGGCAGATCACCCGACCCGGCAGCAGGAGGCCTGATGCGGATCTTCGACCCGCACATCCATATGACGTCGCGCACCACGGACGACTACCGCGCGATGGCGGCGGCGGGCGTCCGCGCCGTCGTCGAGCCCGCCTTCTGGCTGGGCCAGCCGCGTACCAACCCCGGCTCGTTCACCGACTACTTCGACTCGCTGCTCGGCTGGGAGCCGTACCGGGCCGGGCTGTTCGGCATCCGCCACCACGCCACGATCGCGCTGAACCCGAAGGAGGCCAACGACCCGCGCTGCCGTCCGGTGCTGGACCTGCTCCCCCGCTACCTCGACAAGGACGGCGTCGTCGCCGTCGGCGAGATCGGGTACGACTCGATGACGCCCGAGGAGGACGAGGCGTTCGCCCGCCAGCTCGACCTCGCGATCGAGCACGGCCTGCCGGCGCTGGTGCACACCCCGCACCGGGACAAGGCCGGCGGCACCCGGCGGACGCTCGAGGTGGTGGCCGCCTCGGGCATCCCGCCGGAGCGGGTCCTCGTCGACCACCTCAACGAGCTCACCGTCGGCCCCGTCCGGGAGTCCGGCTGCTGGATGGGGTTCTCCATCTACCCCGACACGAAGATGTCGCCGCCGCGGATGGTGGAGATCCTGCGCCGGCACGGGCTGGAGCGGATGCTGGTGAACTCCGCGGCCGACTGGGGCGACTCCGACCCGCTGCTCACGCTGGAGACCGCGCGGGCCATGCTCGACGCCGGCTTCGACGCCGACGACGTGGACCGGGTGATGTGGCGCAACCCCGTGGAGTTCTTCGGGCAGTCCGGGCGGCTCGACCTGTCCGAGGCCGAGCCGGCGAAGCCGGCGTTCCAGGGCAGCTCCATCCTGCGCGGGGGGAGCTGATGCGGCTGCGCGACGCGGCCGGGCGGGTCCTGCACCTCGGCTACTGCACGAACGTCCACCCCGCCGAGGACCTCGGCGGGATCATCGGACAGCTCGACGAGTTCGCCGTGCCGGTCCGCGAACGCCTGGACGCGCCCGTGCTCGGCCTCGGCCTGTGGCTGGCCGCGCCCGTGGCGGCCGGGCTGGCGGCCGACCGGGCGAGCCGCCTGCGGCTGCGCCGCGAACTGGACCTCCGGGGCATGGAGGTCGTGACGCTCAACGGCTTCCCCTACCGCTCGTTCCAGGACCCGGTCGTCAAGCACGCCGTCTACCACCCCGACTGGACCGCCCCGGAGCGGCTGGCGTACACCCTCGACCTGGCCCGCGTCCTGGCCGACCTGCTGCCGGACGACGCGGCGCGCGGCTCGATCTCGACGCTGCCGCTCGCCTGGCGCGAGCCGTGGGACACCGCCATGGCCGGGCGGGCCGCCCGGAGCCTCGACAGACTCGCCCGCGGCCTGGCGAACATCGAGGAGACCACCGGGCGCTTCATCAGGGTCGGGTTCGAGCCGGAGCCGGGCTGCGTCGTCGAGACGACCGCGCAGGCCGCCGCCCACCTGGCCGGCGTGGACACCGACCGGCTCGGGGTCTGCCTCGACCTGGCGCACCTGGCCTGCGCGTGGGAGCGGCCCGCCGACGCGCTGCGCACCCTGCGGGAGGCCGGCCTGCCGGTGGTGAAGGTCCAGCTGGCGGCCGCCCTGGAGACGGCCGAGCCCGCGGCGCTGCGGGAGTACGCCGAGCCGCGCTTCCTGCACCAGGCCCGCAACCCCGGCGGCGGGGCCGCCGACGACCTCGGCGAGGCGCTGGCGGACGGTCTCCCCGCGCCCTGGCGCGTGCACTACCACGTGCCGCTGCACATGCGGCCGGAGCCGCCGCTGACGTCGACCGTCGGCGTGCTGCGCGAGGCCCTGGCCGAACTGGTCGGCCGGGGGGCGTGCGACCACTACGACGTCGAGACCTACACGTGGGGCGTGCTGCCGCCGTCGCACCGGCCCGGCACCTCCGCCGGGCTGGCCGACGGCATCGCCGCCGAGCTGGCCTTCGCCCGCGACGAGCTATGCCTCCTGGGAGCACGCACATGACCTCGCAACTCGTCCTCGACGTGGTCGGGCTGACGCCCCGCCTGCTGGAGTCCATGCCCCGGCTGCGTGCCGTGGCCGCCACCGGCTTCCAGGCCCGGCTCGACCCCGTCCTGCCCGCCGTCACCTGCCCCGTCCAGTCGACGTTCCTGACCGGTCTGCCGCCCGCCGGGCACGGCGTGGTGGGCAACGGGTGGTACTTCCGCGACCTCGGCGAGGTGCTGCTGTGGCGCCAGCACAACGCGCTCGTCCAGGGCGAGAAGATCTGGGAGACCGCGCGCCGGGACAGGCCCGGCTTCACGGTGGCCAATATCTGCTGGTGGTACGCGATGGGCGCCGACGTCGACTGGACCGTCACCCCGCGGCCGATCTACTACGCGGACGGCCGCAAGGAGCCGGACTGCTACACCTACCCGCCCGGACTCCACGACGAGCTGACCGCGCGCCTGGGCCCGTTCCCGCTGTTCACCTACTGGGGCCCCGGGGCGGGCATCGCCTCCTCGGCGTGGATCTGCGAGGCCACCCGGCACGTCATGACGACCCGCGACCCCGACCTGACCCTCGCCTACGTCCCGCACCTCGACTACGACCTCCAGCGGTACGGGTCGTCGGACCCCCGCTCGGCCGCGGCCGCCGCGGAGCTGGACCGGGTGATGGCGCCGCTGCTGGAGACCGCCCTCGGCCGGGGGACGACGGTGACCGTGCTGTCGGAGTACGGCATCACCGACGTGTCCCGCCCGGTGGACGTCAACCGGCTGCTGCGCGCCGAGGGCCTGCTCCACGTGTACGACCAGGACGGGATGGAGTATCTGGACCCGTGGACCTCCCGGGCCTTCGCCGTCGCCGACCACCAGACGGCCCACGTCTACGTGCGGGACCCGTCCGATGTTCCGGCCGTGGCGAAGCTCTGCGCCGCCCTGCCCGGCGTGGCCGAGGTCCTCGACGAGGAGGGCAAGGCGGCCTGCGGCCTCGATCACCCCCGCTCGGGCGAGCTGGTGCTGCTCGCCGACCCGGACGCCTGGTTCACCTACTACTACTGGCTCGACGACGACCGGGCCCCCGACTTCGCCCGGCTGGTGGAGATCCACCGTAAGCCCGGCTACGACCCGGCCGAGCTGCTCTTCGACCCGGCCGACCCGGGGCGGGCCAAGCGGAGGGCGGCCGTCGCCCTCCTCAGGAAGAAGACCGGCATGCGGTACCTCATGAACGTCGTCGGCCTCGACGCCGGCGCCCGGGCCGTCAGGGGCTCCCACGGCCTGCTCCCCCGCGACCCGCGGGACGCGCCGGTGCTGCTGTGCTCCGACCCGTCCGCCGCCCGCGACCGGATCGCCGCGACCGAGGTGAAGGACCATCTGCTCGGCCGTACCCCGTGACCCCGCACCCCTTTCCAAGCTGGGAGAAGTGAGATGTCCGAGTTATCGCGAAGGAAGCTGCTGTGGTACGGCGCGGCCGGGGCCGGAGCCGCGATGCTGCCGTTCCAGTGGACGGCGACCGCGCGGGCCGCGTCGGCGGCTCCCCCGGAGGTCCGCGCCGCGAACGACCTGGCGCTGTGGTACGACGGAAGCGCCGGCACCGACTGGCTGCGCGCCCTCCCGATCGGCAACGGCCGCCTGGGCGCCATGGTGTTCGGCAACGTCGACACCGAGCGGCTGCAGCTCAACGAGGACACCGTCTGGGCCGGCGGGCCGTACGACCAGAGCAACACCAGGGGCGCGGCGGCGCTGGGGCAGATCCGGCAGCTGGTCTTCCAGAACCAGTGGAGCCAGGCCCAGAGCCTGATCGACCAGAACATGCTCGGCAGCCCCGCGGGCCAGCTCGCCTACCAGACCGTCGGCAACCTGCGGCTCGCCTTCGGCGGCACGAGCGGCGTCTCGGAGTACAACCGCCTCCTGGACCTGACCACGGCCACCACGGCGGTGTCGTACCTGCAGAACGGCGTGCGGTACCGGCGCGAGGTGCTCGCGAGCGCGCCGGACCAGGTGATCGCCATCCGCCTGACCGCCGACAGGCCCGGCTCCATCACGTTCAGCGCGACGTTCGACAGCCCCCAGCGGACGACGCGTTCCAGCCCGGACGGCCGGACGGCGGCGCTCGACGGCGTCTCGGGCGACTTCGAGGGCAAGACCGGCTCGGTCAGGTTCCTGGCGCTGGCCAGGGCCGTCGCCGACGGCGGCACCGTCACCAGCTCCGGAGGGACGCTCCGGGTGTCCGGCGCCGACAGCGTGACGGTGCTGGTCTCCATCGGGTCCAGCTACGTGGACTACCGGAACGTCGGCGGCGACTACCAGGGCATCGCGCGACGGCACCTCGACGCCGCCACCGGCAGGACCTACGACGACCTGCGCGGCCGGCACGTCACCGACCACCAGCGGCTGTTCGGCCGCACGACCCTCGACCTCGGCCGCACCGCCGCGGCCGACCAGCCGACCGACGTGCGGATCGCGCGGCACGCGAACACCGACGACCCGCAGCTGTCGGCGCTGCTGTTCCAGTACGGCCGGTACCTGCTGATCTCGTCCTCGCGTCCGGGCACCCAGCCCGCCAACCTGCAGGGCATCTGGAACGACTCCCTGACCCCGTCGTGGGATTCGAAGTACACCATCAACGCCAACCTGCCGATGAACTACTGGCCCGCCGACACCACGAACCTGGCGGAGTGCTACGAGCCGGTGTTCAAGATGATCGACGATCTCACGGTGACCGGCGCCCGCACGGCGCGGGTGCAGTACAACGCCGGCGGCTGGGTGACCCACCACAACACCGACGCCTGGCGGGCCACCTCCGTCGTCGACGGCGCGCTGTGGGGCATGTGGCAGACCGGCGGCGCGTGGCTGGCCACCATGATCTGGGACCACTACCTGTTCACCGGCGACGCCGGGTTCCTCCAGAAGTACTACCCGGCGATGAAGGGCGCCGCGCAGTTCTTCCTCGACACGCTCGTGGAGGAACCGAGCCTCAAGTACCTGGTGACGAACCCGTCGAGCTCCCCGGAGCTGCCCCACCACTCGGGTGCCAGCGTGTGCGCCGGCCCGACGATGGACAACCAGATCCTGCGCGACCTGTTCAACGGCTGCGCCCAGGCGAGCCAGGTCCTCGGCGTCGACGCCGACTTCCGGACCCGGGTGCTGGCCGCCCGGGACCGGCTGCCGCCGATGAAGGTCGGCTCGCGCGGCAACATCCAGGAGTGGCTGTACGACTGGGTCGAGACCGAGCAGAACCACCGGCACATCTCCCACCTGTACGGCCTGCACCCCAGCAACCAGATCACCAGGCGCGGCACCCCCTCGCTGTACAACGCCGCGCGGCGCACCCTCGAACTGCGCGGCGACGACGGGACCGGCTGGTCGCTAGCCTGGAAGATCAACTACTGGGCGCGGATGGAGGAGGGCAACCGGGCGCACACCCTGATCCGCCTCCTGGTGACGACGGCCCGGCTCGCGCCGAACATGTTCGACCTGCACCCGCCGTTCCAGATCGACGGCAACTTCGGCGCCACCTCCGGCGTCGCGGAGATGCTGCTGCAGAGCCACAACGGCGAACTGCACGTGCTGCCGGCGCTGCCCACGGCCTGGCCGGGCGGGAAGGTGCAGGGGCTCCGGGGCCGCGGCGGCTACACCGTGGGCGCGACGTGGAGCTCCGGCGGAGCCACCGAGATCCTCGTCGCGTTCGACCGGGACGGCACGGTCAACGTGCGCAACCGGATGTTCACCGGGACCTACGAGGTGGTCGACGCCGCGACCGGAGGCGCCGTCACCGTCACCAAGCCCGAGACGGACGTCATCAGGCTGACCGGCCAGGCCGGCCGCACCTACCGCGTGACCGGGTCCGCCGGCCCGGCGCCGTCGGCCTACGTGCGGATCGCCAACGTCACCACCGGTCTGGTGCTGGACGGCGGGGGCAACGTCGCGTCGGGGTCGAATCTCAAGCAGTGGAACCAGGACGGCAGCGCGAACCTGCAGTGGCAGCTGGTGGATCTGGGCGGCGGGTGGTTCCGGATCGTCAACCGTACCAACGGTCTGGTGGCCGACAGCTGGGGCAACGCGGCCAACGGCGCGGTGTGCCGGCAGGGGACCTGGAACGGCGGGAACAACCAGCAGTGGAAGCTCACCGGCCTGGGCAACGGCCGCTACCAGATCGTCAACCGCGGCACCGGCACCGCCCTGGACGGCATGGGCAACGCCACCGCCGGATCCACCGTCGGCATGTGGGCCCCCAACAACAGCACCAACAACCAGTGGACCGTCACCGACGTGTGACGGCCCGCCCGCGCCCCGGCGGGCCGGGGCGCGGGCCGGGGGCCACCCGCCGGATCGCCCGCGGCGCCACCCGCGGGTCCGCAGGGTCGGCAGGGGCCGCAGGGTCCGCCGCGGGGTCACTCGGAGGAGAAGAGACGTTGCTGGATCTCCCTGCGGTAGTCGTCGAGGGTGTTGTCGACATGCGCGGCGGCGGCGCAGGCGGCCGCCTCGGGATCACCGGCGCGGATGGCCCGGCAGATGGCCTCGTGCTCCTCGACCGCCTTGGCCGCGTGCCCGCCCATCGAGCCGCGCATCCCGATGATGGTGGACTGCCCCTGCAACCGGCGGGCCTCACGCACCGCGATCTGCAGGAACACGTTGTGCGAGGCCGCGGCGACAGCGGTGTGGAAGGCGTCGTCGCCGTCGTTGAACAGCTCCGCCCGCCCGGTCTCCAGCCCCTGGCGGCACATCCCGGCCGCCTCCTCGATCGCCCGCAGCTCCACCGGCGTGGCGCGGTGGGCGGCCAGCCGGCTCGTCTCCATCTCCTGCGCCCGGCGGAACTCGAACAGCATGTAGACGTGGTCGAGGTCGGCCGGCAGGAAGAACGACGCCCACCGCCCCGTGCCGAGCATCCCCTCACCGTCGGCCACGTACAGGCCGCGGCCCTTCTGCGCCCGCACCCGGCCCAGCGCCGACAGGATCTTCACCGCCTCGCGCACCACGGTACGGCTGGTGCCCAGCTGCGCGGCCAGCTCGTTCTCGGTCGGCATCCGGTCCCCCGGACGCAGGTCCAGCCGGACGATCAGCTCCAGCACCTGCTCCGCGGCCACCTCGTAACCCGGCCGGTATCCGCTCTCACGCGGGGCGTCGGTCACCGTGTTCCCTCTCTCGCGATCCCAGTAAGAAGTATGGCCCCGCAGGCCGCGCCGCTCCCAGGCGGTTCGAGACGTATGACGAGGACAGGCCCGGTCCGGGCACGGCGGCGGCCGGGGCGGGGGGCTCCGGTGACCGTCGGCGCCGCCGTGGTGACCGGTTGTCGACACGACGTCATACGAGCCACGCCCCGGGAGCGGCTCCGCCCCGGCTGCGGACCCGGAATCCGTCCCGGCCGCGGCGAAGACCCTTGCGCACGTAATACGTATGCCATATTTTCTTCCCCAATCCCCCCCGTCGCCAGGTAGCGACAGAACAAAGGACTCCAGCATGTCCCGTTTCACACGCGCCGGACGAGCGGGCCCATGGGTGCGCGCGATCAGCGGCGCGGGAGCATCGGCCATCGCCCTCATCCTGGCCGGTTGCGCCGCCGACGGCGGAACCTCGGCGGGCTCCTACGGCTTCCCGCAGGCCGAGCAGGACGACAAGGCCCCGATCACCGTCTGGGTGGACTCCGACCGGGTGGGCGCGGCCGACGCCTTCAAGAAGGCCAACCCCGGTGTGAAGATCGACGTCGTCACGTACGACGGTTCGGCGAACGGCTCCAACTCGTTCCGGACGAAGGTCCAGCTCTTCGACCGGGCGGGCAAGGGCTGGCCCGACGTGGTGTTCTCGACGCAGAACAACGACGCGGCGTGGGCGAGCCGGAAGAGCAACGGCAAGCAGGCGTTCGCGGCCGTGCTGAACGGCGGGCTCGTCCCGGACAAGACGCTCGGCTCCTTCACCCAGGGCTCGCTGACCCCGTGCACCGTCGAGGGCAAGGTCCACTGCCTGCGCAACGACCTCGCCCAGGCGGTGCTCTGGTACGACAAGAGCCTGCTCGACGAGTTCGGCTACTCCGTACCCACCACCTGGGAGGAGTACCAGGCGCTCGGTGAGAAGGCCGCCAAGGAGCACCCCGGCTACATCGTGGGCACCACCGGGGACCCCTGGACCCCGGAGGTCTACTTCTGGGGCAGCAAGTGCCAGGCCAACGGCATCACCGGCCCCGCCTCGGTGACGGTCGCCACCGGCACCACGGAGTGCAGGCGGGCCGCGTCGATGCTCGACGTCCTGATCAGGAACGGCACCACGCCCAACGTGAGCGTCTTCACCCCCGAGTTCGTGAAGAAGTACTCCGGCAAGGTGCTCGTGATGCCGGGCCCGGCGTGGTACGCGGGCGCCATCTTCAACAACCCGCAGTCGCTCGACGTCCCGGCCGGCCGGCTCGGCGTCGGCGCGCCGCCGGCGTGGCAGGGCGACGGCGCCGTGACCGGCAACGTCGGCGGCGGCACCTGGTTCGTCAGCAGCCATTCCAAGAACCTCAAGGCGGCCGCGAAGTTCGTCGAGTTCGTCACGACGGCCGACGACTACCAGGTGAACGTCGCACCCGGATACCCGGCCTACGCCCCCGCCGCGGACAAGTGGGTCAAGAAGCAGGAGTCGAGCGGCTACTACGCCACCGACCTGCAGGCGCTGATCAAGGCGGGATCGCAGATCTGGAGCGGATGGGGCTCCGGGATCTTCAGCCAGGAGGCGATCTGGGCCAAGACGGTCACCCCCGCCATCGCCGAGGGCAGGAGCCTGGTCGATCTGCTCCCCGAGTGGGAGACCGCGATCAAGAACCAGGCCCAGGTCAACGGCTACACGGTCAAGTGACGTGACAGCCGTGAACGAGGCCGCCCGCGCGGTGACCGCACCCCGCGAGCGGCGGGGTGACCGCGGGCGCGCCGACCGGAGCGCGATGAGCTACGGCTTCGTCGCCGTCTACGCGGTGCTGGTGGCCGCGTTCGGCGTCCTTCCCGCCCTCTACGCCGTCTACCTCGCGTTCACCGACGGCGACGGCGGCTTCGCGGGGCTCGCCAACTTCACCAGGGTCGTGGGCGACTTCCGCTTCCTGCCCGCCGTCGCGCACGTCTCGCTCTACCTGGTGATCTGGCTGGTGGCCCTGGTGGTGCTGGTCTCGTTCCTGGCCCTCGTCGTGCACACGATCCGGGTGCGCCTGCTGAGCCGGGCGCTCCGCCTCGTCTTCTACCTGCCCGGGGCCCTCGCGGGCGCGTCGAGCGTGCTGCTCTGGCTGTTCGTGCTCGACCCGGCCGCGAGCCCGGTCAGCGGCCTGCTCCACCTGCTGGGCTTCTCCAGCTTCGTGCAGGTCATCGTGCCGGCGAACCTGCCCCCGGTGTTCGCGATCATCGCGTTCTGGACCGGCGCGGGCGGCTGGGTCGTCATCATGTACGGCGCGCTCAACAACATCAGCGCCGACGTCATCGAGGCCGCGCGCATCGACGGCGCCACCACCGCGCAGATCGCCTGGCGCGTCCAGCTGCCGCTGCTGCGCAAGTGGATCTCGTACATGGGGATCATGTCGCTCGCCGCCGGCACGCAGCTGTTCGTCGAGCCGCAGCTGCTCTCGCAGGCCAGCAACGCGGTCGTGCCCAACGACTACTCCCTCAACCAGCTCGCCTACCAGTACGCGTTCCAGCAGGACGACTTCAACGGAGCGGCGGCGATCTCCCTGCTGCTGCTCCTCATCGCCCTCGCGCTGTCGGCCGTCTTCGTGACGCGCGGCGGCCTGTTCGAGAGGGACTGAGACCATGACGAGAACGGACATGGGCCGGGCCGCGGAACGCCGCGACGGCCTCAGCGGCTGGAGCGGCCGGACGATCATCGCGGTCGTGGTCGCGGTCTTCGTGCTGTTCTTCGCCATACCGATCGTCTGGCTGCTGCTGGCGACGACGAAGTCGGCACGCGGACTCATCGTCGGGAACCCGTTCCGGCCCGGCGGCCTCGGCGACCTGGCCGCCAACTGGGACCAGCTGTTCGGCTTCCAGGACGGCGCGGTGACCGCGTGGGTGGGCAATTCGGCGCTGTACGCCCTGGGCGCGCTCGTCATCACGCTCGTCGCGAGCATCCCGGCGGGCTACGCGATGGCCCTGACGGAGTTCCGGTTCCGGCGGCTGCTCCTGGTGCTGACGCTGATCGTCATGCTGATCCCGAACACCGCGCTGGTGCTGCCGATCTTTCTGGAGCTGAACGCGGCGGGCCTGATCGGCAGCCCGCTGTCGGTGATCCTGCCGATGTCGTTCTTCCCCTTCGGGGTCTACCTCACCTACATCTACTTCTCCACCAGCGTGCCGCGCGACCTGCTGGCGGCGGCGCGCCTGGACGGATGCAGCGAGGCCCAGGTGTTCGGAAGGGTCGCGCTGCCGCTGGCCGCGCCGATCGTCGCCCTGGTCGCGTTCTTCAGCTTCGTGCAGAACTGGAACAACTTCTTCCTGCCCTTCGTGATGCTGCCCTCCAGCGAGGGGTATCCGATCCAGGTCGGCCTGACCTCCCTGCTCGCCTCGACCCCGGCGTTCAACCCGAGCTCCGCGGGGGCCCAGTCCGTGCAGTTGCCCACGCTCGCGCTCGCGACCGTCGTGTCGGTGCTGCCGGTGCTGGTCGTCTTCCTTTTCTCCCAGCGCTTCCTGGTCGCGGGCATGACGGCCGGAGGCACCAAGGAGTGAGTCGAATCCCTGCCACGAAGGAGTACCAGTGAAGGTCACCGGCTACCGCAGCCTGACGACGGCGCACGACTGGGGCCGGCCGATCGGCGACGCCAACGGCGTCATGCCGGGGCCGCACACCGACGTGCACGTGCTGATCCTGGAGACCGACGGCGGCCTCGAAGGCGTCGGGCTCGGGGCGCACGGCGACATCGACCGCGTCTTCGGCGCCGTCGAGGGCGAGGACCCGCGGGCCGTCCCGGCGCTCTACGACCGGATGATCGACCGGGTCTTCAAAACCGGTCACTCGGGTGCGACCTTCGGCGCGATCGGCGCGATCGACATGGCGCTCTGGGACCTCAAGGCGAAGGCGGCCGGCGAGCCGCTCTGGCGCACCCTCGGCGGCCGTGACCGGTTCGTCCCCGGCTACGCCTCCGGGCTGGACATCGCACTCGACGACGACGCCCTCGTCGGCCTGTACGAGCGCTTCGCGGACCGGGGTTTCAGCGCCGGAAAGCTCAAGGGCGGCCGGGACCTCGGGCACGACCTGCGGCGACTGGAGGCGTTGCGGGACGTTCTCGGGCGCAACTCGGCCCACCCGGCCCTCATGTTCGACGCCAACGAGTCGTGGAACCGCTCACAGGCCGTACGGTTCGTCTCGGCGCTGGAGCGCGTGGTGGACCTCGCCTGGATCGAGGAGCCGGTGCGCAGGTGGGACGCGGCCGGGCTCGCCGCGGTCCGGCGGGGCATCCGCGCCGGGGTGGCGACCGGGGAGAACCTCACCGGTCTGGAGCAGTACCGGCCGCTGCTGGACGCCGACGCCGTGGACGTCGTCCAGGTGGGCAACGTGTGGGGCATCACGCACTTCCTGCGGGTGGCCGCGGTGGCCCACGGCCGCGACCTGCCGGTGAGCCCGGTGGCGTACCACGCCAACCCGGTGGCGCACGCCGCCGTGGCCGTCCCGAACCATCTGGCGTTCGAGGTCCAGGACCTCTCGGCTCCCATCGGGCTGGAGGTCGACCAGGAGTTCCAGGACGGCGGGATCGTCCTCGGCGACGAGCCGGGGCTCGGCATCCGGGTGGACGAGGAGCACATCCGCGCCGTGCGGGCCGCCGACCCGCCGGCCGCGACCGCCGGGCCCCATGTCCGCCCCGGCCGGGCGGGCCTGCGTCTCGTCCCGGACGGCCCGCGCCCCGACGGCGCACAGCCGGTCGGCGCGCACCGCGACAGCGCATACCAGGACGACGCGCACCGGGACGGCCGCGCCGGCGTGCCCGCGCGCTCCCGGTGACCGCCGTCTCGGGACGGCCGTCCCGGGACCGCGGCCTCCTGACCGCCGTCTCAAGAGCGCCGTCCCGGGAGCGCCGTCTCAGGGGGCGGTCTTCCCGCCCCTCGCCCCGCGTACGCCGGGGCGGCGTCTGGCCCATGAGCCCGCTATGTGGACGCGCATCGCGGCCGCGGCTCCCAGGGCGTCGCCCTGGAGGATCATCGACTCGATCTGCCGGTGCTCGGCGAGCGACTGGGCGAGTTCGTCCCCGTCGGGGTCGCCGTTGTACCGGCTCGACAGCCGCGCCTTGGCGTGGATGCCGTGGATGATCGCGTGGCCGAGACGGTTGCCGGAGACGATCATGATCATCTCGTGGAAGGCGACGTCCTCCGCGGCGTAGCGGGGCGGGTCGTGCAGGCTCGCCGCGAGGACGTCCGCCTGCCTGCTCAGCGCCTCGGCCTGGGCCGGTGTGATCACGCGCGCGCACTGCGCCGCCATGTCGCACTCGAGCGCCGCCCGGACGTTGACGAGGTCGTCGAGGATGGACAGGTCGCTGTCGTGCCGGATCTGCGCCTTCAGGACGAGGGGGTCCAGCAGGTTCCAGCCGATGGGCTCCAGGACCCGGGTCCCCCGGCCCGGGACCGCTTTGACCAGGCCCTTCGCCTCCAGGAGCTTGGCCGACTCGCGGACCACCGTCCGGGAGACGCCGAACTCCCGGCACAGCTCGGGCTCGGTCGGGAGCACGGCGCCCACGGGGTAGGCCCCCGACACGATGCGGTCGACGAGGGAGGCGACGACGGTGTCGCCCAGCCGCCGGGGGCGCCGGGGCCCGGGGGCCTCCAGTGGGTCGCCGGAGGCGTTGACGGCGCGGTCGGATGTGGAGAACGCGGCGGTCACCGGGCCTCCTGGAGGGTCGTCACGTCTCAAGTGTACGGGTTCGCGCATACGTAATTCGTATTATGTACATCCTCGACCGGTGATCACCTGTGAACCCCGGTCGAGCGCCTCGCGCAGCCTGCCGGACGGTGCCGCGCCGTCGTCGCCGTGGACGTGGCAGGGCCGGCCGTTGACCAGGTTGCAGGCGGCCATAGCGCCGCCGCGCCGACGACCTCCCCGCCGTCGGCGCGGATGCCAGAATGTCCCTGGAGAAGGCCGGGCGGGCCCGGCGGACGGCGACGCGCGGGCTCGCCGTCGACGAGGAAGGGCGAATGTGACGGACAACCGATCGGACGAACCCGCGGCCGACGAGCAGAGCTCACGAGGCGGCGGGCCGGGATCGGTCACCATCGCCTACATCGCCGAGTCCGCCGGGGTCTCGGTCCCCACCGTGTCGAAGGTGCTCAACGGCCGCTCCGGGGTGTCGGCCCAGACCCGTGCCCGGGTCGAAGGACTGATCAACCGGTACGGCTACCGCAAGCCCGCATCGAGCAGCCGGAACAACATCGTGGAACTGGTGTTCCGCGAGTTGGAGAGCATGTGGGCCGTGGAGATCATCCGCGGGGTCGAGCGGGTGGCCCGCAAGAACCGCGTCGGGGTCATGGTCTCGGAGTTCGGCCTCCACGACTCGTCGCCCATGTCCATCGACGACACGGTCGGACGCCGTCCCCGGTGCGTCCTGTCGGTGGCACAGCTCTCACCGGAGGAGCGCGACCAGCTGACGGCGAAGGGCATCCCGTTCGTCGTCTTCGACCCGAGCGAAGAGCTGCCGGACGACGTGCCGTTCGTGGGCGCCACCAACTGGAGGGGCGGCCGGGCCGCGACCCGGCACCTGGTCGAGCTGGGGCACCGCCGAATCGCCATGATCAGTGGCCCGGACCACCCGTTCTGCCGTGCCCGGGTGGCGGGCTACCTCTCCGCGATGGCCGAGGCCGGTCTGCCCGCCGATCCCGCCCCCGTGGTCCGCACCCTCCTCACCCGCGAGGACGGCCGTACCGCGGCGCTCGGCCTGCTCTCCCGGCCCGACCGGCCCACCGCCGTCTTCACGGCGAACGACCTGCAGGCGCTCGGCGTCTACCAGGCCGCCCGCGAGCTGGGACTCTCCATCCCCGGAGATCTGAGCGTGGTGGGCTTCGACGACCTGCCGGTCGTGGCCTGGGTCGATCCGCCCCTGACCACGGTTCACCAGCCGCTGAGCGAGATGGCGGCCGCCGCGACCGAACTGGCGCTGTCCCTCGGGCGGGGTGAGGAGATAACGCAGGTCGGCCTGGAGATCGCGACCACCCTCACGGTCCGGGGAAGCACGGCTCCGCCGAAGCGCTGAGCCCTTCGACGCGGGCGGGCGTGGTCAGGCGGCGGTCCGCGCCGAGGACGACGGTCCCGCCGGTCAGCCGGACCTCGGCCCGCAGAGGGCGGTCGGCCGCCGAAGGACCGGCGGTCAGCTCGATCACGCCCGGCTCGACGACGCGGCGCAGGTCGGGGCCGGTGTAGGAGAAGGCGTCCGCCGGCACGTCGAAGACCACCTCGGCCGTCCGGCCCGGTTCGAGCGCCACCCGGGCGAAGCCGACGAGCTGCGCGACCGGCCGGGCCACCCGCGCGACCGGGTCGGAGGCGTACAGCTGCACCACCTCCTCGGCGGGCCGGTCACCGCCGTTGGCGACCGTCACCCGGGCCTGGACGACCCCGTCCGTCGGGCAGGCGGGCGCTGCGACGGTGAGCGCGCCGTACCGGACGGCGGTGTACGACAGGCCGTGCCCGAAGGGGAACGCCGGTGTCGGGTCGAGCACGGACACGCCGTCCGTCCGCAGGCCCAGCGGCGCCTGGAGGTAGGTCGAAGGGTTGACGGAGGGCGAGGCCGGCACCTGCACGGGCAGGCGGCCCGAGGGGTTCACCCGGCCGCTGAGCACGCCGGCGACGGCCGGGCCGCCCTCCACACCGGGGAAGAACGCCTGGACGGCGGCGGCGACCCTGTCCCTGTAGGCGCCCAGCGCGTACGGCCGTCCGGACACGACGACCAGGACGACCGGCGTCCCGGTGGCCAGGACGGCCTCGGCGAGCTCCGGCTGGACGCCGGGCAGGCGCAGGTCTGCGGCGTCGCACCCCTCGCCGGAGGTGCCGTCGCCGAACAGCCCGGCCCGGTCGCCGACGAACAGGAGCACGAGGTCGGACGCGGCGGCCAGGGCGGCGGCCCCGGCGATCCCCGAGGTGTCGTCGCCGGACACCTCCGCGCCGCGCGCGTACCCCAGGTCCGCATCCGGGAACTCCGACGCGAGGCTCTCCCGGATGGTCGCGACGGGCAGGCCCATCCCGTGGCCGGGGAAGCGGCCGAGCACGTGGTTGGGGAAGGCGTAGCAGCCGAGCAGGGTCCGCGGGTCGTCGGCGCACGGGCCGACGACGGCGATCCGCGCGGTCGTCCCGGCGTCGAGGGGCAGGACCCCGGCGGGGTCGCTCAGCAGCACGACGGACCGCTCGGCGAGGGCGCGGGCCAGGTCACGGTTGCGGGGGCCGTCCAGGTCGGCGGCGCCGGCGTCCTCCGGGACGAGGGGCGCGTCGTCCAGCAGGCCCAGCTCGACCTTCTGCCGCAGCACCCGGCGCACCGCCTCGTCGACCAGCGACTCCTCCACCCGGCCGGCCCGCACCCGCTCCACCAGGCGGGCGCCGTAGCAGACCGTGTCGGGCAGCTCCACGTCGATGCCCGCGCGCAGCGCGATCGCGCCGGCGTCCGCCTCGTCCTCGGCGACGCGGTGCATCGTGGCGAGGAACGGAACCGCCCAGTAGTCGGCCACCACCGTGCCGTCGAACCCCCACCGGTCGCGCAGCACCCGCCGGAGCAGGTCCGGGTCGGCGGCGACCGGCACGCCGTCGACGTCGGCGTAGGAGTTCATCACCGACCGGGCGCCGCCCTCGCGGATCGCCGTCTCGAACGGCGGGAGGATCACGTCGGCCATCTCCCGGGGGCCGATGCCGGCCGGGGCGTGGTTGCGGCCCGCCCGGGAGGCGGAGTACCCGGCGAAGTGCTTGAGCGTCGCGATGATCCCGGCGCCCTCCAGGCCGCGCACGTAGGCCGCGCCGATCTGCCCGACGAGGTAGGGGTCCTCGCCGAGCGTCTCCTCCACCCGGCCCCACCGGTGGTCGCGTACGACGTCGAGGACCGGCGACAGGCCCTGGTGGACGCCGGCCGAGCGCAGGTCCTCCCCGATCGCCCGGGCCATCCGCTCGACCAGGGCGGGGTCGAAGGCGGCGGCCCAGGCCAGCGGCGTGGGGTAGGCGGTCGCGCCGTACGTCGCGAATCCCGTCAGGCACTCCTCGTGCGCGATCGCGGGGATGCCGAGCCGGTTGGCGGCGACCACCCGCTCCTGGAGCCTCCGCAGCCGGGCCGCGCCCTCGGCCGGGCTGACGGGGCTCGTGCCGTAGACCCGGGTGAGGTGCCCGACTCCGCCGCGGATCCGCTCGTCCAGATCGACGTCGTCCTGGGCGAACCGGTCCTGCAGCGGGGCGACGTTCCCGGCGGTGTTCCCGGCGGTGTTCCCGGCGGTGTTCCCGGCGGTGTTCCCGGCGGCCGTCTCCTGGCCGGTCGCCGGGACGCCCGGCCAGGCGGCCCCCTCGTCCGCCGCCCCGGGGCCGGCGGACGGAGGGTTCAGCCAGACGGATCCGAGCTGGGCGACCTTCTCCTCCAGCGTCATCTCGGCCAGCAGGGCCTCCACACGCTCACCGGCGGGCAGTCCGGCGTCCCGCCAGGGCGCGGTGCTCGGGGCGTCCACGGATGTCATCTCGCTCCTCTCCTCGGGTCCCGTTCCTCAGGTCCTGTCACTCGGGTCCTGTTCCCTCAGGGTCTGTCGCAGGCGATGTCGGACGGGACGCGGCCGGCGCCCGCGGAGGAGCCCAGGAACCCGAACGAGGTGGACGCACCCGCGCCGAGCGCGCCGTTGTAGCCCGCGTTGCGGACCCTGACCGACGACCCGGTGGTCGTCGCCTCGCCGTTCCACAGGTTGGCGATCCTCTGGCCGTCGGGGAAGGTCCAGGTGACGGCCCAGCCGCCGAGCGGGCCGGAGGAGGTGTTGCGCACCGTGACCTCGGCGGTGAACCCGCCCTGCCACTGGCTCGTCACCCTGTAGGACGCCGAGCACGTGCCCGTGCCGGGCGTCGGGGAGGGCCCGCCCGTGCCGCCCAGCGCGGCGGCGATCGCGTGGTAGGCCGGCTTCTTGGCGTAGTTCTCGTCGTACGGCAGGGCCGCGCCCTGGCCGGGGAAGACGGACGGCACCCAGGACTGCCTGTCGCTGAAGTCCCAGACGGTGATGCCCACGCACCGGGAGACCGCCAGGCACGCCTTGACGACCGCGCTGTAGTCACCGGCCTGCTGGGTGTCCTTGGCCTCGGTGCGGGGCAGGTCCATGCGGATGTCGAGCTCGGTGACGGCCACGTCCACCCCGAGGTCGGCGAAGCGCTGGATGTTGCGCTGCATCGTGGCGGGAACCTGCCCGAGGATCAGGTGCGCCTGCATGCCGACGCCGTCGATGGGGACGCCCTGCTGTTTGAACGACTTCACCATCTCGTAGACGGCGTCGCTCTTCGGGCCGACGCCTTCGATGTTGTAGTCGTTGTAGTAGAGCTTGACGTTCGGGTCGGCGGCCCGCGCCGCCTTGAACGCCTCGGCGATGTAGCCGTTTCCGATCTTCTGCTGGAACACGGTCTGCCGCCGGGAGCCGTCCTCCTCGAACGCCTCGTTGACCACGTCCCAGTGGACGACCCGGTTCCTGAAGTGGGTGACCTCGTCGGTGATGTGGTCGCGCATCACGCCCGGAAGCCGGTCGGCGGGCACGGCGGCGACCCAGTCGGGCAGCTGGTTGTGCCAGACGAGGGTGTGACCGCGGACGGTCTGGCCGTTGGCCTCGGCGAGGGCGACGATGGCGTCGGCCTGCTCGTAGTCGAACCGGCCCTGCGACGGCTCGGTGTACTGCCACTTCATCGTGTTGCCGACGGTGAGCTGGCCGAACTCGCTGCTCAGGATCTGCTTGTAGGCCGTGTCGGACAGGTGGGGGTTGTCGGTGGCCGAGCCGAAGTACAGGCCCTTGGCGGCCGCCAGCTGTCCGAGCGTGGAGTCCGCGTGAGCCGGCGCGGTCAGGGCGCCGGCGCACAGGACCGCCGCGGCCGCCGCGAACCCGGCGGTGAGCCCGACCGTACGGCGTCCGGAGTGGGGGGTGCGTTCCATGCGTGCTCCTAGGGGTCGGCGCCGGGACCGCGGCGAAGGAGGTCACCTGAGGGGCACGGTCCCTCCGGACGCGCTCGGGGCCGCGGCGCCGGCGGGACCGCGCCGAAAAATGATCTTCAATGGGTTTCCGGCGCCCTGCGGATCGTTAACTCGGAACCCTAGGTGCGAGCCCTGGACCCGTCAATAAACTTTCGTAGTAATAATGAAAGTTTCAGAGCACCTCGGAGCGGTCCCGGCGTCGGCCCGCGGACGTGACCGCGACGGGAGGGCCGGCCCGGCCATCCGGAACGCCACAGCCGCCCACCGTCGCGCAGATCGCTTACGGCCTCGGGGAGCGGGCGATCCGCAGCGCAGAGCCCGCGGTTCCGGTCGCCTCACGGGATCCCCCGCCGTCACCGCCGGACATGCCCGTGTCACGGGCCGGCGTTCTGGTCGACGGCGAAAATTTTCGGCCGCCTTCCCCTCCAGGCGCCCGCCGACGCCGCCGGCGGGCGGGTCGTGTCCGTCCCGGCCGCCGGGACGGACACGACCCGGCCGTCACGCGGGACGGCCTCCCCGGAGGCCGACGCCCCCTTCATGACCTCACGTCCACCGGGCACGACTCCGGGGCCCCGCGGAAGACGGGGGCGACCGCCGGATCCGATATCGCGCCGAGCCCGGGATGCGTTCCCATGCCGTCGCCGATAAATACACGCCGTATTCCGCATAACGGCTTTCCCGAATCACCCGGCAGCCGCACAGGAATGGTCGCGCTCCGTAATCACATTGCCGGGAATCGCGGGATTCTACACAGAAACGACGACTTAAAAAAGAGAAATATGTGCTTTACATAACCCGAATCGGATTTTAACATCGGCTTCATGGGAGCGCTCCCACAAACCGATTCAGCCATGAGACCTCGACTACGGGACGACGTTCGCTTCGTCGAATGCCCGGACGGAGTCCACGTGCAGAGCGACTACGGATCGTGCACGTTCCGGGGCCGTCAGGCGCACGCCTGGCTCAGCAGACTGGCTCCCGCGCTCACCGGGGAGCACACCCTGGCGGAGCTGACCGCACCGCTTCCCGACGACAAGCGCGACATGGTCGAGGGCCTGGTGCGGCGGCTGGCCGAGCAGCGGTTCGTCGTGGACGCCCGGCAGGCGCGCCCCCACGGCCTGAGCGAGGCCGAGCGGCGCACGTACGCGGAGGAGATCGCCTTCATCGGCTACGTGCTCGACTCCCCCGAATGGCGGTTCGAGCGGCTCCGCCGCTCCCGGCTGGTGCTGGCGGGAGACGGCCCGCTGCCGATGGCGCTGCTCCAGGCGTGCGCCGGGTCGGGCTGGCGGCGGATCACCGTGGCCTGCTCGGACTCCGCCTCGATGACCCGGGCCGCGGACGCCGCCCGCCGCGACCCCGAGCAGGAGATACGCGTCGTCGCCGCCGCCGCCCTGCCCGATGTGATCAGCCGGGACGCGGACGTCCTCCTCCAGGTCGGCACGGACGCCGGCGCCCTCGTGGCGGGTGCCCGCGCCTGCGAGGAGGCGGGCGTCGTCGTGGGCCAGGCCCTCGTCCGTGCCACGGAGGTGTGGCTCAGCCGGGTGGGCGGACCGTCGGTGACGTCCGTGGAGTCGGGCTGGCGCCGCCTGACCGGGCTGCCCGCGGCGACCCCGCCCCACTCCGGCGAGGACCTGCTCGTGGGCCCGGTGCCCCCGGTGATCGCCTCCATGCTGACGCTGGCCTGCTTCTCCCATCTGACCGGCCTCGACGCCACCGGCGCCGGCACCGAGCCCGAGCTCACCCGGGTCGACCTGCGCAACCTCGACGCCGTCCCGCACCGGTTCGCCCCCCACCCCCGCGCGGCGGCCGGTACGGCCCGCGGCGCCGAGGCGGCGCGGGCCGCGGTGGAGTCGCTGGCGTCGGGAGCGCCGGTGGAGGCCGGCGCGCTACTGGAGAAGGCCGCGCGGGTGGTCGATCCCCGGCTGGGGATCCTCGGCACGCTGGACGAGCAGGGACTCTCGCAGACCCCGCTGTCGGTCTGCCAGGCCACCGTCTCCGATCCGTTCGGCGCGCTGCCGCGCTGGGCGCCGCCCCCTCAGGTCGTCGGCTGGGGCGAGGACCGGCGGTCGGCGCGCCTGCGCTGCCTGCTGGCCGCGCTCGCCACCTACGGCGTCCTCGCGGCGGCCGGCCGGGCCGGCGACGTCCTGTGGGGCGTGGAGTTGCCGGGCGGCCGGCCGCGCGCGGTGCCGGCGGCGTCCCTCCGGCTCACCGGCGCCATCGGCGCGCTGCGGGCCCCCGACGGCGCGGGTGCCGGCCTGAGCTGGGCGCAGGCGGTCGCGGCCGGTCTGCGCACCCACTGCGAGACCCTGCTGGCCGGCCGGACGGCCGAGGGCCCGGCCGCGGAGACGCACGTGCCGCCCGCCCTCGCATCCGCCCTCACGTCGGCCCTTCCCGGCGGCCCCGGGACGGAGACGGCGGCGCGGCAGCTCGCGCTGGCCGGTGAACCGCCGGACGTCCGCGAGCGCACGTCCGTCCTGGGCGTGCCCGCCCATTCCCTCACCGTCCCGGGCATCGCCCCCGGCGGGCCGGTCCTCGTGTCCGCGGCCGGCACGGCTCCCGACTCCCTGCGGGAGGGGCTGGAACGGCTGCTGCTCCGCGTCCAGGCCCGGACCACGGGACAGAGCGCGTACGCGGACGCCCGGCCGCTGTGGGCTCCCCCGGGTGACGCCGCGGAAGCCGTACGGGTGATGACGGGCGCCCTGCGGGCGGCGGGCGCGGTGCCGGTCGTGGTGCCGCTCGACCACGACCCCGCGGCTGCCGGGCTGCTCCCCTACGTCGCACAGGTCGTGCTCCTCGATGACTGAGACCTCGATGACCGGGACCCCGCCGCCGGCCGCCCCCGCCGGGCCGCCGGACCCCGTGACCGTGCTGGGGACGGGCAGGCTGCACGCCGCGATCAGCGCGGCCCTGGCCGCCGCCGGGTCCGCCGGCCCCGGCGGGGTGATCGTCGTCGCGAGCGACGCCGACGACGTGCGGCCGTACCCCTCGGTGGCGCGGCGCGCGGCCGGGCGTGGCGTGCCGTGGCTGCCGGTCCGGGTGGACGCCGGCTGGGTGCTGGCCGGTCCGGCGGTGCGCCCGTCCCGTCCGGGCTGCCCGACCTGCGTCACCCGGCGACGGAGGGGCAACCGGTCCGACGCGATCGGACGCGACGCACTGCGCGAGCGGTACGGCGCGGAGCTGGACACCAGGCCCTCCTCCCTCCTCACGCCGCTGGTCACCAAGACGGTCGCCGCGCTGGTGGCCGACGAGGTGGACCGCCTGCGGAGCGATCCCGCATCCGCCCGGACCGCGGGCGCGCTGCTGCGGATCCATGTGCCGACCGGCACGGTGCGCCGCCACGCCTTCCTGCCCGACCCGCTGTGCCCGGACTGCGGCGCCCGGCCGGACGACGGGCCCGAGGCCGGCCGTTACGTCCCCACGGTGGCGCGGAAACCGCATCCGGGGGCGTTCAGGGTGGGCGGCATCAGCGGCAGGGCCGCGGACCTGGAGAGGCGGTTCGTGGACGCCGAGACGGGGATCGTCCAGGCCCTGGTCACGGAGGAGCGCGGCGGCGGCGCCATGGCCGTCGCCCGGCTCAGCCCCGCCAGGACCGCGCACGAGAGCCACCACGGGTACGGCCGCAGCGACGACTTCGCCTCGGCGCGGGCGACCGCGGTGGCCGAGGCCCTGGAGCGGATCGCCGGCATCCACCCGCGCGGGCGGCGGACCGCCGTACGCGCCGCGTACGCCGACGTCGCCGACCGGGCGGTCGACCCGAGGACGCTGGGCCTCTACCCCGACGACTGGTACGACCGGCCGGGCTTCTGGTTCACCCGCTTCCACCCGGAACGGCCCACGGCGTGGGTGTGGGCGTACTCGTTCCGGCGCGACGAGCCGGTTCTGGTGCCGGAGAGCTACGCCTACTTCGGTCCCCGGCCGGCGGACGACCTGGGGTTCGCCTACGAGTGCTCCAACGGGTGCGCCCTCGGCGGTCACCCCGCCGAGGCGATCCTGCACGGCCTGCTGGAGGTGGGCGAGCGGGACGCCTTCCTCACCACGTGGTACGCCCGGATGCCCATCCCGCGCGTCGACCTGGCGTCGGCGTCCGACCGGCGCGTCCCCATGCTCGCCCAGCGCGTACGGGACCGGCTGGGCTACGACGTCCACGCGTTCGTCGCCATGCTGGAGCAGCGGGTGCCGGTGTTCTGGGTGATGGCCGTCGACGCGACGGGCCGGCCCGGCCGCCCGCGCGCGCTGTGCGGAACCGCCGCCGGCCTGGATCCGGAGCGGGCGCTGCGGCGGGCGCTCGACGACCTCGGCCCGATGCTGGAGGGGCACGTCGAACGGTACGACCCGGCCGAGGCGGCCCGGCTCGCGGCCGACCCGGACGAGGTCCGGCTCCTGGAGCACCATCCCCTGCTCTACGGCCATCCGGAGGCGGCCGGACGTCTGGACTTCCTGCCGGTCGGCGGGCCCGCGCTGACGGTCGCGGAGGTGACGGCACGACTCGCGTGGCCCGAGCACGACGACCTCACGGCGGACCTCGCGGAGCTGGCCGGGCGGTACCTGGCCAGCGGCCTGGACGTGGTCGCCGTCGACATCACCTCCCCCGAGGCCCGCGCCGCCGGCTTCTCCTGCGCCAAGGTGATCGTGCCGGGGGCGATGCCGATGACGTTCGGCCACCGGTACCGGCGCACCCACGGCCTGCCGCGGCTGCTGTCCCTGCCCCGGCTGCTCGGCCACCGGGACGAGGACCTGCGGCCCGACCAGCTCAACCCCCACCCCCACCCCTTCCCGTGACGGCCCCCTCTCCCCCGGATCCGCACGGCCCGATCCGCACGACCGACGAAGGAAGCGAGGCAGACCGGATGCACGGCACCACGACCGCGGACGCGCCCGGTGACGCCACCCGCCGCTACCTGGCCGCGATGCGGAACCGGGGCCCGTTGTCCATCGACTGGGCCAACGCCCCGACCAGGCACAAGCGCTACCCCGGCGCCGAGCGGATCGTCCTGCCCTGGGCCACCCGGGACGACACGCCCCTCGGCCTGCTCGGCGAGCTCCTGCGGGAGCTGCTCGGTCTCGCCAGGCTCGTGTGGCTCCACCGGCTGGACGACGACGGCGCCCCGCTGGGCGGACCTCCCGCCTTCCTCCTCGGCCGCCCCGCGCCGTCGGGAGGCGGGCTCTACCCGATCGAGGCGTACGTCGCCGCCGGAGAGTCCCGCGTACCCGGACTCCCCGCCGCGCTGTACCACTACGACCCGGTCCACCACGCGCTGGAGCGCGTGCGGGAGGGCGACCACACCCCGTCGCTCACCGGGTCGCTCACGGACGCGCCGGCGTCGGACGTCACGCTCGTGCTGTCCGCGGTCTTCTGGCGGTCGATGTTCAAGTACGGCGACTTCGGCTACCGCCTGGTGTGCCAGGAGACCGGCGTGCTCGTCGCCCAGGCGCTCGCCGTCGCCGGGCGGCTGAGCGTGACGGCCCGCGCCCATCTGCGGTTCCCCGACGGGGAGGTCGACCGCCTGCTGGGGCTCGACGGCGTGCGGGAGGCCGCGATGGCCGTGCTCACGCTCACGTCGCTCTCCCCGGCGGGGACGGGCGCCCCCGGCGGGCCGTCACGGCCGGCGGGGACGGGCGTCCCCGGTGAGCCGTCACGGCCGGCGGCCGCGGGGAGACCCGGGGCCGGAGAGGGGCCGGTGACCGGGGAAGGACCCGTGATCCGACAAGGACCGATCGCGGCGGAGAGCGCGCCCGTCCCGTTGCCGATGCCCGACGGCCCCGCCTCGGCCCTGCACCGGGCGACCGTGGCCGCCCACCTCCCGTCCGGCTCCCTCCCCCGTCCGCGGCCCCCGGTGGAGGACGGTCCCGCCGTCCCCCTCCCGGAACCGGCTCCCGGGGCGCGCCCGGCGGAGGGGGTGCCGCGGCGCGCGTCCCCGCCGGCCGGGTACCGCCCGGTGCCCCTCCGTCCGGACCTGCTCGGCGCGATCCTCGCGGCCGCGGGCGGCGGCTACCCCGCCGACCTGCCGGGAGCCGGGGACGGGCCCGTGGCGACCGCCCTCTGCCTGCTGTCGCTGCGCGTGGACGGACTGCCCCGCGGCGCCTACCGGTACGACCCCGGCCCGCGGGCGCTGCGGCGGGTCGCGGGCCCGGACCGCCTGGACGCCCTCGTCACCGGGCGCCTGCTGGCCAACACCCGGACCGCCCTGCGCGGGGCGGCCGCCGTGCTCGTGCCGGTGGGCGACCCCCTGGCGGGCGCCGGACCGTACGGCGACCGCTGGTACCGCCTTCAGCAGGCCGAAGCGGGCCTGGTCGTCCAGTGTGCGACGCTGGCCGCCACGGCCCTCGGCCTGGCCGCGCGCATCCACTCCGACGGCGCGAACGACACCACGGACGAGGTGCTCGGGATCGCCGGCACTCCGCTGCGGAGCCTGTCCTTCCTGGCGATGGGCACGCCCCTGACCAGCGGGCCCCTCGTGGCCCGCGGGATCCCGCCCGTCCTGCCCGAGGAGGTGAGGCCCACCCATCCGGTGACGCCGTGACCCGTGGGGTCACGGCCGGTACGGCACGTGAGAAGCGGTTACCTCATTTTCAAGAAGGAGACACATACATGTCCGACAACCTGAAGCTGGACCTGCGCGGCCTCGACGTCGACTCCATCGACGTGCTCTCCGCCGACTCCATCGTGGCGGAGGGCCACGGCGCCGTCGAGACGGGCGCCTCCTCGGCCGCCGGCTACTGCTCGTCCTACCTGTCGGCCACCAGCTGCTGGGCGCCCGAGCTGTAGGACCCGTGACGCCGGGACCGCGAGCCCCGGCGACGATCAGGACCGGTGAGCCCACGCGGACGCCGGTGAGATGAGCGGGGCCGAGGGCGCCCACCGCACGGGCGCCCTCGGCCTCCCGGCGAACCACACGAGGAGCGCGTTCCTTGACTCATGTCACGCGGACCCATGCGACACGGACTCAAGCGACGCGGGCCGCCGCCGGGGGCGGCGATCCCGTACGGCTCGCCGGTCGCGATTATGCCGTGTCCCCGATCTTCGCGGTCCGCGTCGCGGGACTGCCCCTGGCGGGCCTCGACCGGATGCGCTGCACCCGCGCCTGGGAGGTCGTGGACGACATCGCGGACACCTCGGCGTGGCTGCGGCGGGAGGGCGCCGACCTGTCCGGCCCGCTGCACGACGTGATCGGGCGGACCGCGGGCGGACCGCTCAGGGCCGGGCTCGTCGCGCTGCGGCGCGCCGTGTTCTCCGGGCGCCGCCCGTCGGCCCGGGCCGCCTCGGCCGAGGTGCTGGCCGCCCTCCCGGAGGAACTCGCCACTCGGGTCCGGGAGTGGACCGCCCGCAGGGACCGCGAGACGGCGCTGCGGGCCGCGCTGCCCGCCGTACTGGCGGAGGAGACGCGGGAGAGGACGGCCCTGCTCCGCTCGGCGGTGGCCGACCCCGGCTTCCGGCACGGGCTCGCCCTGGGCAGCCCGGTGCTGGCCGCCCGCCTCGACGCGTGGCTGGCGGGCCCGGCGG
Organism: Streptosporangium sp. NPDC048047; assembly: GCF_040653115.1. NCBI lineage: Bacteria > Bacillati > Actinomycetota > Actinomycetes > Streptosporangiales > Streptosporangiaceae > Streptosporangium > Streptosporangium sp. NPDC048047. The sequence continues at coordinate 63,834 of NZ_JBEZNH010000031.1, read as the reverse complement.
ACCGCCCGCCGGACCGGCAGGAGCTGCTGCGGCTGGCCAGGTACGTCGCACGGGCGACCGTCAAGACCAGCCCGTACGCCACGTTCGCCCTCAGCGGGCTCGGCCGGTGGACGGAGCGCGGTCCCGCCGTGCGGACCGGCGGCGAGCCGTCCTGGCACGTCGTCGCCGAGCTCGACCGGGCGGTCCTGCGCCCGCTGTGGTCCGCGCTCACCCGGCACCGGGCGGTGCGCGAGCGGGCGCGGCTGCGGGTCAACCCCTCCGCCCGCGACGACGGGAGCCGCATCTGGTTCCTCGGCCCGGGCACGGACGAGCCGCTGTCCGGCGTGGCCGCCGGTCCCGATGTGCGGCGGGCCCTCGACTGGGTCCGCGGACGCGCCTTCCCCACCCTCGCGGAGGCCCCCGGGATCGAGCCCCTGGTCGACGCGGGGCTGCTGGAGCTGCTCCCGCCCTACGACGAGCAGTCGGCCGACCCGGTGGGCGACCTGGCGTCCTGGCTGGCCGGGGACGAAGCCCGCGACGGCGTCGGGGACGGCGCGGCGGGCGGCTCCGGGAACGGCGCCGAGGGCGGTGCGGCGCCGTACACGGCCGCGGTCGGGCGGATCGCCGAGACGCTGCGGGAGGCCACGGGGGAGGCGTCCGCGTCCCCGCGGCGGGAGCACGCCGTGGTGCGCGAGGCGCTGGAGGAGGTGCTGCCCCCGGAGTCGTCGCTGCCCGACAGGAACCTGCTGTGGCACAGCGCCGTGATCCCCGGCGTCGCGGCCCGGCTGGGCGCGGCCGCCTGGCGGGGGGTGTGCGACGACCTCGACACCGTACGCCGCCTGCTCGGCCTCTTCGATCCCGACCTGCCCGTCAAGATCGCCGCCACCGCGTTCTTCCTGGACCGGCACGGCCCCGGCGCCCGGATCCCCGCCCTGGACCTCTACCGCGAGATCCATTCGGGAGGCCCCGGGGCGGGCGGGGCGGTGCTGCGCGGCATGCTGCGCAACCCCGTGGCCGCCCCGCGCGCCGTGCCCGGCGAGGAGACCCCGGACGGACTGCGCGAGCTGTCGGAGCTGCGGCGGGCGTTCTGGGAGCTGGCGGACGCCGGCCCCTCGCCCGGGGAGAGGGTGGCCGGAGTCGCGCCCGCCCGCCTGGCGGCCATGGCCGCCTCGTGGCCGCGCTTCGTCCAGCCGCCCGGGTCGGTCTGCTGCTACCTGCAGGCCGTACCGGACGGTGCGGACGGCGTGCGGGCGGTCGTCAACTCGGTCTCGGCGGGGTACGGCCGGGGGCTGTCGCGGCTGCACCGGCTGGTCGCGCTGGCCGGAGGGGACGTCCCGCCCGCGGCCGGGCTGCGCGCCGGGCAGGGCGACGTGCTGGTGGCCGAGTGCCGGGGACTGGTGGGCGGCGGGCTCAACGTGCGCCCCGCGACGGCCGACCTGGCCCTGGAGCACCCCTTCGCGCACGGGGACGCCGCGCTGCCGGCCCTATCCCCCGCGGACCTCGTGGTCGGCCACGACCCCGGCCGCGACCGGCTGGCGCTGCTCGACGGGGAGGGCCGTGCGGTCCGGCCGGTCCACCTGGGGATGACCGCGCAGCACTGGCTGCCGCCGTGGCTGCAGTTCCTCGTGCGGGCGTTCGGCGAGCCGTCCACGGCGATGGTGCCCGGCTGGGTGTTCCGCACCCGGGGCGGGGTTCCGGCCGAGGGGGAGGTGGAGCGCTGGCCCCGGATGGACGTCGGGCGGGTCACGGTCGCCCGGGCGGCCTGGCGCCTGCGGGCGGACGGCTTCCCCGTGCCGGCCAAAGGCGAGGACGAGGCCGTCTACCTGCCGCGGCTGGCCGGGTGGCTGGCGCTGCACGGCGTGCCCCGCCGCTTCTTCGCGCGGGTGGTCGGGCTCGGGGAGGGTCTCCTGGTCGGGCTGCTGAGCAAGGACCGCAAGCCGATGTACGTCGACGTGACCGACCCGCTGCTGCTGACCGGGTTCCTGCGTTCGCTGCGCGACCCCGGAGCGCTGGTGGTGCTGGAGGAGGCCCTGCCCGACCCCTCCGACGCCCCCCTGTACGGCGACGGCAGGCGGGTCACCGAGTACGTCGTCCAGCTCTCGGCGGGGACGGCCCGATGACGGCGCCGCGGCCCGACGCCGGCGACCGGTGGGTCAGCGCCCACCTGTTCCACTCCGGCGACCTCGACGCCCTGGTGACCGGCGTCGTGGACCCCGTGGTGCGGGAGCTCGCGGCGGACGGGACGCTGCGCGGCCACTTCTTCCTCCGCTACTGGGAGGGCGGCCAGCACGTGCGGCTGCGCCTGGAGGTGCCCGACCCCTCGCGGGCGCCGCGCGTCCGCGGCCTCGTACGGGAGCGGGCGGCGGCCCACTTCGCCGCGCATCCCTCTCCCCCGGTCGACCCGGAGGCGTACCGCGCCTTCGCGGCGGCCGTCGCGAGGGGTGAGCGGCGCGAGCGGTACGACGACCGGCTGCGCCCGGCGGACTCGGTGGAGTTCATCGCCTACCGGCCCGAACACGCCGCCTACGGCGACGCCGCGTGCGTCGCCGCCGCGGAGCGGCACTTCACGGTGTCCAGCGCGCTCGCGCTCGACGTGCTGGCGGCCGGCACGCCGATGGAGCGGCGCGCCGCGATCTGCCTCGCCGCGCTGACCCTCGCGCTCGCGGCGTGCGAGCCCGACCTGCCCGCCGCCGCGCACGCGTTCGCCCAGGCGGCGCGGGAGACGGGCCGGCGGCCCGAGATACCCGGCGGGCAGGACGACTGGCTGCGCCGCAGGGAGGCGCTGCTCGCCCAGACACGCGGGCTGTGGGACCTTTCCGAGCCCGGGGGCCTGCTCGGCACGTGGACGTCGTCCGTGCGCGCCCTGCGCGAGGATCTCACCGCGCTGCACGCCGCGGGCAGGTGCGAGCCGTCCGACCCGGGCTCCCCGCACGCGTTCCTCGCCCTGGCGGCGCCGCCCGGACGCCGCACGGTGCCGCTGATCCTGATGCGTTGCGCCCACCTGTTCTGCAACCGGCTGGGGCTGCGCGCCGGGACCGAGCACCACGTGTCCTTCCTCCTCGCCCGTGTCCTCACCGACCTCGCCGGCGTCGCCGGCTCCCGGAGGTGGTCCCCCTGACCGGTTCACCCGCCCAAGACGCCCCCGCGACCTGGCACTGCGTCCACGTCCACTACCACGCCCCGGACAAGGACGGCCTGCTGCTCGACGCCGTACGGCCGCTGCTCGACGGGCTGCGCGGCCGGGTGGAGGCGGCGTACGTGCTGCGCCACTGGAGGCAGGGCCCCCACCTGCGGATCAACGTGAAGGCGGCGCCGCGGGTCTGGGAGGAGGTGGTGCGCCCGAGGATCGACGAGGTCGTCGGGGCCTACCTGCGGGAGCATCCCTCCACGGTCCGGCTCGACCCGGACGAGAGCCTGGCCAGGCACCGCCTGCTCGCCTTACGCGAGCAGGAGCACGGGCCGCTCACGCCGTGGCCGCCCGACAACTCCATCCGCGACGCGCCGTACGACTCCCGGCGGCACGTCCTCGGCAGCGACGAGGCGGTGGAGCTGCTCACCGCCTTCTACGCCGACAGCACGCCGCTGCTGTTCGCCATGCTCGACCACGTGCGGGCGGGTCACGACGGCAGGCAGGGTCTCGCGCTGAACCTCATGCTGACCGTCGCGCACACCTCGCACCCCATCACCCGCAGCTACCTCTCGTTCCGCATGCACGCGGAGGGGTTCATCACCTGGGCGGCCGATCCCGCGGCCACGCGGGACGCCTTCGAACGCGACTTCCGGGAGCGGCGCGAAGCCCTGACGGCGCGGGTGCGGGACGCGGTCGCCGCGCTCGACGACCCGGCGGCCCCGCCCGTCCCGTTCGTACGGGAGTGGGCCGCGCTGCTGGAGCGCTACCGCGTCCGGGCGGGCGAGCTCATGGACGACGGCCGGTTGGCCCAGCCGACGACCAGGCCGGGCGAGGCGTTCGAGGCCCGGCTCGGCGACCTGCCCGTGCCGCGGCGGGAGCCGAGCGAACTGCAGCGCCTGATCTTCGACAGCCCGGCCTACCACGAGGAGGTCTTCGCCGACCCCGCCTTCCTGCGTTACCGGGTGCTGCTCAACTACACGTACCTGCACCTCACGCGGATGGGCCTGACCCCGCTCGACAGGTTCCGGATGTGCCACCTGCTGGCGGACGCCGTCGAGGACGCCTACGGGTTGTCCGCCCTCGACGCGCTCCGCCGGTTCGCCGCCGCGCGGGAGGCCCCCGGGCAGGGGTGACCGGCTGGGGCCAGCCTTTTGTCGGTGACTACTGCGATCATGCCGCTCACTTGATCAAAGGAGTGGCGATGACAGAGACCTCTGAAGAATTCCCCTGGCTCTCCGGACACGAGGCAATGGGTGAAATCTATTGCGTGTCCTTCGTCCGGGATCTCTCCCCGGAGGAAGTCCTCCGCCGGTTCGGCGTTGACGAGAGCACCATCGAGGAGGTCACGTTCGATGAACTGGACGAACGCTCGATGGAGAGCATGATGGACGACGGGGCCGGTCACATCGGCGCCGTGAAGGTCGGTGACTGGACCCTGGTCGTCGAACCGGGAGGATGGAAGATCGCCGTGGACTCCGAGATCATGGCTCGGGTCTCGCAGGGAACCGAAGTCGTATCGGTCTGCCGTCATGACTACGCTTCGGACACTTTCGCCTACATCGTCAACGGACAGCCGGTCGTCTGGTTCGACCCGATGCTTCCGGACGCGCGGTCAGGCAACGATCCGGACCGCTTCATCAAGGAGATGCGCGAAGTCGGCCTGGACCCCGAGTACGACATCGAGAGAGAAGACACCCGCATCGACTCCCCGATAGAGCGTTCGTTCGCCTTGGCGAGCAGGATCACAGCTCTTCCCTTCTCTTCGGAGATGTTGGAGCTGCGATTCCTCGGCGCGGAACCCCTGGAGGACTGACCGGCGGTCCATACGAAGACTGACCTTTCAGCGGGCTCAGGCGCTCATGGAGTAGCGGGTCAGTGGCTCTCGCGCCTCGGGAACGTCGGCGTACGGCTTGAGCGGAGACCATGGACCGGATCTTCACGTGACGGGGGCCACGGTCACTCAGTCAGTCACCCGGAACGAAGAAAGGGTGCCTCCCTTTCGGGTGACACCCTTGCCGACCAGCTAGAACCTGGTCGGGACGACAGGATTTGAACCTGCGACCCCTTGACCCCCAGTCAAGTGCGCTACCAAGCTGCGCTACGTCCCGGTTTGTCCGGCACCCTCTCGGGCGGGACGTCATAACCTTAGCGCAGATCTGACGGACGTGCGCACACGACGGTGCCCGCCGTACGCGTGCGAACGGGTGGGAAATGAGGAGCGGGTGGGACGCAAGGCGGTGATCGACCAGCGGGAGCTGCGGAGGCTGGTCGCGGAGGGGCTGTCCAACGCGGAGCTGGCCTCCCGGTTCGGGGTGAGCGAGTCCGGGATCCTGCAGGCCAAGCGGGCGGCGGGGCTGTCCAAACCGATGCTCGACCACTCCCGCGCGATCCCGTGGAAGCTCGACCGCGCCCACGGCCAGTCCGGTCCGGCGACGAACCTGCGGAACCTGTCGTCGGTGGCGCAGGGACGGACGATCCCGGCGGAGAAGCTCAACACCGCGCTGCGCTGGGCGGACCGGCTGGTGGCGAGCGGGCTGGACATCGCCTACGAGCCGGGGCAGGGGTTCGCGGAGGTGCCCGCCGTACCGGGCGGGTCGCTCGTCGAGGGGTTGCTGGCCGAGGTCCGCGCGACGCTGGAGGGGCCGGAGGACCGTTAGCGGCGCGCCGGAGAGGCCGCGGAGCCGTTGGCGGCGACACACGGTGCGGAGGGACCGGTGACGGCCGGAGGCCGGAGGACCGTCAGCGGCGCCGCCCGGAGACCGGAGGACCGGGAGTGGCGAACCGGGAGGAAAGCCGCGGGGAACCGGTGGAATCCTCGGGCCGGACAAAGCTTCCCCGGAACTTCGCACAAAGCTTCATAGACGGTGAGTCACGGACATCTCCGAGCGGTTTCGAGGTCTGCCCCGGGGGCAGCGCACGAGAACAACCGCTACACAACCGGAGGCAGGTATGTCCACCGTGATCTGGGTGGTCGTCATCGCGGTCGCGGTGGTGGCGATCATCGCAATCGGTTATCTCATGACGCGGCAGCAGCGCCGACGCCGGCTCCGGGACCGCTTCGGCCCCGAGTACGACCGCACCCTGCGCGAGCGTGACAACCGCCAGGAGGCCGAGCAGGAGCTCCTCGCCCGCGAGCAGCGTTTCAGCTCCCTCGACATCAGGCCGCTCGACCCGGGCACGCGGGACGCCTACGCCAGGAAGTGGACCGAGGTCCAGGAGCGGTTCGTGGACGCCCCCGGGTTCGCGGTGACCGAGGCCGACCACCTGGTGACGTCCGTGATGGCTGAGCGGGGCTATCCGACCGACGACTTCGAGCAGCGGCTCTCGGACCTGTCGGTCGAGCACGGCCGCACCCTCGACCACTACCGGCAGGCCCACGAGATCAGCAACCGCGCGGCCCGCACCGAGGCGTCCACCGAGGAGCTGCGCCAGGCGATGGTGCACTACCGCGTCCTGTTCGAGGAGCTCCTCTCGACCGGGAGCCCCGACGGCGACCGTGCCGTACGGCACACCGGAACGGACCGGACCGACACGGCCCTCGACGGCCACACCGCGTCACGCAACGGAGCGGACCGGACGGACATCACCCCTGACGATCACACCGCGTCACGCACCGGGACGGACCGGACGGACGCGACCCACGACGGCCGTCCCGCGCCCCGCACCGGAGCGGACCGGACGGACATCGCCCCCGACGGCCACACCGCGTCACACAGCGGAACGGACCGGACGGACATGGACGCCGACGGCCGGACCGACCGCCACGAGACCCGGGGACGGTGACCCGAATGAACGAGAAACTCGAACGGATCAAAGACCGGCTGGTCCACGGGACCGGCGAGACCCGGGAGGAGACGACCCGGGAGGAGATCGCCCGGCACGAGACGGGGCGGCCCGTCGACGGCGCGCCCGCCGGGCCGGAGCCGGTGGACGCCCCCCCGGGCGGCGTGCTCCCCGGCGACCGGCTCGTCGCCGGCCGCCGTGAAGACCTCGCCCGCGACGGCCTGGCCGACGACGACACCGCCCCGACCGCGGTGATCACCGACCGGCCCGGTGACGCGCCCGCCTCCCGGGAGACCGCCGACCGGCCCGGGCTTCCCGACGGTGAGGCCGTACGGCACGGCCGGCCCGATGCCGCGCACGACGAGGCCGGCGCGCCCTCCCCGGTGCCCGCCGCGCACGGCGTACCCGATTCGGCGGATGCGGCGGGTGCGTCCCTTCCCGGGCACGGCACCCCCTCCCCCGCTCCTCAGGGCGCCCCTTCCGCGCCCCGGATCCCCTCCTCCGAGCGTGACGCCGGCCGCTCCCCCGCGCCCGGCAGCGGCCACTCCCCCACCGGCGGCGGCCCGCTGTTCGAGCACGACGCCGACGAGATCCGGCGGCGCTGGCAGGAGGTCCAGGTCGGTTTCGTCGACGACCCGCGCGACTCGGTCACCCGAGCCGACGCCCTCCTGGAGGAGCTCGTCGGCTCGCTGCGGACCGCCCTGGAGCGCAGGACGTCCACGCTCAGGCAGCGGTGGGACGGCGACGAGCGCGACACCGAGGATCTCCGGACCGCGCTGCGCGACTACCGGGCGACGCTGGAGCAGCTGCTGAACCTGGCGTCCGGGACGAGGTGACCATGTTCGCGATCGCCGCGGCCATCGTGTTCGTCCTCGGCCTGCTGCTCGGCCTGGCCGACGGCCGGATCGCCGGGGTCGGCGGGCCGGCCTTCCTGGTGCTGGCGCTGCTCCTCCTCGCGCTGCACCAGGCGGGTGTGGGGACGCCGGGGGAATGGGGTCAGGCCTGGCGCCGCCGGCACTGAGCGGACCCCGCGGGACCACGGAAGGGGGCGCCGTCCGCACGGACGGCGCCCCCTTCCTCTTTCACGGCTTTCACAGCCCTCTTCCGGCTCACAGCCCTCTTCCGGCGGCTCAGCGCGGGCCGGACCGGACAGCCTGTTCGAACCCCTCGCGCGGGCGGCTCACCGTGGACCGGGCGGCCCGTTCGAACTCCTCACGCGGATGGCTCAGCGCGCCGAGCGAGACGATCTCCCGCCGGAACGGGATCGCGAGGGTCCAGTCGACCAGGACGCGGACCTTCTTGTTGAAGGTCGGCACCCGGAAGAGGTGGTAGGTCCGGTGCATGAACCAGGCGGGCAGCCCATGCAGCTTGTGACCGTAGATCTGCGCGACCCCCTTGCCGAACCCCAGGCCGGCCACCGAGCCGGCGTAGGCGTGCCGGTAGGCCTTCAGCGGTCTGCCCCTGAGCGTGGCCACCACGTTGTCGGCCAGCGTGTGCGCCTGCCGTACGGCGTTCTGGGCGTTGGGGGCGCACATCTCCCCCGGCTTGGTGAGGTCGGGTACGGCGGCGCAGTCCCCGGCGGTGAAGACCTCGTCGTGGTCCTCGACGACCAGCTCCGCGCTCGCCCTGATCCTGCCCCGCTCGTCGAGCGGCAGGCCGCTGGACTGGTTGAGGGGGTTCGGCTTGACCCCCGCGGTCCAGACCAGGGTGTCGGAGTCGAGCTCGGTGCCGTCGCTGAGCACGATGCGGCCGCCCTCGGCGGACTTCATCAGCGTCTCCATCCGCGCGTCGATGCCGCGGGCGCGGAGCTCCTGCAGCGTCCAGAGTCCCATCTCGGGGCCGACCTCGGGCAGGATGCGCCCGGTGGCCTCCACCAGCATCCAGTGCATGTCGCCGCGCTGGATCGTCCGGTAGTAGCGGCAGGCGTACCGGGCCATGTCCTCCAGCTCGGCGAGCGCCTCGACGCCGGCGTATCCCCCGCCGACGAAGACGAAGGTCAGGGCCCTGTCGCGGATCTCGGGGTCGCTGGTCGACTCGGCCAGGTCGAGCTGGCCGAGGACGTGGTTGCGCAGGTGGATGGCCTCTTCCAGGCTTTTGAAGCCGATCCCGCACTCGGCGAGGCCGGGGATGGGCAGCAGCCGCGAGATCGACCCCGGCGCGTAGACGAGGATGTCGTACTCCATGACGCGGACCGGCCCGAGCTGCGGGCAGAGGTCGACGGTGCGGTTCACGGGGTCGACGCCGACCACCGTGCCGTTGACGATCGCGCACCTGTCCAGGGCCCGGCGCAGGGAGACGACGACGTGACGCGGTTCGATGTTCCCGGCCGCCGCCTCCGGCAGGAAGGGCTGGTAGGTCATGTAGGAGTCGATGTCCAGGACCGCGATCCGGGCCTCGCCGCGACGAAGCCTGCGCTGCAGACGCAGGGCGGTGTTCAGGCCGACATATCCGCCGCCGACGATCAGAATGCGGGGAGCTTCAGTCATAAACCGGCTTGTACCCGGAAAAACCTCTCAAATCGGGAAGGTCATGGTAATGAACGTTCCCGCGACCCCTGTCCTGAACTGCATGTCCGAGCTGACCATCCGGGCCACCCACAGCCCCATGCCACTGGTGGCGTGCGGACCGGGGGGCGTCTGACCGGGGGGCTCGGCGGGGAACCACCGGCCCTCGTCGTGGATCTCCACGACGAGGGCGCCACCGGTGGTCCATATCCTCAGCACGGCCTTGGCCGTGGTGTGACCGTGGGTCACGGCGTTGGTGGCGACCTCGTTCACCGCCACCAGGAAGTCGGGCAGGTTCTCCTCGCGCATCCCGCCGCGCAGCGCGTGGGCGGCGGCGAAGTCGCGCACGTCGGGCAGGTCCGGCAGGCAGAAGGCGAGCTCGGCTGCGGGGACGCCATCGGGGTGCGGCCGGGAACGGTCGTCCCCCGCCATGAAGCGAGCCGGACGAGCACCGTCCTCGTTCACGCGAGATCCGCCTCCCCTGTCCCAGCGCGCGATCGTCCTCAGCATCCGGGGATCATCAAGAAGCACCCTATGCCACACCACGCCGTCGCCGACTTGGGTGCCCGATGCGGGCCGGTGTATTCAGCATTCCGCCACCAACTCGGCGCGGAGCTGGTCGAGCACCTTCCGCAGGATACGGGAAACGTGCATCTGGGAGATACCGAACTCCGCCGCGATCTCGGCCTGGGTCATGTTACCGAAGAAGCGCAGGAGCAGGATGTTCTTCTCCCGGGCCGGCAGCTTGTCGATCAGCGGCTTGACGGCCTCGCGGTCCACGAGCGCGCCCATGGCGTCGTCCTCGTCGGGGATGACGTCGCCCAGTGCGGCCGCGTCGTCGTCGGAGCCGAGGGGGGCGTCGAGCGACAGGGCGCTGTAGGCGGCGGAGGCGTCCAGGGTCAGCAGGACGTCCTCTTCGGAGATCTTCATCTTGGCGGCCAGCTCGGCGACCGTCGGGGCGCGGCCGAGGTCCTGGCTGAGGTCGGCGACGAGCCGGTTCAGCTCGGCCCGGCGCTCCTGGTAGACGCGGGGGACCCGGATCGCCCAGGTACGGTCGCGGAAGTGGCGCTTGACCTCACCGGTCATGGTGACCACGGCGTAGCCGCGGAAGGGGTGGCCGAGGGTGGCGTCGAAGCCGTTGATGGCCTTCATGAGCCCGACGTAGGCGGCCTGGAGGAGGTCCTCCATCGGCTCGCCGCGGTAGCGGTAGCGGCGGGCGATCTCCATGGCGAGCGGCCGGTGCATCTCGACGAGGCGCTCGCGCAGACGCTCGGCGCGGTACTCGGAGATCTCGGGGGCGGACATCTCGGCGAGGAGATCCTCGGCGGTCATGTCGGTGATTTCGAGGGCCTGAACAGACATCGCTGCTCCTTGGTATAACTGCCGGGCGAAGCCATCGGCGCGGAGCAGTATCCGGGCAGACGGCATCGCCTCGACCTGTCTTCGAGGCGAGGCCCTCTGCTGGACCTCGGTTCTAGTATTACCCCGATTCCGGGAGTATTGCTCGCTCGCAGGTAACAGTAAGGTTGCTAATCGAATGTCGAGGAGGACCTGAGTGACGGTGTCGGAGAACGGCGAGAGAGCGTCAGCCCTGACTCTGACGTCGGCGCTGGCCGACGGGGTCAACGTGATCCGGGTGACGGGCCTGCTGGACGCGACGACCAGGGACCAGTTCGCCGACTATTTGGCGGCCGAGTTCGGAGAGCACGGCCCGGACATGGCGCTGGACCTGGCGGGAGTGACCTTCATGGACTCCCGGGCGCTGGGCCTGATCGTCCACCACTGGCAGCTCAGCACCGGTGCGGGCGGGAAGTTCGCGCTCATCGGGGTGGAGTACGCCAAGACCAAGGTGATGTGGATCACCGGGCTGGCCCAGCGGCTGCCGCTCTACGACACGATCGACGACGCGCTCGCCGCCTTCGGCTGAGGCCGGGCGCGGCTCCGGCCGCGCCCGGCCTCAGCCGGCCTCCTCGTGGCTCTCCTCGTGGCTCTCCTCGGGGCGGTCGCGCTGGTTGCGCTGGTGCTCGTCGACCAGCAGCCGGGCCAGGTCCACCACCTTCACCTGGTGGTGCTGGGAGATGCGGCGCAGCTCGTCGAAGGCCGCCTCGGCCGAGCACCCGCTGGACTTCATGATGATGCCCTTGGCCTGGTCGATGATCGCCCGGCCGGCCAGCGCCTCCTGCATCTGGGCGGCGTCGGTGCGGACCTCGTCGTAGTCCCACATGTTGGCCAGGGCCACGCTGACCTGCTCGGCGAGCATGTCGGCCAGCGGCGGGACGTTGCGGGCCGCGAACGCCCCGGGCCGCACGCCGTACAGGCCGAGGACGAGGACGGCGCGCTCGACGGTGATCGGCAGGGCCAGGATCGAGCGGACCCCGAAACGGACCGCCATGCCGGTGTAGGCGGGCCAGCGAGGGTCGCGCAGGACGTCCTGGACGATCACGTGGCGGCCGGTCGCCCGCGCCTCGGCGGAGGGCCCCTCCCCCAGGTCGCCCTCGCTGTCGACGAGCACGACGAGCTCGCTGTGCGAGGCCGACACCACAAGGCGTTCCTCGCGCCACAGCTCGGCGGAACCGCCCGCGCAGCCGGGCACCCCACCCGCCAGAGTCGCGGTCAGGCCGCGTAGCACGCTCTCGCTCGATGTCTCCTCGTTCACCCTGCCCAGGGCCGCGAGGTCTCGGGCGAGGACAGGTGTGACCATGTCCATGGCGCGAATTCCCTTCCCGATGTCGCTAACTTAACCACTATCCGACCGCGCATCGATTCGGCCCACCGGGTGGCGTACCGTCTACGACGAAACCCGCCTCACGGCCGCTGACGAGGACGAGCATTGACCGACGCCATTGGCCTTCAGGCCCTGGAGCACGCGCTGAACGCGCTCACGACCAGGGTCTCCTCCCTGCGTGAGGCGAGGTCCGCCTACCCCGCCGACCCCCGGTCCACACTCGACGCGGCGCTCGCCGAGCTCGACACCGCCGGGGAGCTGCTGGAGGCGTCCCTGCGCGAGCTGCGCAGGGCGCCCCGCCGTTCCGGGGAGCGGGAGAGCGGCTCGCAGCGCGAGCTGAAGCTGCTGCGGCAGGTGTTCCGCACCTTCCCGGTCCCCGTGGTGGTGCTGGACGGCTCCGGGGTGGTCCGGCGGATCAGCGCGGAGACCTCCCGGATGCTGGGCAGCCCCGCGGGTTACCTGATCGGTCGTTCCTTCCCGCTGTTCGTGGACGTCTCGCGGCGGGCGGCGTTCCGCTCGCACCTGACGGCGGTGCAGCGCGGAGCCGAGACCGCGACGTTCCAGACCCGGCTGGCCCACCAGGGCCGGGCGCACACGGTGCAGCTCGCGGTGACCCGGCTGGCGATGCCGGGCGAGCCGCAGGCGATGATCGCGATCGTGGTCCTGCCGCTGGAGACGCAGGTCTCCGGCGCGCCCGCCGGTCCGGTGGCCCGGTCGGACGCCTCGCTGATGCTGGCCGCCGCCCGCCGCCAGGAGCTGCTGGCCAGGATGACCCGCATACTGCTCGACGAGGAGAGCCTGCGCCAGCCGGTGACCGTCACCCGGGCCGCCCGGCTGCTGGCGGCCGAGGCCGCCGACTGGGTGATCGCCGACGTGGTCCGGGACGGCATGCCCCGGCGGGCCACCGTGCTCGGCCCGAGCGACAAGCCGGTGACCGAGCTGGTCCGCGTGGTCGAGGGGCTCAACCCGCTGACCGCGCCGGCCGTCGCCCACGTGCTCACCGGCGGGTCGGGCGTGGTCCACGAGATGCTGGAGGACGACACGCTGCTCGGGTCGGTCCCGGGCGGCCCGCCGCTGCTGCGGGTCATGGGCGCCGCGTCGGTGCTGATCGTGCCGATCCAGGGCGAGGCGGGCGCGCTGGGCGCGCTGACCCTGGTACGGCTGCGCGACCGCGAGCCGTTCACGCTGGCCGACCTCGGCCTGATGGAGGAGATCGGCGTCCACCTCGGGCTGGCGCTGCGGGCCCGCCGCAACTTCCAGACGCGGTTCCAGGCCGCCGAGGCGCTGCGCACCAGCGTGGTCCCCCGCGCCCTGCCGGACATCCCGGGCTTCGAGGCCGCGGCGGTCTACCACGCGGGCTCCTCCTCGGTCGGCGCGGAGTTCTACGACGCCTTCCCGGTGCGCGACGGCTGGGGCTTCGCACTGGGCGGCGCGGTGGGCAAGAGCGAGGAGGCCGCGCCGGTCACCGCCATGGTCCGCAACGGCCTGCGCGTGCTCAGCGTCTGGGAGTCCGATCCGGCCGAGGCGCTGCGCAAGATGAACCAGGCGCTGACCGCGCAGAACAGCGGCATGTTCGTGATGGCGGCGGCCGGGTTCGTCCGGGGCCGAAAGATCAAACTCGCCAGCGCCGGGCACCACCCGGCCGCGCTGCTGCAGCCCGACGGCGGGGTGCGTTTCACCGCCGGCGGCGGGGTTCCGCTCGGCATCGACCCCGAGGCGGAGATGTTCGGCGAGGAGATCACCCTCACCAGGGGCCAGACCCTGGTCTTCTACTCCGACGGACTGGTGGCCTCCCAGAACGAGCAGGGCGAGCCGTACGGCGAGGACCGCCTGGCCGACGTGCTGGCCCGGTCGACGGCGCAGGCTCCGGCCACGGTGGTCAAGGCCATCGAGGACGACCGGAACGCCTTCTCCGGCGGGCGGGTCTGGGACGAGGTCGTCATTCTGGCCCTGCGCGCGGTGTGAGCCGCTCCCGCGGGCGGTCGTCCACGGGAGCGGGCCTACCCGGCGCGGATCCCGTCCCGGCCGGCGGATCGCCTGGTCAGGAAGCCTGGCGATCCGCCCGCCGGCCCGTCCGCGGCAGGGCGGGTTTGCCTTCGCCGGATAAAGGGGTATGGTTTTTCTCATACAGATGAGTGCCTAAGACGCAGGCACCCCTGAAGGAATCACAGGCTCCCCACGCCTATACGTCCTCCCAGAGGTGTGCCATGAACATTGCATTCGTCTCCTTCGACACCGTGTCTCCTTCTCAGAGCCGGTCGGACATCGCCGCGCAGCGTGAGCACCTTCTGTCCGTCGCCCGCGAGCTCGGCCGTGACCACAAGGTCACCGTCTACTCCCGCAAGACCTCCGAGGACGACCGGGACCGCGTCCGCGTCTCCCCCGGCGTCACCCTGGAGAACCTCTCCGCCGGGCCCGCCCACGACCTTCCCGAGGACGGCCTGCTGCCTCACCTGTCGGGCCTCGGCGAGCAGCTGACGCGCCGCTGGTGCCAGGAGCGCCCCGACGTCGTCCACGCCCGCTCCTGGATCGGCGGGCTGGCCGCCATCGCCGGCGCGGACGGCCTCGACGTGCCGCTCGTGCAGAGCTTCGGCGCCCGCCGCACCCGTGACGCCAAGAAGGTCCGCGTGCAGCGCGCGATCGCCCGCCGGGCCGCCGCGGTGGTCGCCGGCTGCGGCGACGAGGAGTCCGAGATGATCCGGCTGGGCGTGCCGCGCAACGCGATCTCGGTGATCCCCTGCGGCGTCGACGTCGAGCGCTTCCGCCGCCAGGGCCCGGCCGCGGCCCGCGCCAACCGGCCGCGCCTGCTGCACGTCGGCTCGCTGGCCCCGGGCCAGGGCGCCCACACCGCGCTGCGCGCCCTGGAGGGCGTCCCGGAGGCCGAGCTGCTCATCGCGGGCGGTCCCGCCGCCGCGGAGCTGGAGCACGACGCCGAGGCGCACCGGCTGATGCTGCTGGCCAAGGAGATGCGGCTGGAGGACCGCGTCACGTTCCTCGGGCACGTGCCGCACGCCTCGGTGGCCAAGCTGATGCGCAGCGCCGACGTGGTGCTGTCGCTGCCGCGCGAGGCGGCCGGCGGCGCGGTGGCGCTGGAGTCCATGGCGTGCGGGGTTCCGGTGATCGCCTCCTCCGTGGGCGCCCACCTCGACTCCGTCGTCGACGGCGTGACCGGCCTGCTGGTGCCGGCCGACCGTCCGGCGCAGACCGCCCGGCTCGCCCGGGAGCTGCTCGCCGACCCCACCCGCCGCACCGCGCTCGGCTTCGCCGGCGCCGACCGGGCCCGCTCGCGCTACTCGTGGGAGCGGATCGCCCAGGAGTTCGCCCAGGTGTACGAGGGCCTGCTCGCCACGCGGCACGCGATGGCCGCCTAGTCCGCCGACGCCGCCGGCGGACGACCGCCGGGTCCCCTTCGGGGGACCCGAAATCCAGGGCCCTTCGGGGCCCTGTTTTTTTGCTCCTCCGCCCCCGCCCGGCCGGTCCGCTCCGTACGGCGGTCCGGTCCGCCCGGCCGGTCCCTCCGTACGGCGGTCCGCTCCGTACGGCCGGTCCCTCCGTACGGCGCCGCGGGGCTCGGAACGGGGCGGGGCTTCAGGCGGGGTGAGGCTCAGAGCAGGCGGGCCGCCTTGAGGGAGAGGTGGACCAGCAGCCGGTCCGCGCCGTCGTCGAGGTCGCGGCCGGTGAGCCGCCCGGCCTTGGCGAGCCGGTAGTAGAGCGTCTGGCGGTGCACGCCGAGCGCGGCCGCGGTCTGCTGGACGTGTCCCGCGCGGTCGAGGTACTCCTCCACCGTCCTGGCCACCTCCGGATCGCGGGCCAGCGCCACGGTCTCCTCGGCCAGCTCCCGCAGAGCCTCCCGGGGCAGGCGGGCGAGCGTCCGGTAGACCCCGAGGTCGGGCCAGGACGCGACGGGCGCGAGGCCCGGCACCCGGTCGGCCACCTTCAGCGCGCTGACGGCCTCCCGCCAGCTCCGCCACGCCTGGGCCGGCTCGCCGCGGGCGCCGCCGACCCCGGCGGCCGTGCCGTACATCGCCTGGACCCGCTGGGCGGTCTCCCGGGCCTGGCCGGCCGGGGCGAGGAGGGCGACCAGGGACTCGCCCTCGCCGATCACGCCGGGGTCGGCGAGCACGGTGCGCGGCAGGGCCCACAGCGCGGCCACCCGGTCCAGCGAGCCGCGGACGGCGATCGCCGCCACCGGGCCGGGCAGGTCGAGCCGGGACAGCGCCCAGGAGCGTTCCTCGGCGTCGGAGGAGAACAGCTCCCGCAGGTTCCCACCGAGGTCCTGGCGGCGGCGGGCCTCCTGGGCGAGTATCGCGGCGGCCCGGGCCACCAGAGGAGCCACCGACGCGAGCGCGGCGTCGCCGAGCGTGCCGTCGTCGAGCAGCCACAGGTACCCGTAGGTGACGTCGTTGTGGCGCAGCGGCACGCACACCCGGGCGAGCACGCCCAGCGCGGCGTCGGCGGGGATGCGGACCGGGCCGCGCGCCGCGGCGATGCCGTACCCCTCGAAGTAGGCCCGCACCTCGGGGGTCGCGCGGCGGCGCAGGATCGACTCCTGTCGCACCTCGTCGATGTCGCCGCTCTGGGCGCCGTAGGCGAGGAGCTGGAAGGAGCGGTCCTCCAGCGTGGCCGAAGCGCCCAGCCGGGCGGCGATCTCGTCGATGGTCTCCTGCAGCACCGTTCCATTGTCCGGCACTTTGGACAAATGTCGGAAAGCACCGCCGGATGATCGTTGCACATGCACATGCGCCTTCGTTGACCTGCGGTTTTAGCATGAGAGCATGCTCGGTTCCCTTCTTCTCGCCGGTTCGCGGATGCCGCTCGTGCGGCGCGCGGTCTCCGGCGTCCCCCTGACACGCAAGGTCGTCGACCGCTTCGTCGCGGGCGAGAGCGCCCGGGAGGCGGTGGAGGCCGTACACCGGCTGGCCAGTGCCGGCCTGGCCGTCACCGTCGACCACCTCGGTGAGGAGACCCGGGACGCCGAGGCGGCCGCCAAGACGGCCGAGGCGTACGTCACGTTCCTCGGCGCGCTGCGCGAACTGGAACTCGGCGACCGCGCCGAGGTGTCGGTGAAGCTGTCGGCCGTCGGCCAGGCGCTCGGCGCGGACGGCGACAAGATCTCCCTGGACAACGCCCGCCGGGTCGCCGAGGCGGCCCGCGCGGCCGGGGCGACCATGACCCTCGACATGGAGGACCACACCACGGTCGACTCCACGCTTGCGACCCTGCGCGCGCTGCGCGAGGACTTCCCCTCCACCGGGGTCGCCCTCCAGGCGTACCTGTTCCGCACCGAGGGCGACTGCCGCGACCTGTCGCACACGGGTTCGCGGGTCCGCCTGGTCAAGGGGGCCTACGCCGAGCCCGCCTCCGTGGCCCACCAGGGCAAGAGCGACGTCGACCGGGCCTACGTCCGCTGCCTGCGTCTCCTGATGGGCGGCGAGGGCTACCCGATGGTGGCCACGCACGACGACCGGCTGATCGCGATCACCGAGACCCTCGCCGACCGGTTCGACCGTCCCCGGGGCGGCTACGAGTACCAGATGCTCTACGGCATCCGGACCGACAAGCAGCAGGCCCTGGCCGGGGCGGGTCACACCGTGCGCGTCTACGTCCCCTACGGCGACGACTGGTACGGCTACTTCATGCGCCGGCTGGCCGAGCGCCCCGCCAACATCGCCTTCTTTCTCCGTGCCCTTGGAGGCAAGTGATGGATGCCATCTCCAACGTCCCGGCTCCGGTCAACGAGCCGGTGCTGGGCTACGCGCCCGGCAGCGCCGAGCGCGCCGCGCTCGAGAACCGCATCAAGGAGCTCTCCGGAGCCCAGCTCGACCTGAGCATGACGATCGGCGGCGAGCAGCGCATGGGCGGCGGCGCCTCCATCGACGTGGTGCAGCCGCACAACCACGCCTCGGTGCTGGGCCGTACGGCCGACGCCACCGCCGATGACGTGCGGGCCGCGATCGACGCCTCGCTGGCGGCGGCCCCGGCCTGGCAGGCGCTGTCGTTCGACGAGCGGGCCGCGATCTTCCTGCGCGCCGCCGACCTGCTGGCCGGCCCGTGGCGGCAGACGCTGAACGCCGCGACGGTCCTGGGCCAGTCGAAGTCGGCGCAGCAGGCCGAGATCGACGCCGCCTGCGAGCTGATCGACTTCCTGCGGTTCAACGTCTCCTACGCCCGGCGACTCTACAGCGACCAGCCGGTGTCGTCGCCGGGGGTGTGGAACCGGATGGAGTACCGCCCGCTGGAGGGCTTCGTCCTGGCGATCACGCCGTTCAACTTCACCGCCATCGCCGGCAACCTGCCGACCTCGGCGGCCCTGATGGGCAACGTCGTCGTCTGGAAGCCCTCCCCCACCCAGCAGTTCGCCGCGCACTTCACCATGCGGCTGCTGGAGGAGGCCGGGCTGCCGCCGGGCGTGATCAACATGGTCACCGGCAACGGCCAGGCCGTCTCCGAGGCGGCCCTGACCCACCCGCGGCTGGCCGGCATCCACTTCACCGGCTCCACCGCGACCTTCCAGCACCTGTGGTCCACGGTGGGAGCGAACATCGCCTCCTACCGCGGCTACCCGCGCCTCGTCGGCGAGACCGGCGGCAAGGACTTCGTGCTGGCCCACCCCTCGGCCGACCCGGCGGTGCTGACCACCGCGCTGGTCCGGGGCGCCTTCGAGTACCAGGGCCAGAAGTGCTCGGCGGCCTCGCGCGCCTACGTCCCGCGGTCGCTGTGGTCGCTGATCCGCGACGATCTCGTCGGCACCGCCGAGTCGCTGACCGTCGGCGACGTGGCGACCGACCTGTCGGCCTTCATGGGCGCGGTCATCGACGACCGGGCGTTCGCCAAGCACAGGGCGGCGATCGACCGGGCCCGCTCGCTCGACTCGATCGACGTGCTGACCGGCTCCTACGACGACTCCACCGGCTACTTCGTACGGCCCACCGTCCTCGAGTGCGCCGACCCGGCCGACGAGATCTTCGCCAAGGAGTACTTCGGGCCCATCCTCGGCGTCCACGTCTACGACGACGCGGACTTCGACACGGTGATGGACCAGATGGAGAACGTATCGCAGTACGCGCTGACCGGCTCGATCATCGCCCGCGACCGGTACGCGATCGCGACGGCGTCGGAGCGGCTGCGCTTCGCGGCGGGCAACTTCTACGTCAACGACAAGCCCACCGGCGCGGTCGTCGGCCAGCAGCCCTTCGGCGGCGCCCGCTCCTCGGGCACCAACGACAAGGCCGGCTCGATCTACAACCTGATCCGCTGGGTGAACTCCCGCACGATCAAGGAGACGTTCGTCCCGCCGACCGACCACCGCTACCCGCACATGGGCTGACGTCCGCTCCGGCCGCTCCGGCCGGTCGCGGGAGGCGGCGACGCCCGGGTCTCAACGGCGAGACCCGGGCGTCACCCTTTTCCACCGCTCCCGCCTCCCCCGGGCGCTGGAGACGCCCCGGGCACCGGGCGGACCGGGCGCGGCGATCGGGGCTCGGGCCCCGCCGACGTGCGGGCGGACCCTACGTGGCTTACGTGGCCGAGGAGGCCGTCAGCCCCGCGAGGATGCAGCCGACGCCGAACTCGAAGTCGGCGTCTTCGTGGCGTTCCGGCGACTCGCGGTAGAGCCCGCCGTCGAAGAGGGCGGCGATCCGCGGCATCCCGCGCTCGACGAGCAGCGGGCCGACGAGGTCGATGATGGCGGACCCCTCGACCACCGGCGTCCGGTTCCCGGCGAGATCGCGGGCCGCCGCGGAGCTCCACCGGACGTAGCCGTCGAGGAGCCCCGCGGCGCGCAGCGTGCCCACGTCGTCCAGGCCGCTGCCGCCGAGGCGTTCGAGGAGGATCTCGAGCCAGGCCAGCGCGTGCGGGGTCACCGGGACACGGACGCTCAGGTCGGCGAGCCAGGGGTGCCGCACGTAGCGCGCGCGCAGGGAGCGCGCCCATTCCGCCACGGCGTCCTGCCAGCGGTCGAACGTCCGTTCCGTGCGTTCCGGAGCCCCCAGCGCGTGGTCACGCAGCAGGAGGTCGAGCTCCTCGCGTGAGTCGAGGTAGCGGTAGAGCGCGTTGGTCGTGACCCCGAGCTGTTCGGCGATCCGTACGAGGGACAACCCCTGGAGTCCTTCGGCGTCGGCGAGCGACACCGCCGCGTCGAGGATCATCGGGATCGACAGCGACGCCTTGGGGCCCCGTCTCGGCGCCGGATCGGCGACCCCCCACGCGCGGCGCAGGCCACCGGGAAGCCCGGCGTTTTTCTCGTGGGAGGCGTCGGGCGGGGCCTTCGTCATCGTCCCATGGTATCCGTGTGACCCTCGCACTGATCGGGCGGCCCGCTGTGCCCCCACCCGGGAACCGGTGCCCGATAAAACAGTGCATGCCTCATACTGTTCATTCATTACACTATTTATGGTGATGATCTGACGGCTTGGGGCCGAGGATGGAGAAGTCGGATGGACGTCGGCGAGCAGCCGCCCGGGGGCGGGTCCACGGGGATCCCGGTGGCACTCGACACGGTGACGAAGGTCTACGGAACGGGCGAACAGGAGATCCGCGCGCTCGACGGGGTGTCGCTGGAGCTGAGCGCGGGGTCGTTCACCGCCGTCATGGGCCCTTCCGGGTCGGGGAAGAGCACGCTCATGCACTGCGCGGCGGGACTCGACTCCCCCACGTCCGGATCGGTCACGCTGGCCGGGCAGGCGCTCGGCGGCATGTCCGAGGACCGGCTCACGGAGTTCCGGCGTGAACGGGTGGCCTTCGTGTTCCAGTCGTACAACCTCGTCCCCACCCTGACCGTCGCGCAGAACGTCGCCCTTCCGATGACCCTCGCGGGCCGCGCCCCGGACCGGCGGCGCATCGAGCGGGCGCTGGAGCGGGTCGGGCTCTCCGGACGGCAGGCCCACCATCCGGGCATGCTGTCCGGCGGCCAGCAGCAGCGCGTCGCGATCGCCCGCGCGATGGCGGGCGAGGCCGACGTGCTCTTCGCCGACGAGCCGACCGGGGCACTCGACACCGTGACCGCCGCCCGCGTTCTCGAACTTCTGCAGGACTCGGCCCGTGAGACCGGCCAGACCATCATGATGACGACGCACGACCCCGTCGCCGCGTCGTACGCCGACAGCGTGGTCTTCATCGTCGACGGGCGCGTCGCCGGCCGGATCGACCGCCCGTCGGCCGAGAGGGTCGCCGAGCTCCTGGCGCACCTCGCCGCCGGCCGTACGGCGGTG
Organism: Streptosporangium sp. NPDC048047; assembly: GCF_040653115.1. NCBI lineage: Bacteria > Bacillati > Actinomycetota > Actinomycetes > Streptosporangiales > Streptosporangiaceae > Streptosporangium > Streptosporangium sp. NPDC048047. The sequence goes on along the minus strand of NZ_JBEZNH010000031.1, from coordinate 42,504 downwards.
CGCTGATGCTCGGTCTGGCCCTGAGCGGCATCCGTCACCGGATCGCCGCGTTCGTCGCCGTGTTCGTCTCCGCGCTGCTGGGGGCGGCCCTCATCGTCCTTTCCGGCTCGCTCTTCGAGACGGGCATCCGGCTGACCGCGCCGCCCGAGCGCCTCGGCGCCGCCCCGCTCGTCGTCATCGGGGACGCGAGCTACCGGATGCTCGACGGGGACGGGCGCCCCACGACGGACTTCCGTCCCTACCCCGAGCGGCACCGGCTCGGCGCGGACGTGACGACCGCGCTGTCCTCGGTGGAAGGCGTCGGCGCCGCGGTACCGGTGTCGTTCTTCCCCATGACCGCCGTCCGGAGCGACGGGTCGGCGGTCACCGTCCTGGCCCAGAACTGGTCGTCGGCCGCGCTGGGCCCGTTCCCGCTGTCCGGAGGCGCCGCGCCCGCCGCTCCGGACGAGATCGCGATCACCCCGGCCCTGTCCCGGTCGCTCGGCCTCGAACCCGGCGGAACCGTGAGGCTCACGGTCCAGGGCGACGCCGCGGACCACCGCGTCTCGGCCGTCGCCGGAGACACGGACTCACCCCCCGTGATCTTCATATCCGACGGGAGGGCGCGGACGCTGGGCGGCACGGAACCGGTCGACGCCGTCGGCGTCCTGCCCCGGCCGGGCGCGGACACCGACGAGGTGGCGAGGCGCGCCGCCGCCGCGGTCCCCGGCTCGACGGTGCTCACCGGGGACGGCCGCGGCGCCGCGGAGGATCCCGCGGTCCGGGCCGCGCGCACCCCCACGATCGTCATCGGGGCGGTGTTCGGCGGCATCGTGCTCATCGTCCTGGCGACCGTCGTCTCGGCCACCGTGAGCCTTTCGGTCAGGCAGCGCGCCAGGGAGATCGGCCTGCTCCGGGCCGCCGGCGCGACCGGCCGGCAGGTACGGGGACTCATCGTCTCCGAGACCATGATCGTCGGTGTGGGCGGGGCGGCGCTCGGCCTCGCCGCCGGGATCCCGCTGGCCCACCTGGTCTTCGGTGTCATCACCGCCGCGGGGGTGGTGCCCGGCACGCTCCGCCTGGAGGCGGGCGTCGTCCCGCTCGCCGTCGCGCTGGTCGTGACCTCGCTCGCCGTCTGGTCCGCCGCGCGGTCGGCCGCCCGCCCCGCGCGGCGGTCCCGGGCGATCGACGCGATGCGCGAGGCGGATCTGCCCTCGTACCGCGTCGGCGCCGCACGATGGGCGTTCGGCGTCCTCTTCGGGATCGGCGCCGTCGCGCTCGCCGTCGTCACCTGCCTGATGAGCCCCTCCGTGGTGTCCGCGACCAGCGGTCCCGCGGTCCTCGCCGGGAGCATCTCCGCCGCCCTGCTGGCGCCGGCGATCCAGCGCCTCGGGACCCTGACGCTCCGCCCGCTCGTACGGCTCGCCGGCGGACGCCTCGGGACCCTCGGCGCGGACAACGTCCGGGCGCGCGCGGCCCAGCTCGCGACGGTGAGCTCCTGCGTGGCGCTCGTGATGGGGATCGGCGGGGGCGATCTCGTCGCGCAGTCGATCCGGCTCGCGGCCCAGGAGGAGGCGTCGGTCGCCACGGTCGGCGCGGACTTCACGGTTCAGGTGCCCGGCGGCGCCGGGCCCGGCCTCGTCGGCGCCCTGGAGGCGGTCCCGGGAGTGGACGCCGCGAGCGCACTCGTCATGAGCGGCGGCTGGATCGAACGCCCGTACGACGGCTCGCACCGTGACCGCCCGTGGCCGGTGCGCGGGGTGACGGCCGCGGGAGCGGGCCGCGTCCTCACCAACGAGGTCGTCACCGGATCCCTGTCCGATCTCACCGGCGCCGCCGTCGCGCTCCCGGCGGCGAACGCCGGAGAACTCGGCGTCGCGGTCGGCGACACGCTGCTGTTCCGGTTCGGCGACGGCGCGGCGAAGGAACTGCGCCTCGTGGCGACGTTCGAGGACCGGGCGGGCTACGAGAACCTGCTGCTTCCCGCCGGGCTCCTCGCCGCCCACACGACCGGACGCGGCATCGGGCAGGTCGTCGTCCGCGGCGCCGGGGACCTTCCGCCCGGCGACCTCCGGGCCCGGCTCGCACACGCCGTCGCCGGGCAGCCGGGAGCCGTGGTGCGGGGCCGCGAAGGCGTCGAAGCCGCGTTCCGGCCAGGACTCGGGGTGCAGGCGCTCGTCGACTCCCTGCTCGTCGCCATCACCGTCGCCTACGCGGCGATCGCCGTCGTCAACACCGTGAGCGTGTCCGTCCTGTCACGGCGACGCGAGCTGGCCCTGCTGCGGCTCGCGGGGGCGACCCGGCGGCAGGTCCGCAGGATCGTCCTGACGGAGATGGCGATCGTCGCGGCGACCGGGATCGGCGCCGGGCTGGCCGTCGCCGCCGCCGCCGTCCTCCCCACCGCGATCGCGGTCTCCGGGGACGTCCTCACCGGCGGATCGGCGGCCGTCGCGCTGTGCCTGCTGCTCGTCGTGGCGGCGCTCGTGACGCCGGTGACCTCGGTCGCGGTCCGGCGGGCGATGGCCCGGAGACCGGCGGAGGTGCTGGCGGAACCGGCATGACGATCGAGGCCACGATGATCAAGATCAACGACGACCTTTCCGCAATGTTCTCCGGACGAAGTCGGGGTCGTATCGCACCGGCTCATCGGCGGCGAGATGACCACGGACCAGCCGGGCGAACGCAGAGGTCCCCGCCCGATCCAGGGCATCGGCGATATCCAGGACGGTCATGGGCGGACGGCGCTTCCCCGCTGCCATCCGGCTCAGCACGCCTGTCACCTCACCGGGGTGTCGACCAAATAGTGAGCACAGATAGGCATCGGGATCGGTGACGGTCAGCCCGTACCGGCCCAGGAAGGACACGGGGAAATCGGAGAGGTTCCAGGTGACCAAGGTCTGGGCCCGGCCGGCGATGGCGGCGGCCATGTGATGGCGATCGTCGAGGTCAGGGCCGTCCATCTGATCGAGCAGATGCTTGTAGTCGTCCTCGTCAACGCGAGTGTCGGCGAAGAACTCCCGGATCGCGGTGCTTATGCGCACCGCCGCATGCGTGGAGCGATGCCGTTCGCGCACGATCACACGCTCCCACTCCTCCAGCAGATGGTCACTCCAGACCACGGTGTGCACCGCGTCCTCGGCCAGAGCGAGCATCAGGTCCATCAACGAGAAGGGGAACAGCACGTTCGTGTCGACGAAGACCCGCGCCATCGGCCAGTCCCTCCGAAAGATCAGTAGGGCAGTTCTTCCTCTTCGGCGATCTCAATGATCCTCCGGCGGCCCTCGGCGCGGCGTTCACGACGAACCTGGAACTCCAGGACATCCGCAAGGCGGACCAGACGGTGACGGCTGTCTGGCAGACGCTGGAAGGGGATCTCACCCTCATCGAGCAACCTGACCACGAAGGGGCGTGACAGGCCGAGCATCCGGGCGACCTCGTTCGGGGTCAGCCGGGTCTCCACCGGCAGAGCGAGAACGGCGTTGCCCTTCGCGAGATCATGGGCCGCGGCCAGGACCAGGCTCACCAACGACCGGGGCAGTTCGATGTCGGCGCCGTCGGGGCCGCGCAGCACCAGCGACGCCTGCTCAGCGGCTATGGCTTCTTCCACGTGGGCCAGGAGCTCGCGGTCATCACTGTCCGCCTCGATACGCGTGGCGTCGGCCAGGACTCCGGAACGGGACATGGCACCTCCAACTCGAAAGCTTATCTGCAATAAATGTAACCCGATGGCGTCGAACACGCCACACGATGACCGAGCGCGTGAACGCGGGTCAGGCCGTCTCCGCCAGCAGGCGGTCCCAGTCGGACAGGAAGCGGGACAGGCCGTAGCGGGACAGGGCGGCGGCGCGGGCGGCCCTGCCCGCCCGCGCGGCCAGAGCCGGGTCGGCGGCGAACGCCTCCAGGGCGGCGACCAGGGTGGCGACGCGGGTGGAGATCACCCCGGCCTCGGCGGGCACGGCCTCGACGGCCTCGGTGCAGGCCGGCGCCACCACGGGCATGCCGAGCAGCATGGCCTCGATCAGCGAGAGCCCCAGCGAGGTCCACCGGTAGGGGTGCAGGTAGACGCGCCGCCGGGCCAGCTCGGCGTGCATCCGCTGCTGCGGCAGGTCCTCGAAGGTCCCGTACGGCAGGCCGGTGACCTTCATCCCGAAGAGGTCCAGCGGCACGGCGGCGGCGAAGCGCGGGAGCAGGTCGGTGCCGGCGACGCGGGTACGGCGGACCGGCTCGTTGACCACGACGCCTGCGCGGGGCAGCTCCCCGGTGTAACGGTGCCCGGGATCGACGACGCCGTGCTCGATGACCCGGGCGGGGGCCAGGCCCGAGTCCCAGAACAGGTCGTTGAAGTGCGTCACGTGCACCAGCGGGATGTCGGAGCGGCCGGCCAGCGGGTGGCGGGTGCGCGGGACGTCCCCGGCGGGGGTGTTGTGCTCGACGTAGACGGCCGCCAGGTCGCGTCCCGGGCGGCGGCCGAGCCACTGTTCGGCGAGTTCGGTCTCGCGGGGCCGTTGCAGGACGGCGACGTCGATCTCCTCGTCGCGGAGCCGGTCCCACGGCACCTCGCGGACGTTCTGCGGCCAGGGGAAGGTGCGGGCCCGGCCGCGGCCGTCGGGTCCGCGATCCGGGACGAGCGGCACCAGGTAGTCGTGGCCGCCCTGGACGAACGCGGTGGTCCACGACCCGTGCACGTGCCACAGCAGGATCTTCACGCGGGCTCCTCGGTGTCGGCCCGCGCGGTCTCGGCGGGAACGGGCCGCAGGATCAGGTCCACGGCGGCGGCGAGGTCCGCGGCGACCTCGGGCGCCGCCGCCACCTCCTCGGGCAGGGTGATCGGCGTCGGGACGAGGATGCCGCGCGCCCCGGCCGCGCGGGCGGCCTCCACGTCGCGCCCGATGTCACCGACGACCACGCAGTCGCGGGCGTCGACGCCGAGGACGGCCGCCGCGTGCAGCACCAGCCCGGGGGCGGGCTTACGGCAGGCGCACCGGTCCTCCTCGCCATGGGGGCACACCGCCCAGACCGCGAACGGGCCGAGCAGCTCCTCCACGCGCCGGTTGACGTCCTCCAGCGCGTCCGGGGTGAGGAGGCCCCCGGCGATCCCCGACTGGTTGGTCACCACCCCGACAGGGATCCCGGCCCGGCGCAGCCGGTCCAGTGCGCGGCGGGCGCCCGGCACCGGTCGTACCCGGCCGGGGTCGGCGTTGTAGGGGACGTCCTCGACGAGGGTCCCGTCCCGGTCGAAGAGCACCGCGGCGGGACGGTGGGCGGGCAAGGGCACCTCCGGGCGGACGGACGGCGGCGGACCCTCCGCGCCGGACCTGCTCACCGGGGAACGGCGCCTCCGGGCGGACCGGCGGTGTCTCCAGGCGGGACGGCGACGTCGTCTTCCCCGGACGGGCAGCGCGGACCCGGCGCCACGGGCTCTCCGGAAGGCCATACGGGATGGTCTGCGATTTCCCGGGCCCGGGATTCTCCAAACGGCTTCTTACCAGGACAGGACGGGACTTGCCCTTCGTCTACCTTCCTCTGCGGGAAATCCGAGGTTTGAAAGGCGCTTCCCTCGGTAGTCGTGCGCGTACCTCAACAAGGGGGCGCAATGCGATCTCTCGTGATGAACGCGATCTCTCATGATCCTGCCGCCGTGACGGCCGTACCGACCCCGACCGCCGTGACGGCCGCGTCAGCCGTGACGACCGCGATGGCCGGGAGCCCGTGCGCGGCCCGCCGGGCGGAGGTGTCCACCGCATGATCACCGTGGTGGTCCCGACCGTAGGCCGGCCCAGCCTGGCCGCGACGCTGGCCGCGATCGACCCGGGTCCCGACGTCATCGTCGTGGACGACCGGCCCGAGCACGTCCCCGACCCCCGTACCGACCTGGCCGACGCCGTGATGTGCGAGCTGCCGGGCCTGATCGAGGCGTACCCGGCGGAGACGTACCCGGCGGAGGCGTGTCCGCCCGGCGGCGACGGCGAGGCGGGACAGCGGATCCGGGTGGTGCGCTCCGGCGGACGGGGCCGGGCCGCCGCCCGCAACGCCGGCTGGCGGGCCGCGGACACCCCGTGGGTGGTGTTCCTCGACGACGACGTGATCCCCGCACCCGGCTGGGTGCGGGCGCTCCACGCCGACCTGGCGGATCTCCCCTCCGACGTGGCCGGCAGCCGGGGCCGCGCCGAGCCCCCGTCCGAAGCCGTACGGCCGGACGGCGTGGGGCGCGGCGCCGCCGGGCGACCGGCCGGCGAGGGACGCGCCGCCGGCGGACCGGCGGACGCCGGCTGGGCCACCGCCGACATGGCCTACCGGCGGGACGTGCTGAAACGGGTCGGCGGGTTCGACGAGCGTTTCTCCGGCGCCTTCCGGCAGGACGCCGACCTCGCGCTGCGGGTGACGGCGGCCGGCCACCGCCTGGTCAGGGGTGAGCGCGTCGCCCGGCACCCGTCCCGGGACGACGGGCCGTGGGCGAGTGTGCTCCGCCAGCGCGGCAACGCCGACGACGCGCTGATGCGCCGCCTGCACGGTTCGGCCTGGCGGACGGCCGTCGGCGGCGGTCCGGGACGGCTGCCCCGCCACGCGCTGACGACGGGGCTGGGAGCGCTGGGCCTGCTGGCCGGCGGCCTGGCGGGCGGTGTCGCCGCGCGCGGCGGACCGCGGGCCGCCGGGGCGCTGCGCGGCACGGCGGCGCTGGCCGGAGCGGGCTGGCTGGCGCTGACCGCGGAGTCCGCCTGGGCCCACATCGCCCCGGGGCCGCGCACCCGGCAGGACATACGGCAGACGCTGCTCACCAGCATGCTCATCCCGCCCGCCGCCTGTGGCCACCGGCTGCTGGGCGAGTGGCGGGCCCGCCGGTGACGTCCGCCGGGGCCCCGCCCCGGCCCCATAAGGCCCTATAAGGCCATAAGGCCCCGTACGGCCCGGCCCCCGCTGTCAGGACGGGCCGGGCCGTACGGGGCCCTGAGCCGTCAGGACGGGCCCGAGCCGTCAGGACCCGAACCACCAGGACCGGAGCCGTCAGGACCTGAACCGTCGGGGCCGGAGCCGTCGGGGTCGGAGCCGTCGGAGCCGTCGGAGCCGTCGGAGCCGTCGAAGCCCGGGCCGAGGCCGTGCACGGTGGTGACGTCGACGAGCCCGGAGATGGACAGGACCGGGGCGAGCAGGGGGTTGGCGACCAGCTCGATGTGCGGGGCGTGCTCGAACAGGACGGTCAGCCCGGCGCTGTCGAGGTAGTCCACGGCGGCGAGGTCGACGACGAGGCGGCCGTCGCCGGCGGCCCCGGCCAGGGCGTCGTCCAGGGTGCCGGCGTTGCTCATGTCGATCTCACCGGTGACGGTGAGGACCGGGGTGCCGTCGGAGCGCCGGGAGGCGGCCAGCGTCAGGGGGGTCGTCATCGGGTGATCCTCGTGTGCATGTCGACGGTGGTGCCGCCGGCGCCGGGTTCGATGGTGACGTGATGCATCAGGGCCCGCATGAGGGCGACGCCCCGGCCGCGGTGGGAGTTGATCTCCGGCCGGGGGGTCTTCCACCGCCCGCTGTCGACCACGGTCAGACGCAGGTCTCCGCCGGTGGCGACCGCCCGCAGCCGGATCATGTCGCCCGGGGCGTGGCGGTGACCGTGCTCGATGGCGTTGGCGCAGGCCTCGCCGGCCGCCACCAGGACGTTCTGGATCATCGTCGAGCTGATCTCGCAGCGGTTCAGCCAGTCGCGCAGCGCCGTACGCACCGGGGCGAGCTGGCCGGACTCGGCGGGGAAGGCCACCTCCAGCGGCGCGGGCTGGCGGTACAGCAGCAGCGCGACGTCGTCGGTGTACCCGCTGTCCGGCGCCATGCGGATCATGACCTCGGTCGCGAGGTCCTCAATGGGGCTGGAACGGCCGTCCTGGACGGCGGCGCCGGCCTGGCCGATGCCGTCCGTGAGCGGGCGGCTGCGGCGCTCGACCAGGCCGTCGGTGTACAGCAGCAGGGTGGAGCGGGCCGGCATCGTGCAGGCGGCCTCGGGACGCGCCCGGCCGGGGCGGGCGGCCAGCGGGGTGGAGCGGCCGTCCTGCAGCAGCCGGGTGACGCCGTCGGGAAGGACCAGTATCCCGGGTGGATGCCCGGCGCTGGAGTAGACGAGGTCGCCGGTGGCGGTGTCCAGGACGCCGCAGAAGACGGTGGTGTACCGGGCGCCGGGGACCTGCGCGGCGAACCGGTCGAGAGCCGTGAGCACCTGTGAGGGGCCCGCCTCCTGCAGCAGCAGGGCGCGGCAGGCGCTGCGCAGCTGCCCCATGACCGCCGCGGCCTCGAGGCCCCGGCCCACGCAGTCGCCGACCACGATGCCGATGCGGTCGTCGGGCAGCGGCACGATGTCGTACCAGTCGCCGCCGACCTCCAGGGGCCGGCCGGCCGGTTCGTAGCGTACGGCGAAGCCGTCGGGCAGCCGGGGCGGGCCGAGGATCGCGCGCTGCAGCGCCACCGCGGTCTCGCGCTGCCGGTCGAGCTGGTGTGCCCGGTGCAGGCCCTGGCCGAGGTGGCCGGCCAGCAGCGCCAGCAGGGTCTGGTCCTCGGCGGTGAAGGGCCGGTTCTGGCCGAGGTCGATCCAGACGGCGAGCAGCCCGGCGGGGTGCTCCAGGGTGATCCCCGCGCCACCGGCCCCGCTCGCGGACGGGCGCAGCGGCGGCTGCCCGCGCAGGACGCCGAGCGAGGCGCGCAGCTCCGGAGGCAGGGTCCGCCAGTCGGCTCCGGCGGCGGTGGAGGTCAGGGCGGGCCGGTCGCCGCCGCCCCCGCTGTCGCCGTCGCCGTCGCCGTTCCAGAGGACGGCCAGCACCTGGCGGGCGTGCCAGACCTCCCGCAGCTCCGCAAGGGCCCCGCGCAGGGCGTCGGTCATGCTGCCGGCCTGCGACAGGCGGACGCTGAGGGCGGCCAGCGCGCTCTCCCGCTGCACGGCGTAGTGCTCGGCGGTGACGTCGCGGAGCGTGCCGACGACCCGGCGGCGGCCGGTGTCGGGGTCGAGGACGTCGTTGAAGGTGACCGCCACCCACACCCGGTGCCCGTCGCGGTGGGCGAGGGGTATCACGCCCCTGCCCTTCCCGACGGCCAGGAGCCGGGAGAAGACGTCGCCGACCAGGCGGTGCCCTTCGGGGTCGTCGGCCTCGTCGGGCCACCACGGGTGGATCGGCCGGTACGGCAGGCCGTCCGCGTCGTAACCGAGGATGTCGGTGAACGCCGAGTTGATCTCGATGACGGCGCCCTCCTCGTCGCAGACGAAGAACGCCTCCTGCAGGGAGTCGATCAGCGCGCTGCGCCATCGGGCGTGGTGGCCGCGCAGCCGCGCCAGCTCCACGTTGGCCCGCACCCGGGCCAGCAGCTCGGCCGCGGAGAAGGGCTTGACGAGGTAGTCGTCGGCGCCGGCCTCCAGGCCCTCGATGGACGCCTCCTGCCCGGCGCGCGCCGACAGCAGCAGAACCGGCACGCCGGCGGTGCGCGGGTCCGCGCGCAACGCGGCGACCAGCTGCAGGCCGTTCAGGAGCGGCATCATCACGTCGCTGACCACCAGGTCCGGCGGGTCGGCGCGGACGGCGTCCAAGGCGGCCCGGCCGTCGGTGACCACCGTGACGTCATAGGCCGGATACAGCAGCCGGGTGAGGTATTCGCGCATGTCGGCGTTGTCGTCGGCGATCAGCACCCGGGCCCGCCCGGCCTCGCCGTCCCGCCCCCCGGGAAGGTCCTCCGGGGCCCGACCGGCGGTCTCCGCCGCACCCCCGGCATCCCCGGTGCTCCCGGTGTTCCCGGCATCCCGGGCGGGCGCGTCGCCGGGCAGCCAGCGCAGGGCCTCCTCGACGAACGGGTCGGCGGTGGCCGAGACCCTCTCCGCGTCGCCGGCCGGGACGATGTTCCCGGGGGGCAGGTGCGCGGCGCCGAAGGGCAGGCGGACGGTGAACGCGGTGCCCTCGCCCTCGGCGCTCTCGGCGGTGATGGTGCCGCCGTGCAGCCCGACCAGCTCCCGCACCAGCGCCAGGCCGATGCCGCTGCCCTCGTTCGAGCGCGACCGGGCGCTCTCGACGCGGTGGAAGCGCTCGAACAGCCGCGGCAGCTCCTCCCCGGAGATCCCGACGCCGGTGTCGGCGACCGTGAGGACGGCGTGCTCGCCGTCGCCGCGCAGCGCGACCCGGATCGAGCCGTCGAAGGTGAACTTCAGCGCGTTGCTGAGGAGGTTCAGCACCACCTTCTCCCACATGCCCCGGTCGATGTGGACCGGCTCGGCCAGCGGCGGGCAGTCCACCTCGAAGGCCAGCCCGGCCTTGTCGATCGCGGAGCGGAACACGCTGGCCAGCTCTGCGGTGACGGCGGCGAGGTCGACCGGCTCGTAACGGGCCTGCGCCCGCCCCGCCTCGATGCGGGAGAAGTCGAGCAGGGTGTTGACCAGCTTGCCCAGGCGCAGTCCGTTGCGGTGGACGACCTCGAGGTCCTCCCGCACCCGCTCGTCCGCGCCGGCCAGCGCGCTCCGCAGCTCCTGGACCGGCCCCATGATCAGGGTGAGCGGGGTGCGGAACTCGTGGCTGACGTTGGAGAAGAAGGCCGTCTTGGCCCGGTCGAGCTCGGCCAGCTCCTCGGCCCGGCGCTGCTGGAGCTGGTAGGCGACCGCCGCGTTGACCAGGGCGGCGGTCTGCCGCGCGACCAGGCCGAGGAACGACTCGTACGCCTCGTCCAGGGCCCGGCCCGCGCCGGCCGCCAGCACGATCGCCCCGACGGCCTGGCCGCCGGTCTCGCCGGCCAGCGGCAGCACCATGGCCTGCGTCGGGGGGGTCTGCCAGCCCCCGGCGGGCAGGGCGCCGAACCGCTCCGCCACGTCCGTCACCGTGACGGGCCGCTCGGTGCGCAGCGCCTCCCGCACCGGCCAGTCACCGGGCCCGCCCGCCAGGGGGGAGACCTCCGTGCCCTCGGGGCTCATGGCGGTCAGCACCGGCTCGTCGTCGTCCGGCCGGCGCAGGTAGATCGCGGCGAACGGCACGTCGCGGCCGGCCCGCTCCAGCACCCGGGCCGCGAGCCGGCACGCCTCGGTGACGCTGCGGGCACGGCCCGCCTGGGAGCCCAGGTCCTGCAGAACGGCCAGGCGGCGTTCGCCGATGACCCGCTCGGTGGTCTCGCTGACCGCGGCGAACACCCCGCGCACGGCGCCGTCGTCGTCGTGCAGCGGGCTGTAGGAGTAGGTCCAGTAGGTCTCCTCCCAGTAGCCGTGCCGGTTCATCGACAGCAGGAGGTCCTCCGACCAGGTCGCCTCCCCCGAGTCCATCACCGACCGCAGCATCGGCCCGATGGTGTGCCAGATCTCCTCCCACACCTCGTCGCCCCGCTTGGCCAGGGCGGGATGCTTCGATCCCAGCAGCGGGAGGTAGGCGTCGTTGTAGAGGAACCACAGGTCCTCACCCCACCAGACGATCATGGGGAAGCGCGAGGTCAGGCAGATCCGGCAGGCGGTGCGCAGGCTCGTCGGCCAGGCGTCCGGCTCGCCCATGGGGGTCGAGGACCACGGGTGGGCGCGCATCCGCCGCGCCATCTCACTGGTTCCGGGGAACATCAGTTCCGCCGGTCCGGAGCGATCCCGTCCGCTCATCGCCCGCCTTCCCCAACGCCCCGGCCGGTAAGCCTCCTGTTCAACGATTACGTAGGATAGGGCAAACCCCTGAGGGGGCATTAACGTTGTCCCCACCCTGCCCGCGCCCGCCGCCCGACCGCAGTCCCTCTCCAGGAGTCATGGTGCACAACGGTCTGACCGTCACCCTCCGGTCTCACCCCGCCGGCCCCCGCCTGCTGGTCGTGACGGGTGATCTGGACCACCACACCAGTCCCGATCTGCGGGACGCCCTGGAGAAGATCCCCCTGGAGACCGGGTCCGGCGTGGTGGTCGACCTGTCGGCCCTGACGTTCTGCGACTCCACCGGCATCGCCGTGCTGATCGCGGCCCACCAGAGTGCCCAGGCCGCCGGGGCCTCCCTGGCGCTGGCCGGCACCGACCCCGACATCGCCCGGGTCTTCCGCATCATGGGGCTGGACCGGCTGCTGTCCTTCTACGACACCGCCGAGGACGCGGTGCGGGCCCTGTCGGCCTGACCTCCCCCGGCCCGGGGCACGGCGGCCAGCGCCAGGACCGCCAGGTCGTCGCGCAGCCCTCCGCCCCACCGGCTCAGGGCGTCGGCCATCAACGCCTCGACGATCCGGTCGGCCGGCCGGTCACCGGGCTCAGGGGGAAGGCACGCGGCCAGCGTGGCGGCGAGGTCGTCGGGCCGGCGCTGGCGGTGGGAGGCGCCGCCCTCGACGAAGCCGTCGGTGTAGAGCACGAGTCCGTCGCCGGGACGCAGGTCCAGTGAGTGCTCGGGGTAGCGCGCCCCGTCGAACAGGCCCAGCGCCGGGCCGTAGCCGTCCAGATCCTCCAGGGCCATGGTGACGGTCCCGCCTGCGCGCCGCAGGATCGGCGAGGGGTGACCCGCGCAGGCCAGCCGTACCCGGACGGGCTCGGCGGAGCAGTCCACGACGGCGTAGACGAGCGTGCAGAACGGGCTGTTCTCGCGTCGCAGGGCACGGTGGACCAGCGGGAGCACGTGGCCGGGGTCGGGGTCCTGCTGGGCGGCGGCCCACAGGGTGTGGCGGACCAGACCGGTGACGGCGGCCGCGGCCGGTCCCTTGCCGCACACGTCTCCCAGCGCCACGGCCCAGCGCTCCCCAGGCAGCGGGAAGGCGTCGTAGAAGTCGCCGCCGATCTGCAGGCCGTCGCCGTACGGGCGGTAGCGGGCGGCCAGCTCGACACCGGGCGGCTCGGGCAGCCGCGGCGGCAGCAGGGGGCGCTGCAGGGCGTCGGCGGCGGCGCTCAGCCGTTCCAGCAGCCGGTCGCGGTGCACGGCCACGGCGATCTGGCCGGCGATCCCGGCGAGGGCCCGCACGCCGGTGTCGGGCAGGCGGCGGCGGGCCAGGACCGCGAGGACGCCCATCACCTGCCCCTGGATGACCAGCGGGTATCCGGCGAACGAGGTCAGCGACTCCCGCCGCACCCAGTCCTGTTCCTCGATGTGCGGGTCGCCGATCGCCTCGGAGGTCACGTACGGCAGGCGCCCGGCGGCGATCCGGCCGATCGTCGACTCCCCCAGCCGGACGCGGGCGCACCCGTCGTCCAGGGCGGCGTCCCGTACGGCGTCGGCCGTCAGGCGCAGCGTGCCGGTCGGAGGGTCGAGGATCCACACGGCGGCCACGGCGCCGTCCAGGTGGCCGACGAGCGCCTGGACGCACCGCCGCAGCCGCCGTTCCAGCGGTTCGTCGGCGGTCACGGCGGCGGCGACCTCCCCGCTGAGCAGGGCCTGGCCGGTGCGTTCCGCCAGGGCCCGCCGCGACTGGACGGCCTCGGTGACGTCCTCGGCCAGGACGAGGATCTGCTCGGCCCCGCCGGGGTCGGTCACCGGCTGGGGGCTGAGCCACAGCACCTGCTCGGCGCCGTCGCCGGTGACGCGGGTGAAGACCGGACCGGCTCCGGCGGGATCGGTCCCGGTCACCGAGGTCCCGGTCACCGAGGTCCCGGTCACTGACGTCCCGGTCACCGGGATTCCGGCCGCGGGGTCTCCGGCGGGATCGGGGCCGGTCGCGTCGGCGGGCGGGCCTCCGAGGTAGGACCGCAGGCGCTCCCGGGCGTCGGCGGGGAACCATCCGTCCAGGGAGCGGCCGATGGAGCCGGGCTCCTCCAGCCCGAGCAGGCCGGCGGCCCGGTGGTTCCACGCCACCAGGCGCAGGCCGGGGTCGAGCAGAAGGGCGCCGGTCAGCGCCTGGCCGAGTATCGCGCCGAGCAGGTGCCGGCCGGGCTGCCGGGGAGCGGGACCGCGGGAGGTCAGGGCATGCTGCACGGCGGCCTGGGTGGCGGCGTAGGCGCGCTCGCGGTCGATCTGCTCCATCAGCCGGCGGGCGAGGTCCGGCAGGTCGTCGAGCCTGTCGTGCGGCAGCGTGCCGGCGAGCCGGGCCGGGAGCAGCAGCGGCAGCGCCGCGGCCCGCTCCCGGTTGTGAGGCGTCGTCAGCACGACGACGGCCAGGTCACGGGGATCGGGACGCAGGGCGTGCACCAGGCCGACCGGGGCGGGCGGTTCGGCGCCGAGCACCACCAGGGTCGGGCGGCGCCCGCCCGGCGGACCCTCGGCGCGCAGCAGGTCGAGGGCCTGCTCCGCGGAGACGTCCACCACTTCGACGCCGGTCTCCGCCAGGCCGGACAGACGCGCCCCGGCCTCGGCGCCGGCCCGCACCAGCAGGACGCGCCGGCGCCCGGACGGGCCGGACGGCTCAGACGGGCCGGACGGACCGGGAAACGGCGGTCCGGGAAACGGTGGTTCAGGGGACGGCGGACCAGAAGGCATCGGTCCGGAAGGCATCGGTCCGGAGGGCGGCGGTCCGGGGGGTGTCGCGGGCGGCACCGTCATCCCTCCAGCAACGGCTCGTCCAGCAGCGCCCGGCCGACCCAGACGCGCAGCACGTCGGTGATGGGCGACATCACGTGCGCGGCGCGGGCGTCGCGCAGGTGCCGGTGCAGGGCGGAGCCGTCGGAGTATCCCACCCCGCCGACGAGCGTCAGGGCGTCGTTGACGACGGCCTCGGCCGCCTGGGCGACCTCCGCCTTGGCCGAGCACAGGGCCGGCAGGGCCCCGGGACCACCGGTCTCGCCCTCGGCCGCGGCGTGGTAGATCAGCCGCCGGGTCCGCTCGACGACGGCCCACATCTCCCCCAGCCGGTGCTGGACCAGCGGCTGGGCGGCCAGGCTCCGGCCGCTGTGGGCGTGCCGGCGGCGCAGCAGGTGGGTACGGGCCTCCTGCAGCGCGGCCTCGGCCACGCCCAGGTAGGTGCCGGCCATGGCCATCAGGAAGTAGGGGGCGACGACGTTGAAGACGTACCAGATCTCGTCGCCCTCCTCCCCCAGCAGGCCGGCCCGGGGGATCTCGACGTCCTCCAGCAGCGCGCCGCGTGAGGCGTTGCCGCGCATGCCGAGCCCGTGCCAGGAAGGCCCCCAGTCCAGCCCGGGGGCGTCGGCGTCGACGACCACGCAGGAGAACTGGCCGGGGACGGCCCCCGGTCCGGCAGCCGTCGCCGACACCACGTAGGAGTCGGCGTGGCCGCCGTTGGTGACGAAGCTCTTGGCGCCGCTCAGCCGCAGCCGGTCGCCGTCCGTCCGCTCCATGCGGGTCTGCGGGAGCCAGAACTCCGCGCCCGTTCCGGGCTCCGACAGCGCCAGCGTGGTCAGGTGCCGCCCGGCGGCGATCGCGGACAGGCGGTCGTGCTGCCCGGGGCGGTCGGCCTTGGCGGCGATCACGGCCGAGCCCACCAGGTGCATGCCGAAGCAGATCGACGTCGAGGCGCAGGCCTGGCCGGTGATCTCGCCGACCTGGGCGACGGCGAGCAGGCCGTGACCCATCCCGCCGAACCGCTCGGGCACCACCAGCCCGCCGAGCCGGGATCGCAGCGCGGCCATGCCCTCTTCGGGCCAGCGCCGCCCGGCGTCCACCGCGGAGGCCCGTTCCGCCAGGACGTCCCGGGCCGCGTCGCGGGCGGCCGTGAGCGCGACACCCAGCTCGGTCCGCGCCATGGCCCACTCCTATGATGATCCACCGGCCCGGTGCCGATGTTCTCCGTCGCTTCGGATGTCAAGATAGTTGACGTCGGGCGCGGACGCACAACGGTGCGTTCTCGTCTGGTTTGTCGCTTGCTCTTCCCGTGCGGCTCTTCGGGGCCGCCGCTCCAGGTGAAGCCATGATCCCCGCTTGAAACCGGAGAAGTCGATGTTCCCCCACCGTTTCCGCTCGCGGCGGCCGGGTGACCGGCAGCCGTCCGCCGATCCCCTGCTGCGCGCCCTCACCGAACAGGTCGGCGCCGCGTGCGCCGGCCTCGCCGTCCAGGCCCCGGCCGCCCGGCTGCGCTCCCTGGCCACTTTGCGCGCCGCCCTCGACGAGGTGGCCGACGAGGCGCTGCGTCAGGCGATGCGCCAGGCGCGGGGCGAGGGCTGGTCGCTGCGCCGCATCGCCGCGCACGCCGGGTGCTCCCACGAGCAGGTCCGCCAGATGCTCCAGGACGGGCCGCGCTGAACGCCGGCCGGCCCCCGGCCCCGGTGCGGAGAACGGCCCTGGCGCGGAGAACGGCCCTGGCGCGGAGAACGGCCCCGGGCGCGGGGATGCCGCGACCGGGGCCGTCACGCGACGTCCGTCAGGGGACGGGCGCCGGAGCTCAGGAGCCGGAGGTCGGGGTGGGGGCCGGAGTCTCGCCGGGCGGCGGGGCCGGCGTGTCCGGAGACGTCGGGCTCGGGGTGGTAGGCGCGGTGGGCGTGGCGCCGTCCGTCGGAGTCGGGGACGGGGTCTGCGGCGGCGTGGGGCAGGGCTTGGGGGCCCGCCACTTGCCCGTGTTCGGCCAGCCCTGCCGCGGGGACCACCAGGCGCCGCGCCTGCCCGGCTGCGACAGGTCGTAGACGTAGGCGGCCGTGGCCTCCTGCGCCTGCCGCAGCGCCGTCAGGGCCACCCAGTCGCCCTGACGGACCTCTCCGTTCCCCCGCCTGCCCGCCACGACACGGGTGTCGTCGGCGAGCGTGTACGCCTGCTCGAAGCCGTCGCGGCTGCGCACGGTGATCGAGCCGTCGTCCACGGCGGTCACCTCGCCCGTCTGGGCGAACACCGTGACGAACGCGCAGGGGTCCTTCGTCCCCAGCACGAACTCGCCGTGCGCCGCGCCGCCGAACTGCAGCGGGTGCACGGCCGGCAGCTCCGTCACGGTGGGGGACGGCGTGGGCGTCGGCGTCTCGGCGGGGGGCGGGGTCTCGGCGGGGGGCGGGGTCGTCGCGGGCGTCCCGTCGGCCGTGCCCGTCGGAGTGGGCGTCGGCGGCGGCACGGGCGTCGCCGCCGACGCCGCCGTCACCCCGATGCCGCCCGACGCGAGCATCACCGCGGTCGCGGCGACGGCCAGCGGGCGCGAGACGCCCCGGCGCGGTCCGCCCGTTCCGGCCGGGCCCTCCTCGTTCAACGTGTCACGGTTGGTCGATGTCACCATGTCCTCCCGTCTACGGTGTCCGATCGAACGCCCGAGGGGCCGGCGAGGCGGCCCTCACCCACCCCGAGATGACGATCGCGGCAACCAGCCGCAATGATCTCCTAACGGGCATTCCGCCCACTTCCCGCTTCTTTCCGGCCCATGCGGCCGTGCAGCCGGACGGTCTCCGCGTGCCGCCGCTCCCCGCCAGCTCAACCCGCGGATCCGCGGCGCCGAAAAAATCCACCGCGGCCCGTACGGCGAGCCGCGCCACGCGCCGTACGGCCGGCCGGGTCGCATGCCGTACGGCCGGCCGGATCGCGCGCCGTACCACCGGCCGGGTCGCGCGCCGTATGGCCGGCCCGGGAGCCGTCAGTGGTGGCAGCCCTCCGCCTCGGTGGCGCCGTACCGGTCGTGGTGGCTGAACTCGTTGACGTACCTCTGCCGGCCGAGCGGCGTCAGGTCCAGGTAGTTGTAGGTGCCGAGCAGCAGGTCGAGGCCGCGGCCGTAGGAGGAGTAGGTGTGCAGGACCGCGCCGTCCCCGCCTTCTCCCCCGTCGGCGCGGACGAAGACGCTCACGCCGTGGGCCTCGCCCTTCAGGAAGGGGGTCAGGCCGCGCCGCTCCAGGGCCTCGCGGTCGTAGTAGTTGTACTCGACCGGGGCGACGGCCTCGTCGTTGGTCACGTGGAAGTCGTAGTTGAAGTCGCCGCCGTGGGAGGAGTACCACGGAACGTCCCAGCCCATCCGCTCGCGGAACGGCTCGATCTTCTCGTAGGGCGCGCGGGAGACCAGGGCCAGCGTGGTGCCCGCCCCGTGCAGGTGCGCCAGGTGGCCGATGTTGTCGGTCAGGAACGAGCAGCTCGTGCAGCCCTCGTCCCAGGCGGGGTCGAACATGAAGTGGTAGACGATGAGCTGGCGGCGGCCCTCGAACAGGTCGGGCAGTCCCACCTCGCCGGAGGGTCCCCGGAAGCGGTAGTCCTTGTCCACCGTGACCGCGGGCAGCTCCCGTCGCCGGGCGCGGACCGCGTCCAGCACCCGGAAGGCCTCCTTCTCCTGCTCCAGCAGCCGTCTGCGGGCGACCAGCCACTCTTCTCGCGACACGACCGGGTTGCTCATGCGCTGCCCTTCCGATACGGGTTCTCCGGGATCAGGGCGAGTTTCCCGGAAGCCCGTACGGGCCGCCACCCCTGCCGTCCCGGCCCACCCCGGAGCGGGCCGGACCGGGCGGCGGGCGCGGCTCAGCCGCGCTCGGGAACGGCCATCTCCCCCAGGAGGGACCAGTCGTCCTGCGGGACCGTGGCGTTGACGATCCGGGGCGTCTCGGCGAGGTGCGGCGGCAGCGTCTCCTGAGCCTTCCTGAAGTGCTCCGACCCCACGTGGGCCGCCCCGGCGTCGCCGTCGCGGAACGCCTCGACCAGGACGTACTCGGCCGGGTCCTCGACGCTGCGGGACCAGTCGAACCACAGGCAGCCCGGCTCGGACCGGGTGGCCCGGGTGAACTCGGCGGTGATCTCGGGCCACCGGTCGGCGTGCTCGGGCAGCACACGGAACTTCGCGGTAATGAAGATCATTGTTTTCCTCCAGCGACGGGCGCGGACGGACCGCCCTGGCCCGCCCCGCTCCGGACTCCAAGTCTGGCCGATCGCCTCCGCCCCCGGCCAACGCGACGGGCCGCGCACGGACGGCCCGCCCCGGCCGCGCACACGCCGCGGCCCCACGGCACGACCGGCCGACCGGCCATGGCAGGATCTGCAATATCCGTGTCATTGACGCCATGACCGCCCGCGACCAGCATGAAAGCCGTGAACCAGCGCGTCGTGACCGTCGTCTTCGACGGCTTCCAGCTGCTCGACCTGGCCGGACCGGCCGACGTGTTCGCGACGGCGAACCTCCTCGTCCCCGCGGGCGGCTACCGCCTGGAGGTGGCCGCCGTCCACGCCGGGCCGGTGACCGCGGGCAACGGCATGACGGTCACGGCCGGCACCGCGCTCGGCGAGATCACCGGGCCGGTCGACACGCTCCTGGTCGTGGGCGGCCTGTCCGCCGCCGGGCACACGGACGACCGGGAACTCGTCGGGGAGATCTCCCGGGTGGCCCGTTCCGCCCGCCGGACCGCCTCGGTCTGCACGGGCGCCTTCCTGCTGGCCGAGGCCGGACTGCTGGACGGCAGGCGGGCCACCACCCACTGGCTGGCCGCCGGGGACCTGGCCGCCCGGTACGACAGGGTCGAGGTGGACGCCGACTCCGTCTACGTCGGGGACGGCGGCGTGTGGACCTCGGCCGGGGTCCTCGCCGGGGTGGACCTCGCCCTGGCGCTGGTCGCGGAGGACCACGGCCACGCGCTCGCCAAGGACGTGGCGTGCGGGCTGGTGGCGTACCTGCACCGGCCCGGCGGGCAGAGCCAGTTCAGCACGCCGATGCGCGCCCTCACCCCGCGCAGCGAGCCGCTCAGGGAGCTCCAGGCGTTCATCGACGCCAACCCCGTGGCGGACCTGAGCGTTCCGGCCCTCGCCCAGCGGGCGGGCATGAGCGAACGTCACTTCTCCCGCGTCTTCACCGAGCAGGTCGGGATCTCCCCGGGCCGCTACGTCGAGCGCAGCCGCGCCGACGCCGCGCGGCGGCTGCTGGAGGCGACCGGGCACCCCCTGGACAGGGTGGCCAGGGAGTCGGGGCTGGGCACACCCGAGACCCTCTACCGGGTCTTCCGCCGCCACTGGCGGATCTCACCCGGCGACCACCGCCGCCGGTTCCGTACGAAGGAGAACTGAGAGTGCACGTCGCGATCCCCCTCTACCCCCGCTTCACCGCCCTCGACGCGGTCGGGCCGTACACCGTGCTGGCCTTCGCCCCCGGATTCACCGTCACCTTCGTCGCCGCCTCCCCCGGGCCGGTGCCGGACGACCGCGGCGGGTCCGGCCTGACGGCCACCGCCTCCCTCGCGGACT
The DNA here is from genome assembly GCF_040653115.1 of Streptosporangium sp. NPDC048047. NCBI lineage: Bacteria > Bacillati > Actinomycetota > Actinomycetes > Streptosporangiales > Streptosporangiaceae > Streptosporangium > Streptosporangium sp. NPDC048047. The sequence goes on along the minus strand of NZ_JBEZNH010000031.1, from coordinate 22,579 downwards.
TCGGCGCCGAACCGGTGAGCGACCGGGTGGTCGTGGACGGCAGGGTCGTGACGGCGGCAGGCGTCTCGGCCGGCATCGACATGGCCCTGGCGCTGCTGGCCCGCGTGAGCGACGCGGAGACGGCGCGGGCCGTGCAGCTCGCGATCGAGTACGCCCCGGAGCCGCCGTTCGACGCCGGCTCCGCGAACGGCGCCCCGGCGGACCTGCGGGAGCGGGCGCTCGGCCTCATCGCCTGACCGCCCCCGGCGAGGACCGGCTCCGGCTCCCGGTGAGCCCCGGTTCTCCCCTCCGGCCGCTCAGCCGTACAGGTCGTCGAGACCCACCAGATCCACCTCACCCCGCCCGGCGGCCCGGACGAGGTCGTCGGTGAAGCCGGCGCCCGAGTAACACAGCAGGCGGGTGCGGGAGGTGTCGTACCGGTCGTTCCGGCCGACGAGGTCGCGGATGCGCAGGAGCCGCTGGAGATGCCCCTCGCCCATGACCTGCCCCCACTTGACCTCGCCGATCGCGAGCAGCGGGGGCCTGCCGCCGTCCGCGTGGCCGACGGCCGCGACGTCCACCTCGTGGGTGGTACGGCCCGCCGGGTCGTTCACGGTCCCGGCGGTCACCTCGGACGGCCAGCCGCCGAAACGGTCCTCGGCGAAGTGCAGCGTCCAGTCCCGGCAGACCCGCTCGAAGTGAGGTCCCACCACGTTGCCGATGAACCTCTGCCCGGCGCTCCTCCAGATCCGGTCGGTGGCGGTCGCCCGCATGAGCTGCGGCCAGAAGGGACGCATCATCGCGTGGTAGAAGGTGAGCAGCGGCTCCTTGATGCGGAAGTCCGTACGGTTGCTCCGGAAGGCGTCGCTCTCGCGGGCGATGAGCCCCGCGTCCTCCAGGACCGTCAGCGGGTGGGAGAGCTCGTTGCTCTTGCGGCCGACGTGACCGGCGATCCCGCCGCGCCCGCTGTTGCCCTCGGCGATGGCGGCGAGCACCGAGTGGTAGAGGGCGCCGTCGCGCAGGTCGGGCTCCTCCGCGAGGAGATACCTCGCCTCCAGGAACATCGGGCTGCCCGGGGACAGGATGGCCCTGACGACCCAGTCGTCGAAGTCGTCCAGGTCCCGGGGCGCGTCATAGCGGATCATCTCGGTGCGGTACGCCGGGGTGCCTCCGACGACGGCGTGGACCAGCAGCGCCAGCCGGGGGTCGGTCAGCTCCCAGAACCCGGCGGCGAGCCGGTAGTCGAGGGTGTTCACCGGCAGGTCCAGCGATGCCCGTCCGCGGAGCGGCGCGTTTCCGGAGAGCAGGCCGCCCATGAACGACATGGCCGAACCGCACAGGAGGAGCCGGGTCCGTGAGGTCGTGCGCTCCGGCCTGCGCGGGGCGTAGGCGGCCTGGATGATCGACGGCAGGGCGGGGTTGGCGCGGGCGAGGTAGGGGAACTCGTCGATCACCACCGGCACCGGCCGGTCACGGCCGATCCGGAGCAGGACGTCGACCACCGTGGGCCAGTCCGAGGGGGTGAAGGGGGCCGTCGGGTCGAGGTGGCGGGTCAGCGCGTTCCCGATGAGGGCCAGCGACTCGGCGTCGGTCGCCTCCTGCGCGGAGAAGTAGAACCCCCCCGCCTCCTGGCAGAGGGCCTCCAGCAGGAAGCTCTTCCCCTGACGACGCCGGCCCGAGACGACGCCGAGCGTGGCGCCCGGCTGGTCGTCGGTCGCGAACCTCGTCAGCGCCGCCCATTCGCGGTCGCGGTCGAACATGTCGGCAGGCTTACGCATCCACCCTCACCAAGAGAAGCGCAGTTCTGATAACTATACTTCTCTCGGTTTCCGCAGGTCTTCCTCACGCGCCCCCGCCAAGGGCGTCGTCACTCCCGACCGGCGGGATCCGTGTCCGTTCCCCGTCCCTCCGCGCCGTCTCGGCCGTCTTGGTGATCGGTCACGGTGGCCGGGATACTGCCGGGATGTTCACCGAGAGCCTCGTGGCCGTGTCCGCGGACCCCGTGGTCGAGCTGTTCACCGCGCGGACCCCGGGTCCCGCCGGCCGCACCCTGCTGGTGATCCACGGAGGGCCGGACTGGGACCACACGTACCTGCGCGAACCCCTGGGCGCGCTCGCCGGGCGGCACCGGGTCGTCCTGCCCGACCTGCGGGGCTGCGGGCGCTCCACGCGGGGCCTGGACGACGGGCACTACACCCCCGACGCCGTCGTCGGCGACCTGGTCGCCCTGCTGGACGCGCTCGGCTGCCCCCGCGCCGACGTGCTGGGGTTCTCCTACGGCGGGCTGCTCGCGCAGCGGCTGGCGCTCGCCGTACCCGGGCGGGTGCGGAGGCTGGTGGTCGCCTCCAGCAGCGTCCCGCCGGTCCCGCCGGACGCCTTCGCGGGGTGGCGTGAACGGGAGGAACGGCTCGCCGCGGAGGCCGACGTGTGGTCCGACCCCGAACTGTCCGGACCGGAGCTCACCCGTGCGGCGGCGGTCGCCTCCGCGGCGACGGACGTCTGGCGCCCGGAGGCGCTGCCGGGCTACCTCGACCGCCTGGCGGAGGTGCGTTTCTCGGCGGAGTGGATGCGCCCCTGGCGGGCCGGCGTCCTGCCGTCCGCCCGCCCCGATGACGCCGTACGGCGGCTGCGCGACCTCGGCGTCCCGGTGCTCCTGCTGCACGGCAGGCAGGACATGACGTTCCCCGCGGTCCTGGCGGAGGAGGCGGCGGCGGTGCTGCCGGCCGCCCGCGCCGTGGTGATCGAGGAGGCGGGGCACATGGCCCACGTAGACCGGCCCGATCGCTGGCTCGACGCCCTCACCGGCTTCCTGTCCTGACCACTCCCTCGCCGGGGACCGGGCCGTCCTCCCGGGCGGCCCGGTGATCCGGCGTCACGTCTTGTGGCGTGACGTCCGCATGCCGATCCCGATCTCCGCCAACCCGCAGAGCAACAGGATGACCCCGATGATGACGTTGCTGACGATGACGGACGCGGGAGCCGTGTGCGGGGACACCACCCACGGGGCGATGATCGTCCACAGGCCGATGATGGGCGTCACCCAGGCGACCCCGCGTGTGCGGCCGTAGGCGGAGGTGAACCCGACCGCCAGCGCCGCCACGGCGAGACCCGTGACGAGGTTGTTGACGGTGATCGTGCTACGGCCGTTGAAGCCGACGATCCACGGTGAGATGGCCAGGTAGAGACCGGCCAGGAAGGTCAGCCCACCGACGACTTGTGCGAGCGGCGTCTGGGTCGCGCGGTCGTAACGAGCACGCATCTCGGCTATGTCGGGATGCTGCTCCATTCCCAGTGGCGAATGTGTCATGGTTCCCGCCACCCTTCTTCAGGCTGGTATTCCACCACTTAATCCGTATCCAGTCCGGGGGCGACGACTCACGCAGGATGCAATGGTTGGACAAAAACCGGTTCTGTTTATGCGAATGTCCCGGCGTGGCGTGCTCCGGTGGGAGCGGTACGGCGTGCCGGGGTCCCCGCGGCCGCCTCCGGCTTCGGCCCCTCGATCCTGTACGCTCCCGGACCCCGTGGACCGGCCCCGGTCCTCGTGGGCGCCTCGATCCCGTATGAGCCCGTCCTCTCCGGGTATCGAGAACCGGCGAGGTGATGAGACATGACCAAGGAGAGTCCCAGGACCGTGGTCGTCACCGGCGCGAGCGCCGGTGTCGGCCGGGCTGCGGCCCGCGCCTTCGGCGCCCGGGGAGACTCGGTGGCGCTGCTCGCCCGCGGCGAGAAGGGGCTGGAGGCCGCCGCCGAGGAGGTCCGGGCGGCCGGCGGGCAGGCGCTGCCGATATCCGTGGACGTCGCCGACCACCGTCAGGTGGAGGAGGCGGCCCGGCGCGTGGAGGAGGAGCTCGGCCCGATCGACGTGTGGGTGAACGTGGCGTTCAGCACGGTCTTCGCCCCGGTCACCGAGATCGAGCCCGAGGAGTATCGGCGGGTGACCGAGGTCACCTACCTCGGCTACGTGTACGGCACGAAGGCCGCGCTGGACCGCATGCTGTCCCGCGGCGAGGGCGCCATCGTCCAGGTGGGCTCCGCGCTGGCCTACCGGGCGATCCCGCTGCAGTCGGGGTACTGCGCCGCCAAGCACGCCATCAAGGGGTTCACCGAGTCCCTGCGCTGCGAGCTGATGCATGACGGGAGCGGCGTGCGGGTCACGATGGTGCAGCTGCCGGCGCTCAACACCCCGCAGTTCGACTGGGTGCTGTCCCGCCTGCCGAACCGTCCGCAGCCGGTGCCGCCCATCTACCAGCCGGAGGTCGCGGCGCGGGCCATCGTGTTCGCCGCCGACCACCCCGAGCGCAAGGAGTTCTGGGTGGGGGCCATGACGGCCGCCACGCTGCTGGCCGACCGGGTGGCGCCCGCCCTGCTCGACAGGTACCTCGCCAGGACGGGCTTCTCCTCCCAGCAGACGCCGGAGCACCGGAGGGCCGGACGCCCGGCCAACCTGTGGGAGCCCGCGGACGACGAAAGTGGAAAGGACTACGGCGCGCACGGGCGCTTCGACTCCCGCTCGCACTCCCGCAGCCCTCAGGTCTGGGTCTCCGAGCACCGCCGTCTGGTGACCGTCGCCGGAGCCGCGGCGGGCCTGGCCGGCCTGACCTGGCTCGCCCGGCGCGCCGGGGCCGGGTGAGCCGGAACCGCGCGGAGCCGCGGCCCTCCCGGAGGGGGCCGCGGCCGGCGACCACCGTCTACGCAGTCCAGGAGCATCCCATGAACGACGACCCGCGGCGCGACCGCGACGAGACTCCGTACGACCCCGGGGACGCGCCGCACGGTTCCGGGGACACGTCACGCGCCCTCGACGGCACGCCGGACGCTCCCCGGGACACGCCGGACGCCTCCGGGGAAACGCCGCCGGCCCTCAGGCCGGTGCCGCGCAGCGAACCGAAGCCCGTCTCCGGCCGGGGACGCCCGCACGGCCGCCCGATCTCCTGGGTGTTCGTCGGCGCCTTCCTGGTCTTCTTCGCGGCCGGCGGCCTCGCCCTGGTCATCGGGAACATGCCGCTGTTCTGGGGCTGCCTCGCCGCGGTGATCCTCATGATCCCGGTCGGCAGGGCCATCAGGATCATGGACGACACGATGGGCTGGACCCACGCCAGGGCCGATCGCCATCAGAAGCGGGCCCGGGAGCGGTAGGGACCGCGGCCCGGGGCCCGGCCGGGTTCCGGAGCGGCCCGTCACGGTCCGGCGCCGCGGAACCCGGCCGGGCACGGTACCGCGCCGCGATACCCGGCCCGTCACGATCCGGGCCGCCTGGTCACGATCCGGGCCGGCCGGTCAGAAGCCCGCCTCCGGCGGCCAGCGGCCGGCCAGCGCCTCCCGTACCGACCGGGCCAGGGCGCCCATCCGCGCCGCCTCATCGCGGTCGTACCCCTGGGCGTCGGCGGTGGCGCACAGCCGTACGAGCTGATCGGCGACGGCCCGGTGGTGCTCGGGCCGGTGGGTGGACCAGGCGACCTCGCGCAGCATCGTGAACAGCCGCGCCAGCACCTCGGGATCGCCGGTGCCGTAGCGGCGGGGCTGGGTGATCGCCAGGTCGAGGAGCGTGGGGAACCCCGGGCGCCGGAGCACGACGCGCACCCGGCCGGAGTCGTCCCGCAGCAGGCGGGGGCCCAGGTCACGGCGGGCCAGGTCGCACACCAGCGCGGCGACGTGGCCGAGGGCGTGGACCGCGGTGGTCGGGTCGTTGATCCCCGGTGACAGCGCCTTGAGCGCGACGTCGACGATCTGCCGCAGCCCGAACGCGACGTCCTGGGCCGCGGTGCGCTCGTAGCCGGTCCCGACCGCCTCCGCGACGCGTCCGGACAGCGTCCCGACGGTCTCCGGGTCCAGCACCGCGCCCTCGTCGAGGGGACGTGCCGCCGCGATCGGGACGCCGGCGACCACGGAGTCGCCGGGAAAGTGCCGGAGAAGCACCACGGCGCCGGCGTCGACCGCGGCGGCCAGGATCTCCTCCTCGTCGACGGAGGTCAGGAAACCCGACGACCGGGCGCACAACGGCACCGTCTGGTCCGTGCGCATCGGCGGGACGCCGGACGGGACCGTCGTCCCCTCGTCCTCTCCCCCGTCCTCCTCCGTCAGGTTGCGGGCGATCGTCGCGGCGGCCTCCGCGTGCACCACGCGCAGCAGCGACTCCACCCGGATCTGCCGGGCCAGGTGAGCCAGGAAGGCCACCAGCGCGATCACGCCGGCCAGCGCGAGCAGGTACGCCACGGTCACCGACAGCTGGGGCACGAACGCCGACCGATCCTCCGCGGACGCGCGCACCGTGCGCAGCACGGTCAGCGAGTAGACGAACGTGGCCAGCAGCAGCGCCAGCGCGACGTGGACGAACCGGTCCTGGACGAAGGTCCGCAGCAGGCGCGGGGAGTACTGGCTGCTGGCCAGCTGCAGCGTGACCACGGTCAGGGAGAACGTCAGCGACGTCACGGTGATCAGTGAACCCGCGATGGCCGACAGCACCGTGCGGGCCGCCTCCGGCCCGCCGGTGAACAGGTAGGCCGTCATCCACGGAGGCAGTTCGTCGTCGAGGCGGGCGTCGAGGCGGGGCAGCTCCACCCCGAGCGCGGCCGCCAGGGCCACTCCCGCGACGGGGATCGGCCACAGCCGGGTGCGCCACGCGTCGGCGCGCACCCCCCACCACCGCCTCAGCCTCCCCGCCAGATCCATGGAGAGCCTCCGATCCGTGCCGGGCCGTGGCGCCCGCCCCGGGGACGGGCCCGCGATTTCCAGCATCTCAGAAGCGGCTCGCGGCCTCCCCGCCAGATCCATGGAGAGTCCCCGATCCGCGCCGGAGCGCGAGCCCGTCCGCCGCCTCAGGCGTCCAAGGCCGGAAGGACGACGTCCTCCATGACGGCCAGGGGCAGTGCGCCCTGCTCCGGGCCGTTGTAGTCGCCCGCGGTGACGGCCACGACGAGGTCGAGCCGGGGGACGACGAAGATCCGCTGCCCGCCGTTGCCCATGGCCGAGACCGCCCCGTCCGGGGCGACGTACCAGAGGTAGCCGTAGGAGGTCCCCTCCCAGGCCGGCACCCGCGGACGCAGCATCTCCCCGAGCCACTCGGGAACCACCTCGCGGCCGAGCACGGCCTGGCCGATCCTGGCCATGCCGCGCGGGGTCAGCCGCAGGCCGGAGGCCGCCGAGGCGACCCCGTCCGCACCCGTCATCCATTCGAAGGGACCGACGCCGAGCGGCTCGAAGAGCGCGGTGCGGGCGAAGTCCGCGAGCGGGCGCCCGGTCCCCCGGGCGATGAGCGCGCCGACCAGGGCGGCGGCGCCGCCGCTGTAGCCCCACCGCAGGCCCGGCTCCTCGACGACCGGTCTCTCCAGCACGAAGCGGATCCGGTCGGGCGCCAGCTCCATCCCGATCTCGTCGTTCTCCGGCGAGGTGTACGGCGCGCTCTCGTCCCACCGCAGGCCGAGGGACATCGTGAGCGCGTGCCCGACGGTCAGCCGGGCGCGGCGGGGGTCGGCGGCCAGGTCGGGATACTCGGGGAACCCCGCCAGGAGCGGCTCGCCGGGGCCGGGGACCAGGCCGTCGGCCAGGGCGAGGCCGTACAGCAGCCCGACGACGCTCTTGGTGACCGAGCGGACGTCGTGCAGGGTCTCCGGCCCGAAGTCGACCGTGCCGAGCGGGGTGTTCCAGGAGACGTCGGGGCCGCTGCCGTAGTGCTCCAGGACCAGGGCGCCGCGGCGGACCACCACCACGCCATGCGGGCCAGGCGGATGTTTCCGGGCCAGGGCATCGAACCGGTCGGCCAAATCGGGTGCGAAACCCGCCTCCCCTGGGTCGGTCTGCCGCCACATGCGAATCTCCTCAGTCTCACCCGGATGCGACGGCCACGAAGCCTCCCACAGCGGGCCGCTGATTTTCCAGCCTGTTTCCCGGCGAGGGGTTCGCGGTGCCGTCCGGCCGCCGGAGCGCCGGATCAGCCGCCGTGCCCGCAACGGCGCGTGGACGACGGGCTCCCGGCCGCTAGACGCCGCCGCGCAGGTCCGCGAGGCGCTCGGCGGAGTGGCGGACGTCCTCGAACCGCACGGTGCAGCCCTCCCCCGTCGGGGACTGGGCCTGGAAGCCGACCTCGGGGTCGCCGTCCAGCGCGAAGTAGCGGATCAGCTGCCAGAAGTCCGAGCCCGCGGCGACGTGGAAGGCGTAGGCGGAGCCGAGCCGGGAGATCCGCAGCCGGACGTCGTCGCCCTCGACGGTGAACGCGTTGCAGTCGTCGGACACCCCCCGGTTCACCACGGTGACGACCGTGGGCCTGCCCTGCGGGGAGAGCTCCAGGCAGAACTTCGCCCAGTGGTCCGGGCCCGCGTACAGCAGCATCACGCCCGCGTCGTAGGTGGACAGCAGGTCGAGCCGGACGCGGGCGCCGAGGGTGAAGTCTCCGTCGAGGCGGCCGACCAGCGCGGGGGCGTTGCCGAAGCGGCCGGGGCCGCCGGGGTCGCAGAACAGGTCCGTCTTCGGCCCCGCGGTGATGGAAAGGGCGTCCTCTCCCACCACCTCGTAGGCGACCGGCTCGTGCAGCCAGTGCATGGGGGCGGGGAAGGCGGGCAGGACGACGGGTTCCGTCATCGGATCTCCTCGGGGGGTACGGGTTCTCGGCCAAGCCCTTCGATCTTCGGAACACGCCCAGTCTGTCACGGGAGCGCTCCCATGAGGGGGCCGTCGGCGGGCGGGGCGCGCTCAGCCCACCCGGTCGAGGAACGCGAGGACGCGCCGCCAGGCGTCGGCGCACGCGCCGGCGTGCTCGTCGTCCCTGACGTCGAAGAACCCGTGCGGGGCGCCGGGGTAGACGACGAACTCGTGCTCCACCCCGGCGGTGACGAGGGCGTCGCCGAACTCCTTCACCGCGCTCTCCGGGATGCCCTCGTCGGCCCCGCCGAACAGGCCCAGGACGGGGGCGGACAGGTCGGCGGCGTGCTGGGCGGGTCCGGGACCGTACGGGCCGGCGATGCCGGGGTGGCCGTAGAAGCCGACCACCCCGGCCAGGCCGAAGCGCGGCTCGGAGGCGAAGAAGGCCAGCCGCCCGCCCATGCAGAAGCCCAGGGCCGCCTGGGCGCCGCCGTACTCCCGCAGCCGGCCTAGGGCGGCGGTCATGTCGTCCTGCTGCCGGGACCGGGTGAGCGCGGCGTAGTCCTCCATGCGGGGGAAGCCGTCGCCCCGGCCCTCGGTGGAGGGGCCCGCGGTGCGGCCGAAGTGGTCGTAGGCGATCGCGGGGTGGCCGTGCTCGGCGAGCCGTACGGCCAGGCGCTCGTAGAAGGGCGCCAGCCCCCGGTTGTCGGGGATCACCACCACCCCGGCTCCCGTCGGCCGCTCGGGGACGGCCAGGTAGGCGGCGAGACGGGTGCCGTCGGCGGAGGTCAGGGTCAGCGGGCCGGAGGTGACGGGCGTGCCGGTGGAGGCGACCGGCGGGGTGGCGTCAGCGTCGTAGCACACGGGCGTGTCCTTTCGATGGATGCCGTGGAGGCCGGGGGGAGGCCGGGGGGATACCGGGATGACGCGAAAGTAGCAAAGTCAGATTGATAAAGCTAACCTTGGCATCATGATGGACGACACCCCGGCGGATTCCGGCCGGCCGGATCACACGGCGCGCGACCTCAGGATCGCCGTCGGCCGCATCGCCCGCCGGATCAGGCAGTTGTACGGCGTCGCCGACAGCGCGAGCGACCTCACCTTCACCGAGCTGGCCGTGCTGTCCCGGCTGCACCGCCTGGGCCCCTCCACCTCCGCCGAGCTGGCCGACTCCGAGCAGGTCACCCCCCAGGCGATCGGCACGACGCTCGGCGCGCTGGCCAGGCGTGGCCTGATCGCCCGCGAGCCCGACCCGCGGGACGGCCGGAAGGTCGTCAGCCGGCTCACCGAGGCCGGTACGCGCGCCCACGACGGCCGGACCCAGGCCGTCACCGAACGGCTGGAGCGCGCGCTCGGCGACGCCCTGGACGACCGGGAACGGCGCCTGCTCGCCGAGGCGCTCCCCCTGCTGGAACGCGTCGCCGACCGCCTCTGACCACCGGCCGCCGGTCCCCCGGGATCAGGAACGGGCCGGGATCCGGGGAGAAGCACGACCGGCCCCCGGGATCAGGAGCGGTCCCGGATCCGGGGAAAGGCACGGCCGGCCTCCGGATCAGGAGTAGGACGCCACCATTCCGGCCACCATCCCCGCCACCGCGACGGACGTCAGGAGCGCTCCGAAGATCACCGCGCCCCGGCGGCCCCGCCGTATCCGCAGGGCGTGGAGCGCCACGTAGGGGAGGAAGGCGAGCACGCCGGCGCCGAGGAAGGGCATGGTCAGCGCGGCCAGCAGGCCCGCCGTCCCGGTCGGGACCGCGCGGTCGCGCCCGGGGGCGAGCCGGGCGCGCCTGACGTCCCCGGCGGTGGAGTCGGGCGAGGCCGTCACCGCGATCGCCGCGCCGCCGCCGTCGGGCGTGAACCTCCCCCGGCAGTCGTAGCGCCCCTCCCCCAGCGGCACGCAGGAGACGACGGTGAGCGTGCCCGGCGTGCCGGTCCGGCCTGTCGCCAGTTCCAGGTCGTCCACGGCGAAGACGAAGGGCATCAGGCCCAGGGCGAGCCAGCAGACCAGGAGCACGGTCATGCCGACGGGTCCGGGGGTGCGCCCGGGGCCCGGGGCCGGTCCGGGCTCCATGGCGTCGAGGAGGTTTTCCAGCGCGTCGTTCATGGAACGGAAAGGTGCACCCTGCCGCTTGCGGATCACCTGCCTCCGGCTTGCGGCGGGCCGCCCTCCGGCTCGTTCCCGGCGCGCGTCCTCCCCGTGCGATTCCCGCCGCGCGTCCTCCACGCGTCCTCCACGCGGTGGGACTCCGGGGGCGGGCGGTCGCGGCGGCCCGCCCTCCGGCTCACGCCTGGCGGCGGGCCTCCCGCTCCTTGGCCTCGGCCTCGTCCATCTGGGCGGCCTCCTCCGGGGTGGGGGCGGTCCCGCCGAGGTGCCTGGGCTGCCACCAGACGCCCTGGGGCTGCTCGGGGTAGTTCCGCTGGGCCCGGTCGAGCAGCTCGGTCATGCGGGTGCGCAGGTCGGCGGTGGCGGCGTCGTAGTCGTCGCCGCGCTTGGGATGCATCGACTCGCCGACCAGGATGGTCACCGGGACGTGCCGCTGGAGGAGCTTCTTGGGGCGGCCCTTGGTCCACAGCCGCTGCGTGCCCCACAGGGCGACCGGGATCACCGGCACCCCGGCGGCCACGGCCATCCGGATCGCGCCGTTCTTGATGTCCTTGACGGTGAACGACCGGCTGATCGTGGCCTCGGCGAACACGCCGACGACCTCGCCCGCCTTGAGCGCCTTCATGGCCGCCCCGAACGCCGAGGCGCCCGCCGCGCGGTCCACCGGGATGTGGTGCATGCCGCGCATCAGCGGGCCGGAGATCCTGTGGTCGAAGACCTCCTTCTTGGCCATGAACCGGACCAGCCGCTTGGCCGGCAGGGCGGCGAAGCCGGCGAAGATGAAGTCCAGATAACTGATGTGGTTACTGACCAGCACCGCGCCCCCGGTCCTCGGTATCCGCTCGGCGCCCTCGACGCGGATCTTCAAATCCAGCGCGCGGAACATGGTCCGCGCGGCCCCGATGACCGGGGGATACACGATCTCAGCCATGGCTGAACCGTACCTCAGCTTCCCCGCTCACCGGCCTGCCCCGGTCCCGCGACGGGGTGGGACCGGGGCAGGCCGAAGGACCGCGGCGGACCGGGAACCCGTGGCGGGCCGGGGACCCGCGACGGGCCGAGGAGCCCGTGGCGGGCCGGGGTCCGCCTCAGTGGCCGCGGAACGCCTCCTCCAGCCACCACGAGCCGCGCGCCCGGGTGACCCTGGCGTGGACCAGCAGCGGCCGCTCCCGCGGGCCGTCCAGCCACCGGGCCACCGCCGCGAGGTCTCCGGGGGCTTGTACGGTGACCGCCTCGAAGCCGAAACCCCGGGCGATGCCGGCGATGTCGGCCGGTGGGAAGACCACGGTGTCCAGGGGATGGCCGTCCGGTCCGAAATGGTGCACCTCGGCGCCGTACGCCTCGTCGTCGTAGACGACGACCACCATGCGCAGGCCGAGCCGTACGACCGTCTCCAGCTCGGAGACGCCCATCAGCGCGCCGCCGTCGCCGAGCGCCGCCACCGCCAGCCGGTCCGGCCGGGCGAGGGCCGCGCCGATCGCGGTCGCCAGGCCGAGGCCGATCGACTGGAACGCCTGGGTGAAGCAGAAGCCCCCTTCGTCCGGGACGTCCATGAACATCGCCGGATATCCCATGAAATTTCCGGAATCGGGGCAGACGACGCGCTCGGCGGGCAGCAGGTCGTCGAGCGCGATCGTCAGGGTCCGGGGGTCGATGCGGCCGTCGCCGCTCTCGTCGGCGTACGGGACGTCCCGCCAGCGGACCTCCCGGGCGATCCGCAGCGCCAGCGCCTCCGACCGGTACCCCGCCCCGCCCGGCACTGCGCGCGTCCCGGGCTCCTGCCGTACGGCACGCGGCCCCGCCCCTTCCGGGGCGGCGCGCGTCCCGCCGGGTTCCCCGTCCGCCACGACGGGCGCGGGGCGGGCCCCGGCCCCGTCGGCGAGCAGGTCCGCGACGGCCCGTGCGGTGCGGGCGGCGTCGCCGGTCACCCCGAGGCGGACCGGGCGGTGCGCGCCCAGGGCGTCGGGATCCAGGTCCACCTGGACGACCACGGTGTCCGGGCCGACGAGCGCGCCGTGCCGGGTGGTCCACATGTTCAGGGCGCATCCCCAGCCGACGATCACGTCGGCCTCACGGATCAGCTCGGCGGTCAGGGGTGAGGCGAAGCCGCCGCTGACGTCCAGGTCCCACGGGCTGCCCCGGAACAGGCCCTTGGCGACGGCGGAGGTGGCGAGCAGCGCACCGGCCCGCTTGGCGAGCTCCTCCAGCTCGCGCCGGGCCGTACGGGCTCCCCGGCCGGCCACGAACACCGGCCGCCGCGCGCCCGCGAGGATCTCCGCCAGCCGGGCGGCCGCCTCCGGGTCGGGCCCGGCCGGGAGCGGGCGCGCCCCGCCGGTGAGACCGGCGGACCCGGCGAGACCGGCGGATCGGACGGAATCAGCGGATCGAGTGGAACCGGCGGTCCCGGAGCCGCCGGTCTCCCCGTCCCCCACCCCAGGCAGGCCGGGGACGGTCAGCGCCTGTACCTCCAGCGGCAGTCCGAGCAGGACGGTGCGACGCCCGTCGCGGGCGGCGCGGAACGCCTCGGCCGTCAGGGTCGCGGCGTCCGGGGCGGAGCCGACCCGCATCGGAACGGCTCCGACCGCCGCGGCCAGCGCGGCCTGGTCCACGAAGAAGTTGGACCGCGGGGCGGTCACCTCACCGGCCAGCACGACGAGCGGCGTCCGGCTCTTGGCCGCCTCGGCGACGCCGGTCAGCGCGTTGGTCAGCCCCGGCCCCTGGTGGACGCTGAGCACGCCGACCCGGCCCGTCATCCGCGCGTGGGCGTCGGCCATGGTCGTCGCCCCGCCCTCGTGGCGCGCGGCGACGAACCGCACGCCGTGCGCGACCAGCGCGTTGGTCACGTGGAAGTTGCCACTGCCGACCACCCCGAACGCGATGTCCACGCCCAGGGAGGCGAGGACCGCGCCGACGGTCTCCGCGACGGTCCCGCCGCCGCTCACCGCTCGACCAGGGCCAGCACCCGCACCGGGCTGCCCGAGCCTCCGACGATGGGCAGCGGCGGGGCGACGACCACCGCGCCGGTGACCGGGAGCCGGTCGAGGTTGCGGAGCTGGGTCAGGCCGTACTTGCCCGCGCCCAGCAGGAACGAGTGGCACGGGAAGGGCGGGTCGAAGCCGTGCGCCGCGCCCGCGTCGGTGCCCACGGTCTCCACGCCGATCCCGGCGATCGGGGTCTCCTCCGCCAGCCACCTGGCGCACTCCACCGACATCCCGGGGCTGTGGGGGCCGGTCTCGTCGGCGTTGAGGAAGCTCTCCTGGTCGTGGGAGCGGGCGTCCCACCCGGTGCGGTAGAGCAGCCACCCGCCGTCGGGCAGCGGCCCGTTCGCCTTCTGCCACGCCTCTATGTGGCCGATCTCCAGCAGGAAGTCGGGGTTCCCGGCCGCCTCGCCCGCGACGTCCAGCACGACGGCGGGGGCGACGAGCCGCTCCGGCGGCACCTGGGAGACGTCCTCGCCGTCCTTGCCGGTCACCCAGTGGACGGGCGCGTCGAAGTGCGTTCCGACGTGCTCGCCCGTGGTGAAGTCGTTCCAGTACCAGGCGGGACCACGGTCGTCGTAGCGGCTGATCTCCTTCAGCGTGAACGGGACCGTGTTCGCGAACGGCTCCGGCAGCCGCAGGATCGGCGTCTCGGACGACAGCGGCGCGGTCAGGTCGATCACCTCTATCCCGCCGTTACGGATGCTCTCCACCAGGTTCCGCAGCACCGACATGACGCCTCCGAGGTCGGGAGATGGCCTGGTCGGATCCTCCTACACGCCGGAGGCCTCCGCCATCCCTCCGCGCCGTGTCGTCCCCGGCCCGGGGCGGCCGTTCAGAGATAGGCGTCGAGGGCGAGCTTGGCCGCGACGAGCAGGCCGCAGACGGCGGCGACGACGCGCAGGGACGCGCCGGGGAGCCGCCGCGCGATCACCGGGCCGATCCGCCCGCCGACCAGGAACCCCGCGGCCAGCGGGACCGCCGCCGACCACTGCACCGGCCCGAAGACCGCGAAGCCGAGGGCGGCGACGGCGTTGGCGAAGGAGGACACGACGTTCTTCACGGCGTTGACCCGGACCGGCGACTGGTCGAGCACGGCGGTGAGCACCGCGAACATGACGATCCCGCCGGCCGCGCCGAAGTAGCCGATGTAGGTGGCGACCGCGAACAGCGCGGCCCGGACCGGCCAGCGCTCCCCCGCCTCCGCGTCGCGGGACACGCCGTACGGCGGGCCGCCCGCGGGACCGCCCGCGTCGCCCGGTGACGCGCCGACTGGACCGGCGAGCGGGTCATCGGACGGGCTGTCGGGAGAACCGCCGGGAGGGCCGCCCGCCGTACCGGGGCGGGTGGCGGCGGTCAGGCCGGGCAGCCGGGGCGGGCGGATCAGCGTCAGCGAGGCGACCGCGACCAGCCACGGCACGATCGCCTCGAACGTCCGCGACGGCGTGAGCAGCAGCAGGGCCGCGCCCGTGGCGCCGCCGAGCGCCGTCACCCAGCCCATGCGCAGCACCAGCCCGCCCTGCCCGGCCAGCTCGGGCCGCGACCCGGCCGCCGCTCCGAGGCCGGTGAAGACCAGGGCGGTCGTGTTGGTGACGTTCGCGGTCAGCGGGGGCAGCCCGAACGCCAGCAGCGCCGGGTAGGAGACGACGGACGCCAGGCTCACCACCGTGCTGACCACCCCCGCCAGCGCCCCGACCCCGGCGAGCCCCAGCGTCTCGATGACGTTCACGAGATCCAACCCAACCACACCCCGTTTTGGCCCCGGACACCGAGGTTTTCCGGTCGCGGCGCTTGCCCTCCCCGCCGAACGGGCAGATCTTCGGGATGTGAAGAAGCTCATCAACAGTGCCGATTCGGTGGTCGCCGACGCGCTGCGCGGGCTCGCCGCCGCGCACCCGGACCTGCGGGTCGATGTGAAGAACCAGTTCGTGACGCGCGCCTCCGGACCACGTCCGGGCAAGGTCGGCCTGGTCTCCGGCGGCGGCTCGGGACACGAGCCGCTGCACGCCGGTTTCGTCGGGTACGGCATGCTCGACGCCGCCTGCCCCGGTGAGGTCTTCACCTCGCCCGTGCCCGACCAGGTGATCGCGGCCAGTAGCGCCGTGGACGGCGGGGCCGGGGTGCTGCACATCGTGAAGAACTACACCGGCGACGTCCTGAACTTCGGCATGGCCGCCGAACTGTGCGCCGACGAGGGCGTGGAGGTCGCGACCGTGGTGGTCGACGACGACGTGGCCGTCCGCGACTCCCTCTACACGGCGGGACGCCGGGGAACCGGCGCCACGGTCTTCGTCGAGAAGATCGCCGGAGCCGCGGCGGAGGGGGGCGCGCCGCTGGCGGAGGTGCGGCGGGTCGCCGAGGAGGTCAACTCGCGCAGCCGGTCGTTCGGCGTCGCGCTGAGCGCCTGCACCACCCCCGCCGCGGGCGTGCCCACCTTCGACCTGGGCGACGACGAGGTCGAGCTGGGCATCGGCATCCACGGGGAGCCCGGCCGCACCCGGTCGGCCATGCGCGGGGCGCGCGAGCTGGTGCGCGTCGCGATGGACGCCCTCCACGAGGACATGCCCCTCGAAGGGGACGTCCTGGTCATGGTGAACGGCATGGGCGGCACCCCGCTGATCGAGTTGTACGTCGCCTTCGCCGAGGTGGCCGCCTACCTGGAGGAGAAGGGCGCGACGCCGTCGCGCAACCTGGTGGGCGACTACGTCACGAGCCTCGACATGCAGGGCTTCTCGGTGACGGCCTGCCTGCTGACGCCGGAGCTGACCCGGCTGTGGGACGCGCCGGTGCAGACGCCCGCGCTGCGGTGGGGCCGCTGACGTGACCGGGCCGGACGACCGCGCGCGTGACACGGGCGGCACGGGGAACGCCGACGGGATGAGCGACACGAACGCCCCGGGCGACACGACGGACACGGCCGGCGCGGGCGGCATGAGCGGCCCGGCCGGTATAGGCGGTGCCACCGGTACGGCCGGCGCGACCGGCGGCCTGGACGCCGCCCTCTTCGCCGCGTGGGTCGAGGGGATCGCCGCGGCGGTCCGGACAGACCGGGACCGGCTGACCGCGCTGGACTCCGCGATCGGCGACGCCGACCACGGGGCCAACCTCGACCGGGGCTTCACCGCGGTCGCCGAGGCGCTGGCCGGCGGCCGGCCGGACACCCCGGGGGCGCTGCTGTCCCTGGTGGGCAACACGCTGATCCGCAAGGTCGGCGGGGCGTCCGGGCCGCTGTACGGCATGGCGTTCCGGGAGGCGGGCAAGGCGCTGGGCGACTCCCCCGAGGTCTCCCTCGCCGACCTGGACGAGGCCCTGGCCGCCGGGCTGGCCGGGATACGGAGGCTGGGATCGGCCGCCGAGGGCGACAAGACCATGGTGGACGCGCTCGCCCCGGCGCTCCGGGCGCTGACGCAGGCCGTACAGGAGGGGCGGGCGTCGGCGGAGGCGGTCGGCGCGGCGGCGGAGGCGGCGGAGGCCGGGGCGCAGGCCACGGTCCCGATGCAGGCCCGCAAGGGCCGGGCCAGCTATCTCGGCCCGCGCAGCGTGGGGCACGAGGACCCCGGCGCCGCGTCCACCGCCCTCATCGTCCGGGCGCTGCACGCGGCGGTGTCCCGCACGGCGGGCGTCCCGGGCGGGCGGTCCGGGCCCGCCCCGGAGGGGACGCCCCGGCAACCGGTGGGAGAGCCGTCCCGGCGTGCCCAGGAAGGACCGGAGTGATGGTCGGCGTCGTACTCGTCTCCCACAGCGGCCCGCTGGCCGACGAGCTCGTACGGCTGGCCCGGCAGATCGGCGGCGCGGACGTGCCGCTGGCCGGGGCCGGCGGCACCGACGACGGCGGCCTCGGCACCAGCCCTGACCTGGTGGCCAGGGCGATCGAGGAGGTGGACCGGGGCGACGGGGTGGTCCTGATCCCGGACCTGGGCAGTTCGGTGCTGACCGCCCGGCTCATGGAGGGTCCCGGCGTGGTGATCGCGGACGTGCCGTTCGTGGAGGGCGCGATCGCGGCGGTCGTCTCGGCGGGCTCCGGTGCCTCGCTGGAGGACGTGGTCGCCGCCGCCGAGGAGGCCAGGACCTTCCGCAAGCTCTGAGGGGCGTCAGCGGACGAAGTCACGCACCTGCTGGGAGACCGACCAGGAGAGCAGCAGGGACAGGTGACCGATGCAGCCGACGTTGACGTTGGTCGCGCCGTCCAGCTTCACGCTGTCGTCGGGGTTGATGATCTCGTCGCACCACGACCGGAACGCGCCGTAGTGGACCGCGCCGGGCGTCTCGTCACCCTCGTTGAGCCGGTCCAGGAAGGACGAGTGGTAGTTCATCTGCGCGCAGGAGACGATCAGCAGGTCGCAGAGGTAGGAGGCGTTGGTGCCGTGGTTGGGGCCGCCGATGGACACCCAGTCGTCGACGGCGTCGACGCCGCCGAGGAACTTGAGGTACCAGCGCGACGACAGGCCGCCCATCGAGTGGGTGACGATGTCCACCTTCTGGGCACCCGTCCGGCCGCGGACCTGGTTCACGAAGTCCGCGAGCTGGTTCGCGGTGGTGACGTTGGACTGCGCCGAGTTGTAGCCCCAGGCGAACAGCCGGTCGGCGGGCCAGCCGTCCCGCTGGAAGTCGCCCCTCATGACGTCCCAGTTCCAGGCGGCTCCCGCCCAGCCGTGCACGAAGATGACGGGGTCGGGGGCGGCCGCCTGGGCCGGGGCGGGGACGAACGGGACGATCATCGCCAGTCCCGCCACCAGGGCGAGCCACAGCCTTCGTCGCATGGGCTTCTCCTCCTTCGTACGGCCCGCCGAACACGGCGGCACCGACGAAAGAGTCCGTCGACGGCGGCTCCGGGGCACCGGTGACATCACCGGTCTTCTCCGAACCGGTGATGTCACCGGGGGGCCCGTTGGCCGTCCCCTATTCACACGGATGTGACCGACAAGTAACTTATGGGGTGTGACGGCCATCACACCCCCCGATCTGCACGGCCGCGAACGAGAACGGGCCGACCTCGACGCCCTGATCCTGGCCGCGGCCGCCTCGCGCAGCGGCGTGCGGGTGCTGGTCGGCGAGCCCGGAGCCGGGAAGACCGCGCTGCTCGACTACGCGGCCACCCGCGCCGGGGGCTTCACCGTGCTGGCGGCCCGGGGGGTGCCGTCGGAGTCGCGGCTGCCCTTCGCCGCGCTGCACCGGCTCGTCCGCCCGCTGACCCCGCTGGTCGACGGGCTCCCCGAGCCGCAGCGCCGGGCCCTGGCGGTCGCCCTCGGCCGGGCCGAGGGTCCCGCGCCGGACCGGTTCCTGATCTCGGTGGCGGTGCTCAGCCTGCTGTCGGAGGCGGCCGAGCGCGGCCCCGTCCTCGCCGTGGCGGACGACGCGCACTGGATGGACGCCCCCTCCCTCGACGCCCTCGCCTTCGCCGCGGCCCGGCTGGAGGCGGAGGGGGTGGCGCTGCTGGCGGCCCGCCGCCCCGACCATCCCCCGGTGTTCCAGGGGCTGCCGACGGCGCAGGTCGGCGGGCTGGAGGCGGAGGCGGCCGGCCGGCTCGTCCGCGAGCGCGCCCGGGGACCGGTCGGCGAGGCGGTGTGCGCCCGGCTGGTCGCGCACACCGGCGGGAATCCCCTGGCGCTGCGGGAGATCGTCGACGGCCTCACCCCCGACCAGCTCGCCGGCCGTACGGCCCTCCCCCGGCCGCTGCCGGTCGGCCCCGGCCTGGAGCGCGCCTACCTCGACCGGGTCGCGGCGCTCCCGGAGGACACGCGGACGCTGCTGCTGCTCGCCGCGGTGGAGTCGGAGATCGACGCGGCGACCCTGGTCCGCGCCGCCGCCCACGCCCGGATCGACGTCTCGGCGATCGAGGCGGCGGAGGCGGCCGGGCTGGTCCAGCTCTCGGAGGCGGGCGTGCGCTTCCGGCACCCGCTCATGCGCTCGGCCGTCCACCAGGGGGCGGGCCTGACCCGCAGGCGGTGGGCGCACCAGGTGCTGGCCGAGACCTCCGGCCCGCCGGACCGGCGCTCCTGGCACCGGGCCGCCGCCGCCCTGGAACCCGACGCCGGCCTGGCCGCCGAGCTGGAGGCGACCGCCGTACGGGCGCGGGTGCGCAGCGGCTACGCGGCCGCGGCCGTCGCGCTGGAGCGGGCCGCGGAGCTGACCCCGGCCGCCGCCCAGCGCGGGCGGCGCCTCGTCGCGGCGGCGTGGGACCGCTGGCAGGCCGGGCACACCGACCTCGCGGTCCACCTGCTGGACCGCGCCGGCCGGCCGACCGGCGTCGAGGCCGATGCCGGTTCCGCGCGTCCGTCCGGCGACGACCCCGGCCGCCCGGCCCCGGAGAGGACCGGAGACACCGCCCCGGAGAGGGCGGCGGACCCCGGTGAGCCGGAGGGAGCCGAGGATGCCGGTGGACCGGAGGAGGCCGGAGATCCCGACGAGATCGCCTTCCTGTCCGGGGTCATCGGCCTGCGGGTCGGGGCCACCGGGACCGCCTACGAGTCACTGCTGTCGGCGGCGCGCCTGCCCGACCCCGCGCGGGCCCTGCGCGCCCTGATGGGCGCCGCCGAGGCCGCCTCCTACGCCGGTGACCTCGTACGGCTGGCCACCGCGGCCCGCCGGGCGGGCTCCCTGGGCGACACGCCCGGCGCGCGCGCCGCGCTGATGCGCGCCTACCTGGCCGCGCTGGCCGAGGCCGCCTCCGGTGACCTCTCGCGGGCCGTCGGACCGTTGCGCCAGGTGGTGGACGCGGCCGGACTCGTCGCCGACCCCGACGCCCTGGGCTGGGCCGGCACGGCGGCGCTCATGCTGGGCGACGACGAGGCCGCGCACGCGATCTCCTCCCGCGCGGTGGCGCTCGCCCGCGCCCGCGGCGCGGTGACCGCGGTCCCGCAGGCCCTGGAGCTGCTCGTCTACAGCGAGCTGTGGACCGGCCGGCTCGGTATGGCCGGCGCCAACGCGCTGGAGGGGCTGCGCCTGGCCACCGACACCGGGCAGCTCAACTGCGTCTGCCACCTGCACGCCCTCCTCGCGCTGCACGCCGCCATCGAGGGCGACGAGCACGCCTGCCGGGAGCGGGCGCAGGCCGCGCTGGCCCGCGCCCGCGAGCACCGCATCGGCCTGGCCGCCGCCGTGGCCACCTGGGCGCTGGCCTTCAGCGACCTGTCGGCGGGCCGGTACGGCCAGGCCTCCCAACGGCTGACGCGGATGAGCCGGGCGGACGCGGGCCTCGGCCACGGCGCCATCACGCTGCTGTCGGCCCCGCACTACGTCGAGGCCGCCGTACGCGACGGCGACCGCGAGCGCGCCGCCCGCGCCCTGGAGGCGTTCCGCACCTGGGCCGAGACCGTCGGCAGCCCGTGGGCGCGGGCCCTGGTGGAGCGGTGCCGGGCGCTGCTGGCCCCGGAACGGGACGCCGGAGAGCACTACCTGGCGGCCCTGGAGCTGCACGCGCGCGGCGAACGGGACTTCGAGCGGGCCCGCACCGCGCTGCTGTACGGCGCGCACCTGCGCCACCGGCGCCGCCGCGAGGAGGCGCGCGACCACCTGCGCGAGGCGGCGGAGGTCTTCGAACGGCTCGGCGCCGCGCGCTGGCGGCAACGGGCCGCCGCCGAGCTGCGGGCCGCAGGCGAGCCGGTGTCCGGGCCGGGCAGTTCCATCGGGGAGGTGCTCACCGCCCAGCAGCTGCAGATCGCCCGCTTCGTCGCCGAGGGGGCGACCAACCGGGAGATCGCGGCGAGGCTGTTCGTCAGCCCTCGCACCGTCGACTACCACGTGCGCAACATCTTCACGAAGCTCGGCATCACCTCCCGCGCCGAACTCATCCGCTCCGCCGCGTCGTCCCTCACCGCTCCGGGCGTCTGACCCGCCCTTTCTCGTCCGGATCCGGTTGGGGACCCGAAGTCGGCTCAGCCTCCCGGGCACCGTGAACGTCGAGTGTTCCGGCTGACCTGGCCCGCAAAGCGGTGGCCCAGGCTTCCTTGTTCAGCATGAACGACATGACACGTGGAGGCGCGTCCGCGCGGCGAGCGGTGTCGGCCGCCGCCCGAGCGAGCCAGACGGCCCAGGCGGGCTGCTCCAAGTGGATCGCCTGCCGAGCGAGGGCGGTCAGGGCCTGAACACCGGTCAGCGAGTCGTCACCCGCCTTGGCCAGTTTGAGAGCGTGCCCGAAGTGCTGCTGGGCTTGACCATGCTGGTTGATGTCGAAGGCCGCCCAGCCCGCCATCAGATCCTCCCGAGGGGACCGTCGCCTTCAGGCGACGGGGGAATCGGGAGCGGAAGGGCCGCCAAGGCCCGATCGTGCCCTGATCGGCCGTGTCTGCGCATCGGAGTTCTCCAATCATCGCGTGTCAGATGGATGGCGCTGTCATAGTGATCGTGTGAATCGTCAGGTGCGCACCTCCGTGTGGTCACGGTCGTACTTCGTGGCCACGGCCGGCGCGGTATCGGCCGAGACGGTGCGGCGCCACATCGAAACCCAGCACGAGCGCGCCCCCACGGGGCAGCGCCGTGCGTAGGTCGTACAGGTTCCTGATCCGCCCGACCAGCAAGCAGGTGGCCGCGTTGACGGCGTGCCTGGAGGATCACCGCGCCCTGTACAACGCGGCGCTGGAGCACCGCCGCACCGCCTACGCCAAGGCTGGGGTGAGCATCCGCTACGGCGATCAGTCGGCGGAGTTGAAGCACATCCGCGCCGACGATGCGGGCGGGCAGGGACGGTGGTCGTTCTCCTCCCAGCAGGCCACCCTGCGCCGCCTGGACAAGGCGTTCGCGGCGTTCTTCGCCCGCGTCAAGGCCGGGCGCACGCCGGGCTTTCCCCGCTTCAAGGGCAAGGGCTGGTTCGACACGGTGACGTGGCCCAAGGACGGTGACGGCTGCCGCTGGGACTCCCAGCCCGACCACCCCACCGCGACGTTCATCCGCCTCCAGGGCGTCGGGCATGTCCGGGTCCACCGGCACCGCCCCGTGCGGGGCC
>NZ_JBEZNH010000030.1:0-95083 GCF_040653115.1 Streptosporangium sp. NPDC048047 | reverse complement strand
CGGAGGTGGGTGGGTGTTCCGGCCGGCTTCAAAACGCCAGAAACCATCGCGCCCGACACCAAGGCCGAAGGCCGGTCGGCACCAGAGCCCAGCCACAACGCCGGCCGGAACACCCACCCACCGCAGCGCGCACCACCGACCAGCACGGCAAGCAGCGACCCACCCAAACCCACAGAAACGCTCCGCAACGCGAAAAGCCCCAGCCTGAAAGCAGGCACCACCGCCCGACCCGGCGACCACCGACCCGCCCGAGCCCGCGGAAACGCCCCGGCCCGACCGTCAGCGGCGGGCGCGTTCGAGGGCGTCCCAGAAGCCGCGGCGGAGGGCGTGACGGACCTCGTCGTGGAGGAGGAAGTCGATCGGCAGGGAGGAACCCTGGAGGAGACGGGCCTCGAGGTCGGAGGGCATCCGGGGCTTGCGGGCCAGCACGGCCTCCAGCCACAGGGCGGGAGCGTCCTTGGCGACGGACTCGCCGAAGTCGTAGCCCTCCTTGTGCGCGGCCTTGACCGCGTCGGCGAGCGTGGTGGCGACGCCCGGGGGCGTGCTCTGGAGCGGCACCGGCGCCGCATGGGGGCCGGTGTAGGAGGACTGGTAGCCGGACATGCCCCCGGTCCCGTTCGACGTGTACGGCGAGGCGGAGGGCAGCGGGCCGGTCGGCCCGTTGGGGGTCGAGGGCGCCGGAGACGAGGGCGGTGAGATCGGGGCGGGAAGCTGCGGCGTCGTGGCGGGCGGGAGGGACGAGGACGGGTCCTGGGTGTAGCCGGAGTAGGAGGACGGCGCGGGATGGGAGGTCTGGGCGTGGCTGGCCCGGCTCCTCCTCTGCGGCAGAGGGGCGGGGGCCGGAGCGCCACCCGTGCCGGTGTTCAGGCCGTCGCCCGTGGCGCCGCCACCCTGGCCGCCGCCTGATGCGGTGCCGATGCCCTGGCCGCCCGTCGCACCGTTGCCCGACGCACCGCCGCTCAGACCGCCGCCCGCCGTGACGCCGCCCTGCGCACCGCTGTTCGGGCCGCTGCCCGGACCGCCGCCCGCCGTACCGGAACCCGGGCCGGTGCCGAGACCGCCCGCGGTGCCGGGGTTCATGCCGCTGCTCGGGGTGGGGTCGTCCAGGCTGCCCAAGCCGCCGCCCGGCGTACCGGAGCCCGGCCCGCCCGTGCCTCCCGGACCGGCCGTACCGCCGCTGCCGCCCAGGCCGGTCGGGCCGCCGCCCAGCCCCCCGACCGGCGCACCGGAGCCCAGGCCGTTCGAACCGCCCGCCGGCGCACCGGAGCCCAGGCCACCGCCCGTGCCGTTTCCGGCGAGGTCACCGCCCAGACCCCCGCCCAAGCCGCCCGCACCGCTCATGGAGCCGTTCCGGCCGGCCGCGCCGCCGCCCAGGCCGGCGCCGAGGCCGCCCGCGCCGCCGCTCGGCGATCCGCCGGTCAGGGGTGAGGTGACCTGGCCGTTTCCAGCGGCGTGGTGTCCGTTGCCGCGGGCGGGCGAGTCGGCCGCGGCGCCGCTCAGGGTGACGTAGGGCCGTAGATGACCGCCGCCGATCTCGATGAGGTCGTCGCACTCCTGGCGGAGCGAGCGGGACACCGCCCAGCTCCCGTCGGCGCCGATGTGCACGACGGTGACGCGGACGCCGAGGTCCTGGGCGTCGCAGACGACCTGGGCGAGGTCCTCGTCGCCGCTGACCACGACGGCGTCGCAGACGGCGTTGTTGCGGGCGAGCGTCATCAGGTCACGGTGGACCTGCGCGTCGACGCCCTCCCGGCGGCCGGGGCGGATGCGCGACAGCCTCAGTTTGAGGCCGGGGATGTCGGCCAGCGTGTCGTGCTCGGGCGTGCGGCGGCCCTCGACGGTCGCCTCGTACCAGTAGCAGCGCAGCACGGGAAGCCCGGTCCGCTCCCGGCACAGGGTGTTGAGGAGCTTCAGCAGGCCCGGGTAGTCCCAGGTGACGGCCTCGCGATGGCGGGTCCCATGCGCGGCCATAGCGCCGTCGGCCAGCAGATAGCCAGCGTCCACGAACAGCGCGCAGCGATCCACGCGACACCGCCCTTCCTACGTGGCCCGCCTTCGGCCTGAGAAAGCCAGAAAGCACCTCTGAGGGATCAGGCAGGCGGCCCTTCCTCAGGGTAATCAAGCAACTGATCGTCTGAGGCTGAATCCCGGCGATTCGACCCGCGCCTGACCATACGCCAGTGTGTCCACGCAGACCGTACCAGTTTGTCCTGTTATTGAGGTCTTCCGTAACCGGCGGATTCACCCGGCCGGTTCCACCGGTGTCCGGGTCCTCCCGGGCGGATCACGGCCGGGAAGGACCGCTCCCCGCTCCCGGCGTCCGGGCGGGCGGGCCGGTGGCGCACCGGTCCGCCGGGGACGCCGGGGACGGCGCACCAGGCGACGGGAACGGCTCGCCGGACGGCGGAGAACCGGACGGCGAGACCGGTGGGCCGCCGGCGGACGCCACCGTGAGCGCGGCGGCCAGGGTCGCCGTGGCGGTCAGCGCGACGACCGCCGCGACGGCCGCGAGGGGACGCCACCATGAGCCGGGCACCCGCCACCGGCGGAACCGCCCGCGCACGCCCCTCGCCCGTTCCAGCCCGGCGAGGTAGGCGGGGAACGCCGGGCCCGCGACGAGGGGGCCGACGGCCCGGCGCAGTGTCCGGCCGACGTCGGCCAGCTCCAGGAAGACGCCGTGGCAGCCGGCGCAGCCGTCCATGTGCTCCTCCAGGGCCGTCGCGGCGCGCCGTTCGAGGTCCCCCCGCAGGTGAGCGGGCATCTTCCGGAGCGCGGGGCGGCAGCCGATCCGGAGGTCCCCGCCCAGGCGGGCCCGGATGTACGCCTGGCGCAGCCCCTCCCGCGCGGTGCGGGCGAGCGCCGCCGCGCCGTCGGGGGCCAGGCCCAGCAGGGGCGCGACCTCGGCCGGTCCGGCCCGCTCGGCTCCCGTGTGCCACAGGACGAGCCGCCAGCGTTCCGGCAGCGAGAAGAAGACGCGCGCCATCGGCGCGCGTTCCGGGCCGGTCGGGGCCGGGTCCGCCGGGGGCGTCCTCCGGCCGGGCCCGCGTTTCCCCCGTCCGCGGTCGCGGACCGTACGGCGGAGCGCGGCGAGCAGCCAGGGCCGGAACGCCTCCCGTGGGCCGCCGCCGTCCCTGACCAGCAGCAGGAGCGCGGTGAAGGTCTCCGCGACGGCGGTCTCGGCCTCGACGGGGTCGCGGACGAGGCGGCGCGCGAGTATCCGGGCGGCCGGGGCGTGCCGTTCGTACAGCGCGCCGTAGGCCGCGGCGTTCCCCCTCCGCGTCGCGGCCAGCAGGTCGGCGTCTCCTTGAAGCCCTACCGCACCCATCGCGAACTCCTCGTTACTCTGCGTAGCAGTATCGGTGATTCCGCATCCGGGGTGATGGCTAAACCAGGATCACGCCTTTGCCTGGGTCACGGCCCGGGTGAAGCGGCCTCCCGGGAGCCGGGGAGAGCGGGTACGGCGCGACCCGCGAGGCGGGAACGGCGGCGCGGGCGGGGACGGAGCGGTGAGCGGGGCGGAGGCGGCGTGCCGGGGAGGCCGCCCTAACCTTGTTGCCATGAGCGATCGTGAGAGCCTGCTGGCCGAGATCAAGAGCAAGGGCGTCGTACAGGGCAAGGTGGTGCTGTCCTCCGGCAAGGAGGCGGACTTCTACGTGGACATGCGGAAGGTGACCCTCGACGGGCAGGCGGCGCCGCTGGTGGGCCGGGTCATGCTGGACCTGACCGAGGACCTCGACTACGACGCGGTGGGCGGCCTCACCCTGGGAGCCGACCCGGTCGCGACGGCCATGCTGCACGCGGCGGCGGCCCGGGGCCGCAGGCTCGACGCGTTCGTGGTGCGCAAGGCGCAGAAGGTCCACGGGTTGCAGCGCAGGATCGAGGGCCCGGACGTCGCGGGGCGGCGGGTGCTGGCGGTGGAGGACACCTCGACGACGGGCGGGTCCGCGCTGACCGCGGTGGAGGCGCTGCGCGAGGCCGGCGCCGAGGTGGTGGCCGTGGCCGTGGTCGTGGACCGGGGCGCGGCGGCGACGGGGGCGGTGGCCGAGGCGGGCCTGCCGTACCGGAGCGCCTACGGCCTGGAGGACCTCGGTCTGGCCTGAGATCGATCCGGCCCGGGGCGGCGCGGGGCCCGGCGGTGACGCGGGGTCACCACCGGTCGTCGCCCCACGGGGAGGACGCGTCGCGGTGGTGCCTGCCCCGGGGGCGGGCCACGCCGGCCTCGCCCTGCGAGTCCGGGACGCCCTGGGCGCCGGGGACTCCCGGGACACCGTGAGGTCCGGGGGCGACCGGCCCGCCGGGGACGCCGGGGGCGTCGGTGACGCCGCCCCTGCGGCCCTTCACGATCTCAATGATGATCGGGATGACCGAGAGCAGGATGACGACCATCGCGCCCGGCAGGATGTACTTGTCGATGTCGGGCACGGCCGAGCCGACCAGCCGGCCGAAGAGCAGCATGCCGTCGGTCCAGACGACGCCGCCGACGCAGTTCCACAGGAAGAACCGCCTGCGGTCCATGCCGAGCATGCCGGCGACCGGGTTGAGGAACGTCCGGACGATGGGGATGAACCGGGCGAGCACCACCGCCTTGGCCGGGCCGAACTTCTGGAAGTAGTGCTCGGCCTTGTCGACGTACTCCTTCTTGAAGAGCCTGGAGTCGGGGCGGTCGAACATCCTGCGGCCGTAGGTGGCGCCGAGGTGGTGCCCGAGCTGGGCCCCGGCGATGGCGCACAGGGGCGCCAGGATCAGCAGCAGCGGGAACGACAGCGGCGCGAGCCCCGGGATGGCGGAGGCGGCCTCGGCCGTGCTGAAGATGCCCGCGGCGACAAGCAGCGAGTCGCCGGGCAGGAAGAAGCCGAGCAGCAGCCCGGTCTCGGCGAAGATGATGCCGAGCACGCCGGCCGTGGCGAACGGGCCCAGCAGGCCGAGCCACCACTTGGGGTCGAGGAGGTTGTGCAGGAGGTCCATCAGCGTGAAGCCTACCCCGCCGGGGATTATCGGCGAGGTCGTCTGGGCATGCGAAGCGGTGGCGGAACTATCGGGCCGGACCCTGACCCTGGATACTGACCAAGGGCGCGGTCCGCGCCGGACCCCGCGCCAGCCGCCTTAAGCCGTCTCGTAGGGAGATGACACCATGCCCATCGCGACCCCAGAGGTATACGCCGAGATGCTGGACCGGGCGAAGGCGAACGAGTTCGCCTACCCGGCCATCAATGTGACGTCGTCCCAGACCCTGAACGCAGCGCTCCGCGGCTTCGCCGAGGCGGAGAGCGACGGGATCATTCAGGTGTCCACCGGTGGCGCCGAGTTCCTGTCGGGTGCGACCGTGAAGGACATGGTGACGGGCGCCAGGGCGTTCGCGGAGTACGCCCGCGTCGTGGCGGAGAAGTACCCGGTGACGGTCGCGCTGCACACCGACCACTGTCCCAAGAACAAGCTGGACACGTTCGTCCGGCCGTTGCTGGACATCTCCCTGGAGCGGGTGGCCCGGGGCGAGGACCCGCTGTTCCAGTCGCACATGTGGGACGGCTCGGCCGTGCCGCTGGACGAGAACCTCCAGATCGCGCAGGAGCTCCTGGAGAAGGCGGCCCGCGCGAAGATCGTGCTGGAGGCGGAGATCGGCGTCGTCGGCGGCGAGGAGGACGGCGTCGTCGGCGAGATGAACGAGAAGCTCTACACGACGGTCGGGGACGCCATGGCCACGGCCGAGGCGATGGGCCTGGGCGAGCGTGGCCGCTACATGCTCGCCGCGACCTTCGGCAACGTGCACGGCGTCTACAAGCCGGGTCACGTCAAGCTCCGGCCGAGCGTGCTGAAGGACATCCAGGAGGCCGTGGGCGCCAAGTACGGCCAGGAGAAGCCGTTCAGCCTCGTCTTCCACGGCGGCTCCGGCTCCGCCCTGGAGGAGATCCAGGAGGCGATCTCCTACGGCGTGGTCAAGATGAACATCGACACCGACACCCAGTACGCCTACACCCGGCCCATCGCCGACCACATGTTCCGCAACTACGAGGGCGTGCTGAAGGTGGACGGCGACGTCGGCGACAAGAAGACCTACGACCCCCGCTCGTACGGCAAGGCCGCCGAGGCCGGCATGGCGGCCCGCGTGGTCGAGGCCTGCCGGCACCTGAGGTCCGCGGGCACGAAGATCTCCTGATCCGCGGCGCCGGGGCGGTTCCCCGGCGACGTGTGACGTGATGGCGCCGGAAGCGACTCCCGGACGGCGCCCGGCGGCCGGGGAGCCGCTCCGGACGCCCGGCGCGGCGCCTCCGCGACTCCCCGCTCGCGGACAACCGGGGGTCGTTCTCCGCCAGGACCGACGGAAGAGGTAGGACTGTCCCCATGGAAACGCACGAGAACCTTCTCGCCGGCCCGCCGCCGACCCGGCTGCCGGACCTGCCCGAAGCCAGGGAGGCGCTGGAATCCGGCGTCCAGGCATCCGACGTCGCCGCGCGCTTCCCCGCCTACCCGGCGGCCTGGGCCACGCTCGCGGACGAGTACTTCGCGGGCGGCCACGCGGTGACGTCGTACGCGTTCGCGCGCACCGGCTACCACCGCGGCCTCGACCAGCTGCGCCGCGCGGGCTGGAAGGGCCACGGGCCCGTCCCCTGGGAGCACGAGCCCAACCGCGGCTTCCTGCGCTGCCTGCACGCGCTGTGCCGGGCGGCCACGGCCATCGGGGAGAAGGACGAGGCCGAACGCTGCCTGCAGTTCCTGAAGGACGCGAGCCCCGAGGCGGCCGAGGTTCTCGGCTCCCGCTGACACCGGTGGATCTCCCGCCGGGAGGGCGGGAGATCCCCATACCGGATCCGTTCGGGTATTCTCACCACGCAAGAGCCCCAGTCGCGATTGCGTCCGGGGTTTTCGTTTTTGTGGTGGGAGAAAAGCGATGCCGGCAGTCGTTCTCGTGGGTGCCCAGTGGGGCGATGAGGGCAAGGGTAAGGCGACCGACCTTCTCGGCGACCGGGTGGACTACGTCGTCAGATACCAGGGCGGGAACAACGCCGGTCACACGGTCGTCATCGGCGACCAGAAGTACGCTCTGCACCTGTTGCCCACCGGCGTGCTCTCGCCGAACGTGGTGCCGGTCATCGGCAACGGCGTGGTCATCGACCCGGGCGTGCTGCTGAGCGAGATCGACGGTCTCAGCGAGCGGGGTGTCTCCTCGGAGCGGCTGCTGATCTCCGCGGACGCGCATTTGATCATGCCGCACCACAAGGCCATCGACAAGGTGTCCGAGCGCTTCCTCGGCAAGGCCAAGATCGGCACCACCGGCCGGGGCATCGGCCCGGCCTACGGCGACAAGGTCTACCGGATGGGCGTGCGGGTCCAGGACCTCCTCGACCCGGGCATCCTGCGGAAGAAGATCGAGGTCGCCCTGCAGGAGAAGAACCAGATCCTCACCAAGCTCTACAACCGCCGGGCGATCGAGGCCGACAAGGTCCTGGAGGAGTACCTCGGCTACGCCGAGCGTCTCAGCCCGCACATCGCCGACACCTCGCTGATCCTGAACAGGGCTCTGGACGAGGGGAAGACCGTGCTGCTGGAGGGCGGTCAGGGCACGCTGCTCGACATCGACCACGGCACGTACCCGTTCGTCACCTCCTCCTCCCCGACGAGCGGCGGCGCCTGCGCCGGCTCGGGCATCCCGCCGACCCGGCTCACCCGCGTGATCGCCATCCTGAAGGCGTACACCACCCGCGTCGGCTCCGGCCCGTTCCCCACGGAGCTGACCGACGAGATGGGCGAGTGGCTGCGCACCACCGGCGGCGAGTACGGCGTCACCACCGGCCGCAACCGCCGCTGCGGCTGGTTCGACGCGGTGATCGCCCGTTACGCCAGCCGCGTCAACGGCGTCACCGACTTCTTCCTCACCAAGCTCGACGTGCTGTCGGGCCTGGAGCGGATCCCGGTCTGCGTGGCCTACGAGGTGGACGGCGTCCGCCACGACGAGATCCCGATGACCCAGACCGACTTCCACCACGCCAAGCCGGTGTACGAGGAGCTCCCGGGCTGGCAGGAGGACATCTCCGGGGCCACGTCGTTCGACGAGCTGCCGCCCAACGCCCAGGCGTACGTCAGGGCGCTGGAGGAGATGAGCGGCGCCCGGATCTCCGCGATCGGCGTCGGGCCGGGCCGTACCCAGACGCTCCAGCTCCACTCGCTGATCTGATCTCCTTGACCTGAGGTTCACCCCCGCGACACGCGCCCGTTGTACGGCGGGCGCGTGTCGTACGGGCGTTCGGCACGGGAGATCGGTAAGGTCCCCCCGTGCATGTCGAGATTCACGGCCACAGGGGGGCTCGCGGGCTCCGTCCGGAGAACACGCTCCCCGGTCTGGCTCACGCCCTGGAGCTGGGAGTCGACGCGCTGGAGTTCGACGTCGTGATGACGGCCGACCGGTGCCTGGTGCTCAGCCACGACCTGACCGTCTCCCCGGTGACCAGCGCCGACCGCGGGCCGGCCTTCCCCGGCGACCCGCTCTTCCCCTACGTCGGCAGGCCCGTCGGCGCACTGACGCTGGCGCAGCTGCGCACCCTCGACTGCGGGATCCGGCGCCCCCGCGCCGGGACCGACCGGTTCGCCGCGACGCAGGTGCCGGTGCCCGACACCCGGATGCCGACGCTCGGCGCCGTGCTGGGCCTGGTGGACGCCTACGGCGCGGACGACGTGCGGGTGCACGTGGAGCTGAAGTCCGACCCGTCCAGGCCCGACCTCACCGCCGATCCCGCGGAGTTCACCGAGGCGGTGGCGGCCGAGCTGGCCCGCCACCGCAGGCTCGACGGGGCGGCGATCCTCAGCTTCGACTGGCGGATCCTGGACGTGGCCCGTTCGCTCGTCCCCGACGTCCCCCGGTACGCGCTGATCGAGCAGGCCACGATGGACGCCGTCTGGCTCGCGGGCCTGAGCCTCGACGACTTCGGCGGCGACGTGCCGGCCGCCGCGGCGGCGGCCGGGGGCACCGTGCTGTCGCCCGCGCACGGCCTGGTCGACGTGGAGCTGGCGAGGCAGGCGGAGAAGCACGAGCTGCCGGTGGTGCCCTGGACGGTCAACGACCCGGGCCGGGCCGCCGAGCTGCTCGACCTCGGGGTGGCCGGGATCGTGACCGACTACCCCGACCGGATGCG
The DNA here is from genome assembly GCF_040653115.1 of Streptosporangium sp. NPDC048047. NCBI lineage: Bacteria > Bacillati > Actinomycetota > Actinomycetes > Streptosporangiales > Streptosporangiaceae > Streptosporangium > Streptosporangium sp. NPDC048047. The sequence continues at coordinate 85,958 of NZ_JBEZNH010000030.1, read as the reverse complement.
CGCGCTGTGGGCGGAACGGGGCCTGCCCGTCCCCCCGCCCGTCGCCCTCCGGCCTCCCACTCGGGTCCCGGTCCCCGCCTAGGGCCTTACGGAGTCGAGATCAGAGGGGTTGCCTGCGGCATGGCCGGTGGCCCTGGTAGGCCGAACTCCGTACAAGCTCCAGCCGTCCTCGTTCCCGACGGCGGCGCCGCGGTGGACGTTCGGCGTGTCCGGCGATGCGCGCCGTACCGTTCTCAGGCGATCCGTACGACTCTCAGGCGATCCGTACGACGACCTTGCCGCGTACGCCGCCCTTCTCCAGTGTCCGGTGTGCCTGGGCGATGTCTTCGAAGGGGAAGACCGTGTCCACGACCGGGCGGATGGCGCCGCTGTCCACGTACCGGGTGAGGTCGGTGAAGAGCCGGGTGGTGGGGTTGCCGCTGAAGAAGCGCACCCGCCGCCGCCCGTGAACGGCCGAGGCGGCGATGTACGCCAGGGACGCCGCGATCCTGCGCTGGTCGAAGGCGATCGCCACCATTCGGCCGGACGGCGTCAGCAGGCGGCGGAAGGCGGCGTGCTCGGTGCCGGCGGTGTCCAGGATCACGTCGAACCCGCCCAGGTCCGCCGGGGCGACGGCGGCGTAGTCGTACGCCTCGTGCGCGCCGAGGTCGCGGACGAGATCGAGGCTGCGCGCCCCGGCGAGGGCGGTGACGTGGGCGCCGAGCGCCCGGCCGAGCTGTACCGCGATGACGCCCACGCCGCCGCTGCCACCCCGGACGAGCAGGCGTTCGCCCGGCCTGAGCGCGGCCAGGTCGCGCAGCGCCGTGATGGCCGTCGTGCCCACCGGGAGCGCCGCAGCCGTCACCAGGTCGAGTCCCGCCGGGGCCGGGGACAGACGGCGGGGGCGGATCGCCACGTACTCGGCGGCGCTCCCGAACGTGCGTCCCAGCGCACCCCACACCCGGTCGCCCGCCTTCGGGCCGGTCACCCCGGGGCCGAGGGCGACGATCTCGCCGGTGAGGTCGACCCCGACCCGTTTCGGGAAGCCCCGCTGCATCAGCCCGGTCACCAGGCGCAGCCGGCCCGTCCGGCCGTGCGCCTCGCCGCCGTTCACGCTGACGGCGTGTACCCGCACCAGCACCTGTCCGGGGGCGGGGACCGGCTTCGGCACCGTGCCCACGTACAGCTCCTCCGGCGGTCCGTACCGGTCGAACAGGGCCGCACGCATCTGATTCGTCTCCATACGGGAGACGCTAGCTCGCTAACCGGACGAGCCCGTCCACTTACGCTAATGTGAGAAATATGGCTGATCATCCCTCTCAGTTGGCGTCGGCCAAGGAACTGCGGGCGGACGCGCGGCACAACCGGGTGCGCATCCTCGACGCGGCGCGGGAGACGTTCGCCGCGCGCGGTCTGGACGCGCCGATGGTGGCCATCGCCCGGCGCGCCGGGGTCGGGGTGGCCACCCTCTACCGGCGGTTCCCGTCCCGCGAGTCCCTGATCACGGAGGTGTTCAAGGACGAGCTGGCGGCGTGCGCGTCGGTCGTGGACGACGCCCTGGCCGACCCGGATCCGTGGCGGGGGTTCCGCGGGGCGATCGAGAAGGTGTGCGCGATGCAGGTCGCCGACCGGGGGTTCACCGACGCCTTCCTCACCACGTTCCCGGACGCGATCGACTACGAGCGCACGCGGTCGCGGGCCGAGCGGGGCTTCGCCGAGATGGTACGGCGGGCCAAGGCCACGGGCCGGCTGCGGGCCGACTTCGACGTCGCGGACCTGATGCTGCTGTTCAGGGCCAACTGCGGCCTCATCGCCGGTGCGGGGGAGGGGGTGGAGGCGGCGTCGCGGCGGTTGGTGGCGTACCTGCTGCAGTCCTTCGGCGCCGGGCACGCCGAACCGCTGCCGCCACCACCGCCGCTCACGCTCGGCCACATGACCCGAACTCTGAGCGGCTCCTAGGACACCGGCTCCCCGTCCCGGACCGGGGCCGGGGAGAGGCCGGCGGAGGCCGTGCCGCGGGACCGCCGCCACATCGAGACGCCGACGAACAGGCTCCACAGCTGCACGACGATGGACACCAGCAGGCCGTAGACCAGGAATCCGGGGAACAGGTCCTCGCGCATGAGCAGCGCCACGGAGGAGACCACCGTCGTCGCGCCGATCACCAGACCGACGCGGCCGAGCCAGACCGGGTGGCCCTCCAGCGTCAGGGCGCGGCCGTACAGCATGGGGGCCAGCCCCCACAGCAGGATGATCGCGATCAGGGACGGGCCGCGCAGCATCTGGAACGCGGTGTGGGCGGCCAGGTCCAGGTTCGCCTGCCCGGCGGGCGCCGCCCCTGCCCACATCCCCGCCAGACTCTGCCCGGTGACGCCGTCGATGGAGTGCTCGGTGCCGTAGATCGCCGCGCCTGCCAGCACGCCGGCCGCGCCCATCCTGCCCAGTACCCTGCCGAGCGGGTGCGTGAGCGTGCTCGCGAGGGTGACGAATCCTGCGGTCCAGGTCAGCACGCCGAGGATCGCGCCGATGTGGACCCCGGCGTAGAACGGGTGGGCGCTGATGAACCCCAGCGCGGCGTGCGCGTCGGCCGCCGGGAGGTCTCCGTGATTGAGGCGGAAGCCGGCGACGGCGACGCTGCCGGCGACGGCGCACGCGCCGCCCAGCCGCAGGGCCGTACGGCGGGCGGTGGACGGTGTCTCTTCCTGACGCATGGATCTTCTCCCGTGGGGGGTGGAGGAGGAACACCCGCAATGGTCGTCACCCGGCGGGCGGCACGCGTCCGCCCCACGAAGACACCCTCCGGCCGCGCCTACCGCGGCGGCGTACCACGGGGGGAGTACGCCGCGGGCGTGACCAGACCGCTCTCGTAGGCGAACACCACCAGCTGCGCCCTGTCCCGGGCTCCCACCTTGACCATCGCCCGCGAAACGTGGGTCTTGGCGGTCAGCGGGCTCACCACGAGCAGCGTCGCGATCTCGTCGTTGCTCGACCCGGCCGCGACGAGCCGGACGACCTCGCGTTCCCTGGCGGTCAGCACGGCCAGCTCCGGCGGCTCCCTCCGCGGCCCGGCGGGTCTCGCGCCGACGGAGCGGGCGATCACCGCCCGGGTGACGCTGGGCGACAGCAGCGCGTCGCCCCGCGACACGACGCGCACCGCCTGGAGCAGCTCTTCGGGTTCGATGTCCTTCACCAGGAACCCGCTCGCCCCGGACCGCAGCGCCGCGAAGACGTTCTCCTCCTCGGCGAAGGTGGTGAGCACGACCACCCGCACCCCCGACAGGCGCACGTCGTCGGTGATCCGGCGGGTGGCCGTCACCCCGTCCACGCCGGGCATCCGGATGTCCATCAGCACCACGTCCGGCAGCAGCTCGCGGGCCAGCGCGACCGCCCGGCCGCCGTCGCCGGCCTCGCCGACCACCTCGACGTCGGCGGCGCTGTCCAGGAGGGACCGGAATCCGGCCCGCACCAGTGCCTGGTCGTCGGCCAGCAGCACCCGGATCACGCCGCCTCCAGCGGCAGGCGCGCCCTCACCCGGAAACCCCCGCCGGGCCTGGCCCCGGCCTCGAACCCGCCGCCCAGCCCTTCGGCGCGCTCACGCATCCCCGCCAGCCCGTGACCGCCGCTCCTCTCTTCCGGGCCGGCGCCGACGCCGTCGTCGTCGACCTCGATGACGAGCCATTCCGGCTCGGAGAGCAGGCGGACCCGCGCCCGCGCCGCCAGCCCGGCGTGGCGCAGCACGTTGGTCAGCGACTCCTGGAGGATCCGGTACGCCGCGTGGTCGACCGGTGCGGCCGGTCGCCGGTCCCCCATGCCGCCGTCGAAGGTGAGCTCCAGGCCGGCGGCCCGCACCGCGGCCAGCAGGTCGGGCAACCGGTCGAGGCCGGCGTCCCGATCGGCGGCCGCGGGCTCGCCGTCGGCCCGCAGCATGTCCAGGGTGGCCCGCATCTCGGCGAGCGCCGCCTTCCCGGTCTGCCGGATCGCCGTCAGCGCCTCCCGGGCGCGGTCCGGTTCGCGGTCGACCAGGTGCAGCGCGACGCCAGACTGGACGGTGATGGTGGTGATCGCGTGCGCCACCGTGTCGTGCAGTTCCCGGGCGATGCGCAGCCGTTCCCGGATGACCCGCCGCTCGCCGTCGCGTTCCCGCTCCTCCTCGGCCATCCGCAGTCTCCGGCGCGCCTCCTCGGCGTGCGCCTGCCGGCTGCGCACCAGCGCGCCCAGCAGCATGGCCACCGCCGTCACCGCGGACTGCGGCAGGAACGCCGAGACCACGTCGAGCGGCGGCATCCCCCGGCGCAGCGCGGCGATGTGCCCGAGGACCAGGAACACCACCGGCACCGGCAGTGCCCGCCACGGGCGCCCCGCCCGCACCGCGTCGTACAGCGGTACGGCGAGCACCAGCGCCGGGGGGAAGCCCGGATAACCCAGCGCGTAGAACAGCATCAGCGCCGCCGAGACGAGGTACAGCGCGCCGACCGGGAACCGCCGCCGCAGCAGCACGGGGGCGGCCATCGCCACGCCGAGCGCGTACGCCAGCGGATCACGCGAGATCGAGTCCGTTTCGCGACCGGTCACGATCGCGATCTCCGCCGCCGCCAGCACCGCGCCGGCCAGACCGACGTCGATCAACCATCGCCGTAGCACGCGCTCACCGTACACACCGGGACGCCCTCGCCTCCACAGGTCCGGCGGGCGCTACATCCAGCCGTTGCGGCGGAAGCCCCGGTAGAGCAGCGAGCAGGCGATGACCATCACGGCGAGCACCAGCGGGTAGCCGAAGACGGAGTTGATCTCCGGCATGTGGGTGAAGTTCATGCCGTAGATGCCGGCGATCATCGTCGGGACCGCCATGATCGCCACCCACGAGGAGATCTTCCGCATGTCCTCGTTGGCGAGGGCGTTCGAGCGGGCCAGGGCCGCCTGGAGGATCGAGTTGCACAGTTCGTTGGACGACTCGACCTGCTCGCAGACGCGGGCCAGGTGGTCGACGACGTCGCGGAAGTACTCCCGCATCTCCGAGGGGATCATGCGGCGCTGGGCCAGTGACGACATGGGCGACTGGAGCGGGGTGACGGACCGCTTCATCTCGATCATCTCGCGCTTGAGGTTGTAGATGCGGCCGATGTCGCGAGCGCTGACGTCGGCGAAGACCATGGCCTCGACGTCCTCCAGCTCGGCCTGCATCAGGTCCGCCACGGTGAGGTACTTGTCCACGACGTGGTCGGCGATCGCGTGCAGCACGCCGGTCGGGCCGCGTTCGAGGAGCCGGGGGTCGCCCTCCAGGCGCTCGCGGACCACCGACAGCGGGCAGAGCCCGCCGTGCCGTACGGTCACCACGAAGTCGGGCCCGACGAACATCATGATCTCGCCGGTCTCGATGATCTCGCTGGTGGCGGTGAGCACGTCGTGGTCGAGGTAGGCGACGGTCTTCAGGACCATGAACAGCGAGTCGCCGTACCGCTCGACCTTGGGGCGCTGGTGGGCCTTGACGGCGTCCTCGACGGCGAGCGGGTGCAGGGCGAAGACCTCCGCCAGCCACTCGACCTCGGGGGCGTCGGGCTCGTGCAGTCCCACCCAGACGAACGCGTTGCCGTTCTCCGCGGACGCGTTGTGCCGGCGGACGATCTCCAGGGCGTCGGGGATGCCCAGCGCGTGGATCTTCTCGCCGTCGATGTAGGCGGCGTACTCGACCAGCGAGTCGCTGGGCGGGACGCACCGGCCGACGGTCCTGACGCGGGAGGAGGCTCCGGCGGAGGTGTGCGGCACCCGTACGACGCGGGCGTGCTTGATCCGGGGAAAGAGAAGCGAGGAGCGCATGGCAGGCCTTCCCGCCCGGCCCGGGCCGTTCGCGCGCGACGCGATGTCACCTCGGTTCCAGGAGACTCGCTTCCGAGAGACCCTCTTCCAGGAGGGTTCAGGGCTCGGTTCTAAGAGAGAGGCGCGCGGTGCCCGCCGGGCAATGATGCGGAGTGGTCGAGGGTGCGCACCGAAGCCGTGCGCGTGCACGTACTGCTGGGATCGCCAGAGGACATCCCCAACCACCTCCAATCACCCTGAGAGAGGCAAAGCCGCCCAAACTTAGCACAGAAGTCGGATGACCTCCAGGATACTCCCGGCCGCGACGGCCGTCCGCCGAACCGGGAGGACCGCCGCCCCGCGGGGGACCGATAGGCTCTCGCACGTGCGCGTTCTTGTGATTGGTTCCGGCGGGCGCGAGCACGCCCTGTGCCGGGCGCTGGCGGCGGATTCCGAGGTCACCGAGGTCCACTGCGCTCCCGGAAACGCGGGCATCGCGCGGGTGGCGACCCTCCACGCGGTGGCCCCGGCCGACCCGGAGCGGGTCGCCGGGCTGGCCGTGGAGCTGGAGGCCGACCTGGTGGTGGTGGGCCCGGAGGCGCCGCTGGTCGCCGGGGTGGCCGACGCGGTCCGGGCTGCGGGTGTCCCCTGCTTCGGCCCGTCGGCCCAGGCGGCCAGGATCGAGGGTTCCAAGGCGTTCGCCAAGGAGGTCATGGCCGCGGCGGGCGTGCCCACCGCACGCTCGCGCACCTGCGTCACGCCGGAGGAGACCGCCGCGGCGCTCGACGAGTTCGGCGCGCCGTACGTGGTCAAGGACGACGGGCTCGCGGCGGGCAAGGGCGTGGTCGTCACCGGCGACCGCGACGAGGCGCTGCGGCACGCCGCCGCCTGCGGGCGGGTCGTCGTCGAGGAGTTCCTCGACGGCCCCGAGGTGTCGCTGTTCGCCCTGTGCGACGGCTCCACGGCCGTGCCGCTCCAGCCCGCCCAGGACCACAAGCGCGCCTACGACGGCGACGAGGGGCCGAACACCGGCGGCATGGGCGCCTACACGCCGCTGCCGTGGGCGCCCGCGGACCTCGCGGAGCGGGTGATGGCCGAGACCGTCGTCCCGACGGTCGCCGAGCTGGCCCGGCGCGGCACGCCGTACACCGGGGTGCTGTTCGTGGGCCTCGCCCTCACCGCCGGCGGGCCGAAGGTCATCGAGTTCAACGCGCGGTTCGGCGACCCGGAGACCCAGGTGGTGCTCGACCGGCTCGCCACGCCGCTGGGCCGGCTGCTGCTGGCCTGCGCGAACGGCACGCTGGACGGCTTCGGGCCGCTGTCGTGGCGCGGGGGCGCCGCGGTGACCGTGGTCGTCGCGGCGGAGAACTACCCCGGCGAGCCGGTGAGGGGCGACGTGATCGAGGGGCTCGCCGACGTCGGCGGGGACGCCTACGTGCTGCACTCCGGGACGGCCGCCGACGGCGATCGCGTCGTCTCCAGCGGCGGGCGGGTGCTCAGCGTGGTCGGCACCGGCCCCGACGTGGCGGCGGCGCGCGCGGCGGCCTACGAGGCGGTCGGCCGCGTCCGGATGCGCGGCTCGCATCACCGCACCGACATCGCGTCGCGCGCCCTCTGATCCGCGGGCGCGGCGCCCCGGGCCCGTCCCGCGGCTCCGCTCCCCGTACGGCCGGCACGGACGTCCGCGGGACACGCCGGAGGCGCCGCGATGGGGCCGCGGGGGCGCGGGAGACGTAGCGTGGAGGAGGCATGCCCCGATGAGCAGGGGGCAGGTGCCGCCCGTCCCGCCGTGTCCCTTCCGCCCCCCGGAGGAACGATGACGCTCGACTCCCCGGTGTCGCTCGAACGGATCGGCGACACGGGCGTGCTGCGATGGCCGGGCACCTGGCGGGTGTACGTCGCCGCGCGCAGCGAGGAGATCAGGGCCGACGCCGAGCGCGCCCTGACCCTGCGCGACGAGGCGGGCCAGCTCGTCTCGGTCGGCGAGGGCATCGGCACCCACCTGGCCCGCGCGGAGACCTACGCCCGCAGCAGGCACGGGCTGCGGCGCTGGCTGACCGGCCAGGCCATCGAGGGCGCCTGGTCCAACATCAACAGCGCGACCGTCATGCTGTACGGCGTGCTGCCCACGGTGGAGCTGTGCGGCAGGTGCCCGGAGGTCGTGGCGATCGGCCGGGCCTACCTCCCCGCCGACGACCCCCGCCTCGTGCACCTGCAGGCCAGGCTCGCCGCCGGCGACCTGGGCGAGGACGACAGGCCGCTGATGCAGTCGGTGCTGCGCGCCGCCTACACCGCGCAGGCCATGGAGACCGGGCGGGTCCGCAGCTTCCGCAACCTGCTGCTCGCCGGGGTGGTGATGCTCACCCTGCTCGTGCTGGGACTGGTGGCCGTCGGCGCGATCTGGCCCGATGTCGTCCCGATGTGCGGGAACCAGGCGGTGATCCAGGCGCAGGGGCTGATGCCCGCGCAGATCTGCCCGACCGGCGGGCGCAGTCCGGGCCACGGCGACGTCCCCCTCGTCGCCCTGGTCGGGATGCTGGGCGCGGCGCTGGCCACCGCGGCCTCGCTGTCCACCCGGTCGGAGCAGTCCACCCGTTACTCGCTGGCCGTGGTGCAGAACCTCCTCAAGGCGCCGGCCGGGGTCGCCACCGCCGTGCTCGGCCTGCTGATCCTGAACTCCGGCTTCGTCCCCGGTTTCGCCGGGCTCGGCTCGCAGCCGGCGATCCTGGTGTGGGCCATGGCGTTCGGGTACGGCCAGCAGATCGTCACCCGTTTCGTCGACCAGCGCGCCGACACCCTGCTGTCCGCCGCCTCCCCGCTGACTCCCGCGGCGCGGGGGACACGGGCCGGATGAATGAAATCGTTCCCCCCGGGGCCGCCCGGCGGACGCGTGACCGCCACCCCGGTCCGCGCCTTCCGACTGTTCGGCCGTTCGAGGGGTAGTTCCCGCACGAAGCGGCCTGTTCAGGGACATCCAGCGGCTACTGTTGGCCGGAGCCGCCCCGGCTGTCGCGCTTCGCCGTAGACGTACAACCGCCCCACTTGCAAGGAGCATTACGAATGGTCCGTTACCGCGTGCGCGGTGGCAATCCCCTCCGTGGAACCGCCTTCATCCAGGGTGCCAAGAACGCCGTCCTCCCCATGATCGGCGCCGCGCTCCTGGCGGCCAAGGGCCGGACCGTTCTGCGCAACGTGCCGATCATCGAGGACGTCCGCCGCGCGGTCGAACTGGCCGAGGCGATCGGCGCCAAGGTCGAGCTCCACGAGGCGGAGCGGACGCTCGTCATCGACGCCTCCACGCTGAAGAGCCCGGTGCTGCCCGCGGAGATCGCCCGCCGCTTCCGCGGCTCGGTGCTGTTCGTGCCCGCGCTGCTGCACCGCCTCGGCGAGGCGATCATCGAGGGCGTCGGCGGGTGCAACCTCGGCAGCCGCAACCTCGACTTCCACTACCTGGGCTACAAGCGCCTCGGCGCGGTGGTGGACGAGGGCGACGCCGTCATCCACGTCAAGGCCGCCGGCTTCACCGGCGCCACCCTCTACCTCGACACCCCCTCGCACACCGGCACCGAGAACCTCATCATGGCGGGCGTCCTCGGGCGCGGCACCACCGTGATCGAGAACGCGGCGCTGGAGCCCGAGGTCCTCGACGTGATCGACATGCTGACCCGGATGGGCGCGAAGATCAGCGGCGGCGGGACCGGCTTCATCACCGTCGAGGGCGTGGAGGAGCTGCAGGCCGTCGAGCACACCGTGATGCCCGACCGTCTCGACGCGGGCGTGTTCGCCATGGCGGCGGCCATCACGGGCGGCGAGGTCAACCTGGTCGGCGCCGACCTCGACCACCTCGGCGTGGTCCGCTACAAGCTGGAGCAGATGGGGGTGGAGTTCGCCGACCACGGCGCCGTCCTCCACGTGCGCCGGGACCGCCCGCTGCGCCCGATCAACGTCATCACCGACACCTATCCCGGCTTCGCCACCGACCTCCAGTCGCCGATCATGACGGTCGCCTGTCTCGCCGACGGCGCCAGCTACATTCACGAGCGCATTTTCGACGGCCGGTTCGCGCTCGCCTCCGAACTGAACAAGATGGGCGCCGACATCGAGGTCAAGGAGAACAGCGCGGTCGTCCGCGGCGCCACTCCGCTGACCGGAACGTCGGTGACGGCACACGACCTCCGTTCGGGAATCGCCCTCGTGCTCGCCGGTCTGGCCGCCGAAGGAGAGACCGTCATCGAATCGGGATATCTCATCGACCGCGGCCACTCATATCTCGCCGACCGTATGCAGGCCCTGGGCGGCGATGTGACCCGGGAGATTTCTCCCGCGTAATCGCCGGGTTCGCACCTCCCCTGAAGCCAGGATGACCTGTGTAAACGGCGGAAGTAAGGGGTTTAGCCCCGAACTTGCCTCCAGAATTGACATCAAATCAGGCGTGACATTACGGCCTTCACAAGCGATCGTTCCAAAAGAGAGCCGAAACAAACGGATGGCATGATGGGACGAACATTGGTCGAGCGGGCTGAAGAAGCTCCACGAGTGTCACGCCCGGGTGCCATGACACCGGACCTAACTATCGGTGTCGTGGGACCCCATGACCTCGTCGAGCGAGTGATGTTGATGGGACACGCGGCGGCCCCGCTGCCCTGTCGCCTGGTAGCCGCTGCGTACCGGGACGAGCAGGAGGCCTCCGACAAGGTCAATCGCCTGGGAGCGGGGGTGGACGCCTGCCTGTTCGCCAGCCCCGTCCCCTACGACCTGGCCCGGCGTTCGGGGGTGCTGACGATGCCCGCGACGTACGTGCAGCTCGGCGGCGCCGCCCTGATCGCCGCGCTGGCGAGGGCGGCGCTGGACGAACGGATCGACCCGCGGCGGGTCAGTGTGGACGTGTTGAACCGCGCCGACGTCGAGGAGGCCTACGCCGACCTGGGCCTGCCCGCCGGCGAGGTGCACAGCCGTGACGAGCCCGGGGCCACCGGGACGATCACGGCCTTCCACGAGCGCCTCGTCCGCCAGGGCCTCAGCAGCGGCGCGCTGACGTGCCTGCCCGCGGTGGCCGACCGTCTGCAGGCGGTCGGGGTGCCGGCGATAAGGATCCGCCCGACCTCCGCGGCGATCCGTACGGCGCTGCACACCGCGACCCTGCTGGGCGCCCACCACCGGCTGGAGGAGTCGCAGCTCACCGTGATCCTGGTGGAGGTGCCCACGCTGCGTGAGCCGGTCCGCCGGGCCGCGCCGCGCCACTGGCGGGACGAGCTGCGGCTGTCGCTGCACCGGTTGCTGGTGCAGGAGGCCAACCGGATCAACGCCGCGGTGACCCCGGTCGACGACCACAGCTACATGGTGACCGCGACACGGGGTTCGGTGGCCACGGCCACCGAGGGGTTCCGGGTCCTGCCGTTCGCGGCGCGGGTCCGGGAGGAGCTGGGCCTGGCGGTGGAGGTGGGGGTCGGCATGGGCCGTACCGCCCACGACGCCGAGTCCCATGCCCGGGCGGCCATGGCGCGCACGCAGGCGGGCAAGCAGGCGCAGGGCTTCGCGGTGGACCGCGAGGGCCGGGCGCTGGTCCCGGCGCCGAGGATGCCTCCCCAAGGCGGCGGGCAGCTCAAGCCGAAGGGCGTGGAGGTGCTGGCCAGGCTGGCGGCCAAGCTGGAGGGCGGGGACACGGTGGTGGACGCCGAGAGCGCGGGCAAGATGCTCGGCGTCACCCCGAGGACGGCACGGCGGTTGCTGCGCACGCTGGTGGACGAGGGACTCGCGTGGCCGCTTCCGCCGAACCGCACCCCCCAGCCGGGCCGACCCCGCCAGCTGTACCGGCTGATCGTGGAGAAGCTCGGCGGCCACTGAGGCGGCCACCGAGGTGGCCACCGGCACGGCCACCGATCGACCGCCGTGCGGTTCGCCGAGCGGCCACCGAGGCGTCCGCCGACCGGCCGCTGCCCGGTCAGCGAGCGATCACCGAGGCGACCGTGGAACGGCCGCCGTGCGGTCACCGAGCCCCTCGCGGCCTTCCGCGGCCGGGTGGCCCCGCCCTCGTACGGCGGGGCCCCCGGGCTCCGCGGTTCACCCCCCAGGCCGGCGGCTCCCTTCCGCGCCCGCCCGGTGTCCGAAACATGCGACATGAATGTCTGAAATATGCGATGTGACGATCGGCCACAGGGACTATTGTCATGAGTCATGAGCCGTGACACTGCTGTCAACCCCCGGCCGTTCCTCGTGTGGGGAGCGCTGGCGATCGTGTACGTCGTGTGGGGCTCCACCTACCTGGGGATCAGGTTCGCGATCGAGACGATCCCACCGCTGAGCAGCGGCGCGATGCGCTTCCTGCTCGCCTCCCCGATCCTGGCCCTCGCGGTGCTCGCCCTGCGGGGACGGCGGGCCTTCCGGATGACCGCCAAGGAGGCCGGCGGGGCCGCGCTGGTGGGGCTGCTGCTGCTGAACGGCGGCAACGGCATGGTCGCCGTCGCCGAGCAGCACATCTCCAGCGGGCTGGCCGCGCTGCTGGTCGCCTCGGTGCCGCTGTGGCTGGTCGTCCTGCGGCTCGTCGCCAGGGACCGGCCGCGGGCGCTGACGCTCGCCGGTGTGCTGCTGGGATTCGCCGGGGTGGCCGGGCTGTCGCTGACCGGCGGGGGCGGCCACAGCGACGGCACGGGGATCGCCGTCATCCTGCTGGCGTCGCTGTCGTGGTCGATCGGCTCGTTCCTGTCGGCCAGGATCCCGATGCCCGCCGACCCCTTCGCCGCGAGCGCGGTCGAGATGGCCGCGGGCGGCACCGGACTGGTGCTGACCGCCCTCGCCGTCGGCGAGCGCGTGGACTTCGGGGCCGTCTCCGGGGCGTCCTGGGCGGGGCTGGCCTACCTGGTCGCGATGGGCTCCCTGGTGGGCTTCACGGCCTACGTCTGGCTGCTGGGCAACGCCCCGATCTCACTGGTCTCCACCTACGCCTACGTCAACCCGGCGGTGGCGGTCGCCCTGGGCGCGATCATCGTGGGAGAGGTGGTCACCGTCCCGATGCTCGTGGCGGGCCTGGTGATCGTCCTGGGCGTGGCCCTGGTGGTCTCCACCGAGCGCCGCGGCCGGACGCCGGCGGCCGTCGAGGAGGAGGAACCGGCGGCCGTGTAGGTGAACCCGGCGGCACGCCGGGGCGGGGCCGTGCCCGCGGACCCGTACCCGCGGGCCCGGCGGCGCGGGCCCGCGGCGGGCCGTCAGGCGCTCCGGAACGCCTCGGCGGCGGCGAGGAAGGTGTCGTTGGCGTCGGGGGAGCCGATGGAGATCCGCGCCCCCTCCCCGGCGAACGGGCGCACCGCCACGCCCTCCGCCGCGCAGGCCTCGGCGAAGGCCGTGGTGCGCTCGCCCAGGCGGAGCCAGACGAAGTTGGCCTCGGTGACGGGCACCTCCCAGCCCTGGCCGATCAGGCTCTCGCGGACCCGGGTGCGCTCCTTGACCACGGCGTCCACCCGCTCCAGCAGCTCGTCCTCGGCCGCGAGCGAGGCGACCGCGGCGGCCTGCGCGAGGTGGCTGACCGCGAAGGGCACCATCGTCTTGCGCACGGCGGAGGCCACCGGCTCGTCGGCGATGAGGTAGCCCACCCGGAGCCCGGCCAGGCCGTACGCCTTGGAGAACGTGCGCAGCACGGCGACGTTGGGCCGGGAGCGGTAGTAGGAGAGGCCGTCGGGCACGTCGGCGTCCCTGACGTACTCGCGGTACGCCTCGTCGAGGATGACCAGCACGTCCTCGGGGACGCGGTCCAGGAACGCCTCCAGCTCGGCCGAGTGGACGACCGTGCCGGTGGGGTTGTTGGGGTTGCAGACGAGCACCATGCGGGTCCGCGGGGTGATCGCCTCGGCCAGGGCGTCCAGGTCGTGCGTCTCACCCGCCAGCGGGACCCGCACCGAGGTCGTCCCGGCGAGGTCGGCCAGCAGCGGGTACGCCTCGAACGACCGCCAGGCGTAGACCACCTCGGCGCCCGGCTCGCCCACGGTCTCGAAGAGCTGCTGGGCCACCGCCACCGAGCCGCCGCCGAGCGCGACGTGCTCCGGCGGCACGCCGTACCGCTCGGCCAGGGCGCCGGTCAGGCCGGCGGCGGCCGGGTCGGGGTAGCGGTGGATCTCCGTGGCCGCCTTGGCGATGGCCTCGACCACCGAGGGCAGCGGCTCGTAGGGGGATTCGTTCGAGGACAGCTTGTAGGACCGGCCGTCGGGTGACACGACGGCCTTGCCCGCCTTGTAGGCGGGCATGGTGTCCAGGATGGCGCGGAAACGAGGCATGCTCTTACTTTAGGAGGATCGCCCGGACGGGAGAACGGCGGGCGCACGGGGCATGATCCTGGAACACTGGAGGTGAGAGGCTTGCCCGACCGGGAGGACGACATGAGCATCGCACCGCCGCACGCGGCCGAGACCCCCGATGCCGGCCTGCCCGAGACGGAGCCCCTGCCCTCCTGGGTGATCCCGCCCGCGGGGGGCTTCACCGCCGATGACCTGGACCGGCTCAGGGGAATCCCCCCGCACACCGAGCTGATCGATGGCACTCTCGTCTTCGTGAGCCCCCAGACCCGCTTCCACGCCGTCATGATCTTCGCTCTGCAGAAGGAGCTGGATCAGGCGGCTCCCGACCACCTCCGGGTGGAGAGGGAGATGACGTTGAAGCTGGGCGAGCGCCAGCGTCCCGAGCCCGACATCGTGGTGCTCCACGCGCACGCGGCCTCCGACATGATGCGGACCTTCTACGAGGCGTCGGACGTGCTCCTGGCTGTCGAAGTGGTCTCGGCGGAGTCGGCGGAGCGGGACCGCAACAGGAAGCCCCAGCTGTACGCGGAGGCCGGCATCTCCCACTTCTGGCGGGTGGAGTACGAAGACGGCCAGCCCACCGTTCACGTCCACCAGCTCAACCCCGCGACGCGCGCCTACACCCTCACGGGCTCCCATCGTGACCGGCTCAAGCTCAGTCTTCCCTTCGAGATCGACATCGACATCGCGGCCATCGTCAAACGTTGAACCCGTCACCCTCCGAGGGCCCCGGCCCTTTGAAGGAGCCAGGCGGTCAGTCCTTCAGGGAGCGGAGCATCGGGGGGTGCAGCAGCGTCGCCGGGCCGCGGCGGTAGAGCTTGGCGGGGCGGCCGCCGTCGCGGGTGGTGGTGCGGCCGGTCGGCACCAGGAAGCCCTCGGCCCGGGTGACCTTCCGGTGGAAGTTGCGCGGGTCCAGCGGGCGGCCCCAGACGATCTCGTAGACCCGGCGCAGCTCGGCGACGGTGAACTCCGGGGGGCAGAAAGCCGCGCCCAGCGGGGTGTACTCCAGCTTGCTGCGGGCGCGCTCGATCCCGTCGACCATGATGCGCCGGTGGTCGAAGGCCATGTCGCACAGCGAGGAGACGGGCTCCCAGCTCATGTGCGCCTCGGTGGAGGCCGGCAGGTCGGGGGCCAGGCCGAGGTAGGCGACGCTCAGCACGCGCTGACGCGGGTCACGGTCGGGGTAGCCGTAGGTCTGGAGCTGTTCCAGGTGGACCGGGGCGCCGGGCAGACCGGCCCGTTCGGCGAGGATCCGCGCAGCGGCGGCCGGGAGGTCCTCGTCGAGCTGGATGAATCCGCCGGACAGGGCCCAGCGTCCTTCGTAGGGGGGCCTGTCGCGGCGCCAGACGAGCGCGCTCAGCGCCTGGCAGCGCACCGTGAGGACGACCAGATCCACGCTGACGGGAATGCGCGGAACCATGTCAGGCACGTTACACCGGTCAGAGGGCGACGCGGACGTGCAGCGCCTCGGCGGCGGGCCGTCCGTCGGGGGCGGTGACCTCGACCTCGACCCACAGACCGGGCGGCACCTGGGTCCAGTCGAAGGGGACCCACGCCGTCTCCATCCGGGCGGGCTGGTCCGGCGGGGGCGGGTTGAGGTTCACCCCGGCCACCTCGACGACCTTGGGGGTCTCCTGCCCCTCCCACTTCAGGGTGACCTTCGCGCCCATCGGCATGTTGTAGCCCCGGATCTCCACGCCGTCCTGGATGTCGCGCGGCCGGCGGACGGCGTCCACCGGGATGGGCCGGTTCCAGTCGCGGGTGATCTCCTCCGACAGCGACGGCGAACCGCAGGTGAAGAAGTCGCTCCACATGTAGGAGACGATCTTGGAGACGTAGCGGCCGACCTGGGTCACGGCCGCGTCGAGCCGCTTCTTGTCGGTACGGCCGCGGCTGCCGGTCCGTGCCTCGCAGGGCTCCCCCTGGGACGGCTCGAACGCCTCCACGTTGGCCCACAGCTGCACGTCGTGCCCCTGCTCGGCCATCCGGTCGCGGGCCGCGGACATCTCCCGGTAGTAGTCGCGGGTCGAGCCGTGGTAGGCGGTGCCGTTGTCGGCCTCCCCGACGACCGGGCGCAGCCGCTCGTCCACCTTCTCGTCGCGCTCGTCGGGCCAGAACAGCCCGACCTTGCCGGTGCCGCGGCTGTCCTGCGGCGCGATGATGCCCACCCCGGTCCTGGCGAGCGCCTCGAACCCCCGGGCGACCTCCTTGGGCGTGGCACTGATCGGCAGCCTCTTGCGGGCGTCGAGGTAGGGGCTGACGAGGATGGGCCTTCCCGGCATCTCCTGCTCGACGATCTCGTGCTGGGAGGCGTAGACCCGCAGCGTCGGGTGGTCCTTCGCCGCCTCCTCGGGGTCGTTGGACCCCGAGTAGCGCATGTCGCGCATCTGCACCTCGAACGGCTGGTAGAAGCCGCCCAGCGAGGTCCGGTCGCCGAAGCGGTCACCGTAGTCCTGCAGGATGCGCCGGGTGAGGGTGGTCAGGGTGTTGGTGCCCTGCCTGGCGGCCCGGGACTGCTGCGCCGGGTCGCGCGGGGCCAGCGGCAGGGCGGGGAAGACCTTCACCCCGAACCGGTCGCCGAGGTCGAGCAGTTCGGTGAGGCTGTCCTGCTCCGCCGCGGCGATCAGGATCACGTGGTAGCCGCGGCCCTTGGCCCTGATGTTGTCGCAGGTCGGGTCGTCGCTGCCGTCCTCGTTGACGATGAGGCGGTAGAAGACGGTCTTGCCGACGGGGATCTTCCGCTCGAACTCCGGGCAGCGGAACAGGCCGGGGCCGAACGCCTCGTCGGTGCGGTAGACGAACGTCCAGCTCACCCGGTTGCCGGGGTTGGCGGCCTTGAGGTCGCGCTCGGCCGCGGCCTCGCAGGACAGCCCGTCCTCCACACACGGCTCGTAGCGGGGGTCGATCTCCTCGCCGGCCTTGTCGAGGACGCGGCCCTGGTCGTCGACGCGGCGGGCCTGCAGGCCCCAGCCGATCCGGATCACGGTGTCGCCGCCCAGCCGGTGGATGGCGGAGAACTGCCGCCGCCAGGTGCAGTGGTCGGCCGTGGGGATGAGCCAGTAGCCGGTCACCGCGTACGGCGTGGGCACGGCGGTGTCGAACGTTCCACAGGGGTCGGTGAACTCCTCGGCCTTCGGGGCGGGGGTCGAGGGGGTCCGCGCGGGGACCGACGACGACGCGATCGGCGTCCCGTCGCCGGACGCCTTCCCGCCGTTCCTGGGGAGGACCAGGACGACCGCCGCCACCGCCGCGAGGATCGCCACGCCGAGCAGAGCCGTGAACCAGCGCACGATCAGGACACTACCGTTCTCGTGATCAGGTGGACGTAAGCCATTTCGCCGTACAACCCGTACAAGAGGTCAGCTCTTGACGCCGCCCCACTCCTCCAGCTGGGCCACGAAGCGGCGGGCGGAGTTCGGCCAGTGATGGTTCGCACGGGCCGCCGCATACCCTCGGGCGCCCCGGGCATGCCGTTCGCGGGGATCATTCCGGAGGAACAGCACGGCTTCGGCGACCGCCCCGGGGTCGTTCCAGGGCACGACCACACCGCTGTTGTAGCGTTCGACCAGCTCCACCGCGCGCGGCGAGGGCGTGGTGATGACGGGGACGCCGTGGGCCATGTACTCCACGATCTTCGTCGGCATGGAGTGGCGGTAGTTGGGCTCGTCGTGCAGGAGCGACAGGCCGGCCAGCGCGCCGTCGAGCCGCTTGAGCGCCTCGTCGTTCGGCATGAAGTCGCGCCACTCCAGCACCCCCTCGGCCACCGCCGCGTTCAGCGCCGGACGGGACTGCGGGTCGGCGTAGCCGATCAGCTCGACCGCCACCCGGTGCGGCCGCAGCAGCCGGGCCGCCTCGATGGCGTCGTGCACCCCGCGCGCCTCCGACAGCCAGCCGAGGTAGACGACGCGGTCGTCGCCCGGCTCGGCCACCGCGTCGGGCACCCAGGTCTCGTTCGGGACGACCAGGTGGGTGCGGCTGAACCGGCCGGCGTAGGCGTGCTCGGCCAGCAGCAGGTGCAGGTGCCGCTCGGCCACGCCCTCGAACATGCGGGCCAGGAACCGTACCGGGGGCCGCAGGAGCGCCGGCAGCCAGGGCTTCAGCGACAGCGTCGCCGGGGTGTCCTCGTGGACGTCCCAGACCACCGGCGGGCGTCCGCGCACGCCCGCGACCGCGACCAGCAGCTCGGGGTCGTGGATCACGACCAGGTCGACCTGGTCGCGCATGCGCTTGAACACCTTGCGGGCGGCGCGCACGGCGGACAGGCGCTTGCGCTCCGCCGCCCGGGGCAGGTCGACGCCGTTCACCCACGACCGGGCCATGACGCCCCGCGCGGTGTACGGCGCGGCGTACGTGACCTCATGACCGGCATCGACGAGCGCCCGGATCTGCCGGTGCAGGATCCGGGCGTCCTCGGGGTGATGCACCACCGTCATGACGAGCACGTGCACTGCGCGCAGCCTCCGCCGTCAGAGTCGCTCGACGCGTTCACCCTCGGCGAGCACGCCTCGGGTGTCGAGCACGAGCCGGCCGTGGTCCTCGATGGTCGTGAGGTCGAAGGCGGCGTGCTGCTGCAGCAGCAGCGTCACGTCGGCCTCGGCGACCGCCCGGTGCAGGTCCTCCTCGCGCGGCACCTCGACGCCGTCCACCCGCCATTCCCTCACGTGGGGGTCGGCGAAGACCAGGTCGGCGCCGAGCTCCAGCAGGGCCCGCGCGACCGGCAGGGCCGGGGTCTCGCGCTCGTCGGCGATGTCGGGCTTGTAGGTGACGCCGAGCAGCAGCACCTTCGCGCCGTTGACGGCCTTCCTGTGCCGGTTGAGCAGCCGCTGCACGCGGGCGACCACGTACGACGGCATCCGCTCGTTGATCTCCTGGGCCAGCTCCACGAACCGGAACGGGTAGCCCAGCTTGCGGACCGTGTAGGACAGGTACGACGGGTCCACCGGGATGCAGTGGCCGCCGACGCCCGGACCGGGCAGGAACTTCTGGAAGCCGAACGGCTTGGTGGCCGCGGCCTCGATGGACTCCCAGAGGTTGACCCCCAGCTCGTCACAGAAGATCGCCATCTCGTTGACGAGGGCGATGTTGACGTGCCGGTAGGTGTTCTCCAGGAGCTTGGCCATCTCGGCCTCGCGGGTGCCGCTGACCGGCACGACCTGCTCGACGAACTGGGAGTAGAACCCGACCGCGCGGTCGCGGCAGGCGGCCGTGTAGCCGCCGACGACCTTGGGGGTGTTGCGCAGGCCGTACTTGGGGTTGCCCGGGTCGATGCGCTCGGGCGAGAAGGCGAGGTGGAAGCCGGTGCCCGCGGCGAGGCCGGAGGCCTCCAGGATCGGGCGGGCGACCTCGTCGGTGGTGCCGGGCCAGGTGGTGGACTCCAGGACGACCAGGGCGCCGGCGGAGAGGTTGCGGGCGACCGTGGCGGTGGCGCCCTCGACGGCGGAAAGGTCGGGGCGGTGGTCCTCGTCCAGCGGGGTGGGCACGCAGATGACGATGGTGCGGCTCGCGGCCAGCACCGACTCGTCGAGGGTGGCGCGGAACCCGCCGGCCAGCATGTGGTCGAGGTCAGCGTCGGTGAGGTCGTCGATGTAGGAGCGGCCCGCGTTCAGCGCCTCGACCTTGGCGGGGTCGACCTCGAAGCCGACGACCCGCAGGCCCGCCGCCGCGGCCTCCTTGGCCAGGGGCATGCCGACATACCCGAGACCGATGACGGCCAGGTCGTAGACACCCACGTCATGGGCCTCCTCGGCCACGCCCGCGAGGTCGCCCCGCCCGTCGGCGTGCTCGCTTCGCTCGCTCACGGCGCGACCCTGGAATGCCGGAAACAACACTTCATGGTGGCAAAGGCTATCTCAAGTCGGCACGAGGCACGTCTAATGCGACTGAACGCCTCGTAAACAGCTGGTCATACAGCTCACGGGGGACGGTCATCGATCGATGAGGGATCGGTAGATCTCGCGGTAGGTCTCCGCGACCCGGCTCCACGTGCGCTTCGCCGCCACCTCGGCCCGTCCCGCCTCGCCCATCGCGGCACGCCGTTCGGGGTCCTCGCGCAGCGCGGCGAGCGCGTCGGCGAGCGCCTCGGGATCGCCCGGCGGGACCAGGAGGCCGGCGCCGTCGGTGCCCACCAGCTCCGACAGCGCGGGCAGGTCGCTCAGCACGACCGGTTTGCCCAGTGCCATCGCCTCGACCGGCTTCAGCGGCGTGACCAGCCGGCAGACCCGCAGGTCCTCGCGGGGGCAGACGAAGATGTCGATGGCCGCCTGGGCCTGCAGCGCCTCGTCCGGGCCGACCCGGCCGGGCAGGATCGCGATGTCCTGCAACCCCAGCTCCTCGACCTGCTCCAGCAGCTCCGGCCGGGCGGCGCCGTCGCCGACGAGCAGGACCTTGATCGGGGCGCCCCGGTCGCGCAGCAGCGCGGCGGCGCTGATCATCGTGCCGAAGCCCTCGTAGCCCACGATGCTCGACACCGAGCCCATGATGATCTCGCCGGGCTCGATGCCGTAGGAGGCGCGGAAGGCCGGGCCGTCGTAGGAGGCGGTGAGCAGGGAGTCGTCCACCGCGTTGGGCGCGAGGTGGATCCGCTCCCGCGGCACGCCCCGCTCGGCGATCTCGGTGGCCATGGTCTCGGCGAGGGTGACCACGGCGTCGGCCGAGCGCATGATGAACGCCTCGCGCTCGCGCTGCAGCACCTGCCGCTGGCTGCCGACCCGCTTGGGATCGCGCGAGGCCCAGGTCTCCTCCAGGAAGCCGCGGACCTCGTAGACCAGGGGCGTGCCGGTCCGCTCGCGGGCGGCCAGCGCCACCGAGCCGTTGCGGTGGTCGGTCGCGGCGTGCAGCACCTGCGGGCGCAGCGTCCTGACCAGCTCGGTCACCTCGCCGGCGCCGCGGATCATCCGGCCGTGGCTCTCGAACGGCACCTCGCCGCCGTCGGGCAGCAGCCGGTGGTAGGGGATCCCGTCGATCTCCTCGTACGGCTCGGCGTCGGCGTGGCCCTGCATCATCGGCCAGCCCCAGCTCGTCACGACGTGCGGGTCGAGCCCGGCGGCCTTCTGCGCGGTGACGATGCGGTGGGTCCGCACGGTGTAGCCCGCCTGCGTGTACGGCAGGGCGTTGGTGACGCAGTGCAGCACCCGCCCCGGAACGCGCTCGCCCACGATCACCTTGGGCTTGGGCGGGATCGGGTTCGGCTGGATGGCGGCCAGCTCGCCCGCGTAGTACGTGGCCCTGCGGTTGATGAAGGGGTACTTGACGTACGGCTGCAGCACCGCGACGGCGTCGGTCATCCGGCCGGAGTCGAAGTGCTCCTTGGCGTCGTTCCAGGGGCCCTTGAGCACGCGCATGCCGAGCTTGCGGAACACGAACCTCGCGCGGCGCGCGGCGGGCCAGGCGACTTTGCCCACGACGGGGCGCAGCTTCGGCGGCAGGGTCTCCGCCGCGGCCTGGGCCACCCGGACCGGGTCGGACTTCACCTTGGCCGCGACGACGCGGGACACGATCACGGGGTGCTGGGCGAACCCCTTCAGCAGCCCGCCGAGACCGGCTCGGGCCGTCCTCGCGGATACCTTGGGGGACTCTGGCCTGCTGGCGTCGGATACCACGCCGTGACCGTACCATAGGCAACGTTTGACCTACTCCCGGATGAAAGGCGAGGTCAGTGAGGGACTATGCCCCCACGGAGACGGCTCCGGCCCCCGAGGACCCGCTCGTCCTGCACGTGCTCGGCGCGCGGCCCAACTTCGTCAAGGCCGCCCCGGTCGTGCGGGCGCTCGCGGGTCTGGGGGTGCGCCAGGGCATCGTCCACACCGGCCAGCACTACGACGCCCTGATGTCGGACGTGTTCTTCGCCGACCTCGGCCTGCCCGAGCCGATCGCCAACCTCGGCGTCGGGTCCGGCTCGCACGCCCGCCAGACCGCGGCCCTGCTGACCGGCCTGGAGGAGGTGGTGCTGGCGCACCGCCCGGCGCTGGTCGTCGTCTACGGCGACGTGAACTCCACGCTCGCGGCGATCCTCGTCTGCGCCAAGCTGCACGTCCCGACCGCGCACGTCGAGGCGGGCCTGCGCTCCTTCGACCGAGGTATGCCCGAGGAGGTCAACCGGGTCGTCACCGACGCGCTGTCCGACATCCTCTTCGCCACCTCGCCCGACGCGCTCTCCCACCTGTCGAACGAGGGCGTGGACCCCGCCCGGGTGCATCTCGTCGGCAACCCGATGATCGACAGCCTGTTCTCCGCGCTGGACCGGCTCGACCCGGCCCCGGTCCGCTCCCGCCTCGGGCTGGGCGAGCGGTACGCGGTGGCGACCCTGCACCGCCCGGCCAACGTCGACGACCCGGCCGCGGCCAAGGAGCTGGTCGACGCCGTGCTGGCGGTGAGCGAGCGGCTGCCGGTCGTGGTGCCGCTGCACCCGCGCGGCCGGACCCGCCTGGCCGAGGCCGGCCTGGTGGACGGCGAGCGGCTGTCCATCGTCGACCCGCTGGGGTACGTCGACTTCCTGTCGCTGGTGCGCGGGGCGGCCCTGGTCGTCACCGACTCCGGCGGCGTGCAGGAGGAGACCACCATGCTGGGCGTGCCCTGCCTGACCGTGCGGCCCAACACCGAGCGGCCGGTCACCGTCACGCACGGCACCAACCGCCTGGTCACCCCGGCGCAGCTTCCCGCCGCCGCGGACCGGGCCCTGGCCGCCGGCGCCGCGACGCCGTCGGGCGAGCTGCCGCCCCTCTGGGACGGCAAGGCCGGTCCCCGGATCGCCCGGGTGATCGAGGCGTGGCTCGGCGGGCGGAACCTGTCCCCGGCGGCGCAGAACGAACCGCGCGACGCGCTGTGACGGGTGCGGGCCGTACGGCTTCTCGGCATGCCGTGACGGGCCGTGCGGGCCGTGCCCTACGGTGTGCCGTGCCGGGCAGGCCGTACGCCGCGAATCTCCACAAAACGCCCGTTTGATCACGGCGTAAGCCGTACGCTGGCACGACCCCGGACGAAGGCGACCGACCCCATGAGTGAGCAGACCCCCGAAGAGCCGAAGTACCAGCGTCTCGGACCGGTCAACTGGCTGCCCGAGGAGCGCAAGGTCATCGAGCGCTACGAAGAGCGCGTCCAGGACCTGGAGCGGCGGCTGGCCATCGCCGAGGCCCGCGCCGAGTACGCCCAGTGGAAGCTGGAGTCGACGAAGGTCCAGCGCCCCTACCGGGTGGCCGAGGCGCTGACCGGGTCCCGCGGGGCCGGGGTGGTGGGTCTGCCGGGCAAGTTGCGCGGCGCGATGCGGCCCGGCCGCGCGCCCAAGGCGCCCCGTCCGGTGTCCGAGGTGATCGAGGAGGTCTCCAACCGGGGACCCGTCGTGGACGTGCCGCAGGTGAAGTGGCCGGCCGGACCGGTGAACCGGCCCGACCTCAAGGTCGCGGTCATCCTCGACGACTTCTCCCGCATGGCGTTCAAGTACGAGTGGGACCAGATCGAGTTCGGGCTGCGCGACTGGCCGGAGATCTTCGCCGAGCGGCGGCCGGACATCCTGTTCGCCGAGTCGGCCTGGCACGGCAACCAGGGCCGCTGGCGCTACCAGATGACCGGGACCAACGCCCCCAAGCCGGAGCTGCGCGCGCTGGTCGAGTGGTGCCGCGCCGAGGGCGTCCCGACGGTCTTCTGGAACAAGGAGGACCCGCCGAACTTCGACTTCTTCATCGACACGGCCAAGCTGTTCGACTACGTCTTCACCTGCGACGGCGACATGGTGCCGCGCTACCGCGAGGTGCTCGGGCACGACCGGGTCGACGTCCTGCAGTTCGCGGCCCAACCCCGGGTGCACAACCCGATCCAGGAGAAGCAGGGCCGCATCCACGACGTGGTCTTCGCGGGCATGTACTTCCGCGACAAACACCCCGAGCGCCGCGAGCAGATGGAGACGGTCCTCGACCCGATCCGCGAGCTGGGCCTGCACATCTTCGCCCGCAACGGCACGGTGGACGAGAAGTACGCCTGGCCGGAGAAGTACGTCCCGCACATCGTGGGCGAGCTGCCCTACGACCGGATGCTCGCCGCGTACAAGATGTACAAGGTCTTCCTCAACGTGAACTCGGTGCTGCACTCGCCGACCATGTGCGCCCGGCGGGTCTTCGAGCTGTCGGCCTGCTCCACACCGGTGGTCTCCGGCTGGTCCCGGGCCATCGAGGAGACCTTCGGCGACCTCGTCCCCATCGCCCACGACGAGCTGGAGTCCTACAACAACGTCCTGCACCTGGTCAACAGCCCCGAGCTGCGCGCCCGCCGGGGGCACCTGGCCATGCGCGAGGTCTTCGACAAGCACCTGTTCACCCACCGGGTGGACCAGATCCTGGGCTTCCTCGGCCGGCCCGTGCAGCCCCGGACGCGGTCCGTCTCGGTGGTGCTGCCGACCAACCGGGCCTCGCAGCTCGAACACGCCATCTCCTCGGTGGCCCGGCAGATCCACCGCCCGGTCCAGCTCGTCATGGTGCTGCACGGCCTGGACATCGACCCGGTCGTGGTCGCCGACAAGGCCCGCATGGCGGGGGTCTCCGACGTCGTGGTGCTGGCCGCCGACGCGTCGATGTCGCTGGGCGCCTGCATGAACATGGGCATCGCCGCGGCCGAGGGCGAGCTGATCGCCAAGATGGACGACGACAACCTGTACGGCGAGCACTACCTGTCGGACCTCGTCCGCGCCTTCGACTACTCCGACGCCGAACTGGTCGGCAAGGGCGCGCACTACGCCTACTTCGAGTCCACCAACACCACGATGCTGCGCATGCCGGGCCTGGAGCACCGCTACGCCTGGCTGGTGCAGGGCGGCACCTTCCTCGGCAGGGCCGAGATGTTCCGCCATTACGGCTTCGAGGACGTCACCCGGGGCGAGGACACCCGGCTGGTGAAGCGGCTGAAGGAGGACCGGGTCAAGATCTACTCCACCGACCGGTTCAACTTCGTCTACTGGCGCAGCGGCGACCCGGCGATGCACACCTGGCAGCCCGACGACCACAAGCTCACCCGAGGCGCCCAGTTCTCCTTCGTCGGCCGCCCCGACGACCACGTGATGATCTGACCCCGGCCGCCCCGCAGGCGATTCGGTGAATCGCTGGCACTGGCGGCCCTCGGTCGCTATCTTCGCCGCGAAGGGCCCGGCGGAGTCCGTGACCTCCGAGAAGTCGCCAATGACCTCGGCGCACTGTCGATCATTCGTCCCGCTATCGAGGCGGTGCCGGCCTGATGCCGAACCCCACCCGTGACACTACGGCTGGTCGTATCTATAACGACCTGCGCAACCTGGCTCGTCGCACCGGGCGGTCCACCGATGAGGCCATGATCGAGTACGTGCTCGAACGCTTCCTCTACCGAGTCAGCCTCTCCCCGTCCGGTGGACGACACTTCGTCCTCAAAGGCGGCCTCCTGCTCGCTCAGTTCGGCGCACGCCGTATGACCCGTGACATCGACATCCTGGGATGTGCGTTTCGCAACGACGAAGCCGAGATCATGCAGAGAATCGCGACCATCGCCGCCACCGAAGTAGACGACGGTGTCGAGTTCGATCCCGGCACCCTCAAGACCGTCCCGATCCGAGTGGACGAGAAATACAACGGATTGCGCCTGACAATGACCGCGGCGATCGCCCGCGCGCGCCTCAAGCTGCAGCTGGACGTCAGCTTCGGGGATCCGGTCACGCCGAATCCTCAGACCCGGACCTCTTCTCCGACGTCGTGTCGATCGTCACGGCCTTCGCGGATCCTCTCCTCATCGGTGATGCGGCAGTCCTGACCTGGAATCCCGAGTTGAATGCCTGGTCATGAACACCGAGTGACCCTTCAGGGGATCTGCCGGGCTCGTCGGGGAACGATTCAGTGACAGAGCCCGGACCTGCCCCGTCTCCATGGGCGGTATGGAGCATCCTTCTCAGAGCCGGACGGTCCGCAGGGCGTTCCCCCAGGCGATGAGCTGGTCCAGCATGCGGGTGACCGCGTCCTCCTGGTGAGCGGCCGGTTTGAAGACGCTGAAGTGCTCGAAGTCGGTGGCCAGCGTGAGGGAGACCTGTGCGCTCACGTCGGCGACCTGCAGCTCGCCCATGACCAGGCGCAGGTGCTCCACCGCCCGGATCCCGCCGAAGACGCCGTAGCCGACGAACCCCGCCGCCTTGTTGTGCCACTCGGCGTACAGGAAGTCGATGGCGTTCTTCAACGCGCCGGGGATCGAACGGTTGTACTCGGGCGTGACGAACACGTACGCGTCGAACTCGGCGATCTTGGCGGCCCACCGCCTGGTGTGCGGCAGGTCGTACCGCCCCATCGCCGCCGGTGACGCCTCGTCCAGGTGCGGCAGACCGAACTCCTTGAGGTCCACGAGCTCGAACCGGGCGTCGCCGCGCTTGACCGCGAGGTCGTGGACCCATTGGGCCACGGCTTCTCCGTTGCCTCCCGGGCGTGTGCTTCCGGCGATGATCGCTACGTTCATCACGGCTTCCTTCTCACTTCGGTGAATGGTCACGGACGGGTGGTCGCCGCGTCAGGGCAGGTCGCTGTCGCCGCCCAGGTTCTCGATCATCCGGCGCAGGACGTTCAGGGCGACCGCGTACTCCTCCGGGGAGACGCCGTCGTGCGTCCGCTCATGTGTGCGCCTGGCACGTTCCTGCGCGCGCGAACGCCCGGACCGCCCCGCCTCGGTGAGGGTCAGCACGCCTGACTCCTCGACCAGCCATCCCCGGTTCAGCAGGTCGTCGTAGACACCGTCGAAATCGGTCCCCTGGTCGTCGAAGGGCGCCAGCCGCTCGGTGAGCCGGGCCCGGGTCCACTCCCCGGGGGCCTTCTCGACGTGGTTGAGGATCCACCAGGCCGGCTGGTTGAGCCGCTCGACGGCCAGATCCGCCCTGATGCGCCCGACCACGGTGCGGTACGCCTCGCCGCTCCAGTAGCCGATGGGCTGCGCGGTGAGTTCGGCCAGCGTGTATTCCCTCATGACAGGGCTCTTCCTCCTCGATGGGACAGGCGGAGATCACGCTAGAATCTCAATGACGCTTGAGGTCAAGCCGGAGCCGCGACGGAGTCCGCGCCGGGGACGGTGACCTCGCGACGCGCATCCGGAGGTCCAACGGTCACCCACCTGCCCGCGGCCTCGGACGAGGCCGCGCCCGCCGCCGCACGGGAGGCCCCGGCGCGTGAGGACGCCGGGCTCGCCGCCGCGTGGAAGGCCCGGCGGGCGGCGATGAGTTCCGGGCTCCCCAGCGGTCGGTATGGCGGCACATCCGCATCCCGCGGATGTGAACGACCTCCGGGAGTTCTGAATGAGCACCGTCATCCTGCACGTCACCATGTCCCTGGACGGCTTCGCGGCCGGGCCGGACGTCAGCCCCGAGAACCCGATGGGCGTGGGCGGCCTCCGCCTGCACGAGTGGGTCTTCGGGGCCGCGGACGACGAGGTCGACTCCGCGGTGATCAAGGAGCTGTCCGCCGCCACGGGGGCGGTGGTGCTGGGCCGGCGGACGTTCGACGTCGGTGTCGGCGTCTGGGGCGACACCCCCTTCCCCGCCGCCTGCTTCGTCGTGACGCACCGGCCCCAGGACGACCTGGCGATGCGGAGCGGGACCTTCACCTTCGTCGGCGACGGGGTCGAGAGAGCGATCCGGCGGGCCCGCGCGGCGGCGGGCGGCCGGAACGTCAACCTCATGGGAATCGACGTCGCCCGCCAGGCCCTCTCGGCCGGCCTGATCGATGAGATCCACCTGCAGGTCGCGCCGGTGCTGCTGGGCGGCGGCCGGCGGTTGTTCGAGGAGCTCGGCACCGGTCCCGTCGAGCTGGAGCGTACGGCGGTCGCCGCTTCGTCGCGCGTGACGCACCTGCGCTTCCGCGTCGTACGGTGACCGGCGGTGGGAGGCGGGATCCGGCACCCTGCCTCCCACCGCCCGGCCCACGGTTCGATCCCCCTTTCAGAAGGGCCGGGCCGCCGGCAAATTGTGGAATGAAGCGTTCCGTTCTGCTATAGTTGGAACAGAACGATCCGCTCCGCAGGGCGGGTCGGTGAACCGCGAGAGAGGCACGCCGGCATGACGAGCACCGAGATCCGCCGCTTCCACATCGACGTCCCGCAGGCCGACCTCGACGACCTCCGCGACCGGCTCCGCCGTACCCGCTGGAGCGGCGAGATCCCCGGCGCGGGCTGGAGCCGGGGTGTGCCGGTGGACTACCTGAAGGGGCTCGCCGGCCACTGGGCGGACGGCTACGACTGGCGCGCCGCCGAGGCGAGGCTGAACGAGCTCCCGCAGTTCACCACCGAGGTCGACGGCCAGACCATCCACTTCGCCCACGTCCGGTCCGACGCCGCCGACGCGCTCCCGCTGCTGCTCCTGCACGACTGGCCGGGATCCTTCACCCAGTTCACCGAGGTCGTCGAGCCGCTGGCCAAGGACTTCCACCTCGTCATCGCCTCGACCCCCGGCGTCGGCTTCGGCGGGCCTCTCACCGCCCCCGGCTGGAACACCGGGAAGATCGCGAGCGCGTTCACCGAGGTGATGGACCGTCTCGGCTACGACCGCTACGGCGTGCAGGGCGGCGGCGGGGGCGCCTGGATCGCCGCCGAGATGGGCCGCCAGGCCCCCGGGCGCGTCGTCGGGATCCACCTGAACGGGCTGGTCACCTTCCCCTCCGAGGACCCCGCCGACTTCGCCGGCCTGACCGGGGACGAGCAGGAGCGCCTGGCCCGGCTGCAGAACTTCCGCGACGACATGATGGGGTTCAACGTCATCCAGTCCACCCGCCCGCAGACCCTCGCGTACGGCCTGCACGACTCCCCCGTCGGGCAGCTCGCCTGGATCACCGAGAAGTTCAAGGAGTGGACGGACGCGGCGGCCGAGCTGCCCGAGGACGCCGTGGGCCGCGACGACCTGCTGACGAACGTCAGCGTCTACTGGTTCACCGGCACCGCCGGCTCCTCGGCGAACCTCTACTACGAGATGGCCCACGACCCGGCGGCCTGGGCTCCCAACGGTCGTGGCACCGTCCCCACGGCCGTCGCCCTCGCCCGCAGCACCGACATCACGATCCGCCGGTTCGCCGAGCGCGACCACAACGTCACCCGGTGGACCGAGTTCGAGCGCGGCGGCAACTTCCTGTCCCTGGAGCAGCCGGAGGCGCTGGCCGGCGACGTCCGGGAGTTCTTCTCCGCCCTGCGCTGACCGGGCGGTGAACGTCCCGGTGCCCGGCCCTCCCCGGCCGGGCGGTGAGCGCCCCGGTGCCCGGCCCTCCCGGCCGGGCACCGGGGCGCCGGGGTTTCGGGCCTCATCGGGACACCCGTCCCGGACGAACCCACGGCGAGGTCAACTAGGCTGGGACCACCGATCCGGAGTTCGCCGCCGATGTCGTCTGTTCGACGTTCGTCCGGCGCGCGGCCGGGCATGTCATGGGAAACGCACCCTGACCCGCCCGTCACCGCCGGATCGGCGGCGCCGGTCCCTTGAGGTGGGACCGGCCGACGGGTCCACCGGCGTTCGCGCCCGGCCGCTCACGACGGCCGCCGTCCGGGGAGGCGCGCCGTGACACACCGGTGAAACCGGCGGTCCGGCGACGCCCCGAAGACGGAGCATGCGGTCACGGGGTGGAACTTGTCGTCACCGTGAGCCCGTGCGCGTCCGTCCAGGAGTGAGGAAACCCGAAGCATGACCACCCCGAACACCGCCCCCGCGTCCGACGACGCCGCCATCCCGTCCGACGCCATCCCGTCCGACGCCATCGCGTCCGACGTCTCCGCGCCCGACGCCTCCTCGCCCGACGGCGCCGCGACCGGTTTCGCCGAGCTGGAGCTGCGGCCCGAGATCCTGCGCGCGCTCTCCGGCCTGGGCTACGAGGAGCCCACGCCGATCCAGCGGGAGGCGATCCCGCCGCTGATGGAGGGCCGTGACCTGCTCGGCCAGGCCGCGACGGGCACCGGCAAGACGGCGGCCTTCGCGCTCCCCGTCCTCCAGAGCCTCGACCCCGAGGTCGAGAGGGAGGACCCGACGGCGCTGGTGCTGGTGCCCACCCGGGAGCTGGCCGTACAGGTGTCGGAGGCGTTCCACCACTACGGCCGTGAGCTGGGCGCCCGCGTCCTGCCGATCTACGGCGGGCAGCCGATCGGGCGGCAGCTCCGCGCGCTCGACCGCGGGGTCGACGTCGTGATCGCCACGCCCGGACGCGCGCTCGACCACATCGGCCGCGGCACGCTCCGGCTGTCGAACCTGCGCATGGTCGTGCTGGACGAGGCCGACGAGATGCTCGACATGGGGTTCGCCGAGGACATCGAGGCGATCCTCCAGGAGACCCCCGAGAACCGCCAGACGGTGCTCTTCTCCGCCACGATGCCGCCGCGCATCAACGGCATCGCCCGCCGCCACCTGCAGGACCCGGTCCGGATCGAGATCGGGCGGGAGGCGCCCGCGCCGGGTGAGTCCCCGCTGGTGCGGCAGACCGCCTACATGGTCCCCCGGGCGCACAAGCCCGCGGCGCTCGGCCGCCTGCTGGACGTGGAGTCGCCCACCGCCGCGATCGTCTTCTGCCGTACCCGCGACGAGGTGGACCAGCTCACCGAGACCCTGAACGGCCGCGGCTACCGCGCCGAGGCCCTGCACGGCGGGATGGGCCAGGAGCAGCGCGACCGCGTCATGGGACGGCTGCGCAGCGGCACGGCCGACCTGCTGGTGGCGACCGACGTGGCCGCGCGCGGCCTCGACATCGAGCAGCTCACCCACGTGGTGAACTACGACGTGCCCTCCGCGCCCGAGGCGTACGTGCACCGGATCGGCCGGGTCGGCCGGGCCGGACGCGAGGGCGTGGCCATCACCCTCGCCGAGCCGCGCGAGCACCGGATGCTCAAGACCATCGAGCGGGTGACCAAGCGCCGGATCCCGGTCGAGAAGGTGCCGACCGTGGCGGACCTGCGCGCCCGGCAGCTGGAGATGACGCGCGCCGCGCTGCACGAGAGCCTGCTGGAGGACGACTTCGACCGCTTCCGCGTCGTGGTCGAGACCCTCACCGACGAGTTCGACATCATGGAGGTGGCCCTCGCCGCGGTGAAGCTGGCGCACGAGGCCAGCGGGGCCGCCGCCGACGAGGAGGAGATCCCCGACGTCACCCTCCGGGCCACCGAGGGCCGGGGCCGCCGCGACGGCACGGGCCGCGACGGCGGGCGGGACAGTGGCCGGGACGGCGGGCGCGAGCCTCGCCGCGGGCCGCGGGCCGCGACGGGCGGGATGACCCGCCTGTTCGTCGGCGCCGGGCGCAGCGCCGGCGTCCGACCCCAGGACCTGGTCGGTGCGATCGCCGGTGAGACGGGCCTCAGCGGGCGGGACATCGGGGCGATCGAGATCTTCGACCGCTTCTCCCTGGTGGAGGTCCCCGACCCGGCGGCCGAGCAGGTGATCGCGGGCCTGCGGGGAAGCACCATCAAGGGCCGCCGGGCGACGGTCCGCCGCGAGCGCTACTAGGTCCCCGGCCTCCGGGCCCGGGTGCGGGCCTGCGCCCCGGCACCCGGGCCGGGGCGGGTACCGGCGGTCTCGTCGGCCCCGGCCCCGGCCCGGCAGTGGACGCCCGGCCCTCGCGTCTCCTCGGCCCCGCCGGACAGACCCCGGCCCGGCCGGTCCTCAGTCGCCGCGCCTCGCGCGGAGCAGGTAGGCGGTCAGGACCGCCGCGCCGGTCAGCACCTGCCCGGCCAGGAACGCGCCCGGCCCGGCGGAGCCGCCGGTCAGCGCCGCCGCCAGGGGCAGGCACCCTGCCACGGCCAGGTCCGCGCCGGTCAGACCCCACAGCAGCGGTCCCGTGGGGACCGCGCCGCCGCCGGTGTCGATCACCGGCATCGAATGGTCGACGGGCCGTCTGCGGGCCATCCGCAGCGCGCCCGCGGCCAGGGCGGGCGCCGCGGCCGCGCCCAGGAGCCACCACGGGCCCGCCGGGAGCGCGCCCGTCAGCGTCAGCCCGCCCAGGGCGACGGCCAGCCATCCCGCGCCCAGCAGCGCCGGGAGCAGCGCCCTGGCCGCCAGGACCGACCGGAACCTCGTCCCGAGGAGCCGGGCGAGGGCGGGGTCGTCACCGTCGCGGCGCGCGCCGGAGACGCCGGACGCCGCGGCGGCCAGCCCGCCGGCGAGCACCGCCGCCGCGGTCAGCGGGGTGAGCCCGCCGGACGCCCGCGCGACCAGGGCGGGCAGTACGGCGGCGCCGAACAGTACGGCGAGCCGCCCCGGCCGCCGGGCGAGCCTGCGCCAGTCGTGCCACGCCGTCGCCAGCGGGGCCGGCAGCGACGGCCACGGACGGGACCGCAGGCGGCGCCCGCGCCAGTGGGCCTCCTCGGCGATCCAGGTCAGCACGCTTGGATCCAGTCCTTCGGCCGCCCGTGTCACGTGCCCGGCCCGGGTGGAGGCTCCGAGCACGGATCGCGCGGGCATCGCCGCCGTCGCCGCGCGGGCCCGCCGTACGAGCAGCGCGGCCACGGCGGCGGACGCCGCGGCGAGGGCCGCGCCGTACGCGGGGGGAGCGGAGGAGACGGCGAGCAGCCACCGTCCCGCGCCGCCGAGCAGCGCGACCGCCGCGGCCGCCACCACCGTCACGGCGACGGCGGCCTGCAGCCACGAGTCCCAGGCCTGCGACGCCTGGGCCGTCACGGCCGCGGCCATGCCCGCCGCGCTCGCCGCGAGGCCGAGCGCCACCGCCGCGGCCAGCCGTACCGCGGGCTGGCCGGGCGCCCCGAGCACGGCGAGCGCGACCACTCCCAGCGCGATCCCGACCGGCACGCAGACCATCGCGAGGACCCGCGCCGTCCGCCCCAGCACGGCCCGCCGGTCCAGCGGGGACAGCAGCAGCCAGGAGGCGTCCGGCGCGGGCAGGACGACGGGACCGGCGGCGCGGGCCAGGGCGAGGAACCCGGCGTAGGCCAGCAGGACCAGTGCGGTCCCGGCAGCCGCCCGCGACGGGTCGCGCGGGTGGCCGAGCGCGGCCAGCGCCGACGAGAGCGGCTCGGCGAGGACCGCGAGGAGCATCACCAGTCCGAATCCGGCCACGTAGCGGTCCGACCAGCTCATCCGTCCGCGCCGGGGGCGGGCGAGCGCGCGCACGGCCCGGACCGTGGCCGCGCCCTCGCTCATCGGGCCCTCCTCGCCGCGCGGCCGCCCGCCGTCCCGCCGGTACGGCGGCCCGCCCGGCGTCCGGGATTCCCGCGGGTGACCGGACCGCCCGCCGGGCCGCTCACAGCCGGGCCGTCCGTCGCCGGAGCGTCCGCGACCGGGGCGTCGGTCAGCTCGACGCGGCGTGCTCCGGTGGCCTCGGCGAACCCGGGGTCGTGGGTCGCCGTGACCACCGTCCGCCCCTCGGCCGCGTAACCGGCCAGGAGGGCCGCCAGGCGCTCGCGGAAACCGGTGTCGAGCCCGCGTTCCGGCTCGTCGAGCAGGAGCAGCCGGCTCGGCCGGAGCAGCGCCGCGGCGAGGGAGAGCCGCTGGCGCTGGCCGGTGGACAGGTTCTGCGGCACCGCGTCGGCGCGGTCTCGCAGGCCGAAGGTCTCCAGCGCCTCCTCGACGTCTGTCCGCGGGGCGGGATGGACCGCGCGCACCAGCTCCAGGTGCTCTCTCACCGTCAGCCCGGGGTACCAGGCCGGCTCGTCGGCGACCAGCACCACCTCGCGCCAGAAAGCGGGTGTGTCGCGGGGCGGGCCGCCGAGGACGGTGATCTCTCCCTCGTCGGGAGGTTGCAGGCCCGCCAGGCAGCGCAGCAGGGTCGACTTGCCCACGCCGTTCTGGCCCGTCACGGCGATGATCTCCCCCGCCGCGGCCGTCAGTTCGACGCCGCGCAGCACCGGGTTGCCGCCGAGGGCCACCCGCAGGCCGCGGAGCGTGATGATCGGTTCGGTCACCGTTCGACCCTAGCCAGGGACGGGGTACGGCGCGCTCCGGCCGGCGGACGAGGGTTCAGTCTCCGCGACCCGGACGGCGGAGGAGGGTGGCCAGCAGGAGGACGACGGCGGTCTGGACGAGCGCGCCCGAGGCGAAGGGCGGCGCGGGCCCCACCGTCTCGCTCACGGCGTACCACCAGCGGGTCGGCTGGGGGAGGCGCTCCCAGGTCGCGGCGTACCGCTGGTCGAGGAAGCCCGTGTCGTAGTTGGCCGCGACGTGGAAGTAGACGCCGAGCGCCCCCACCGCCAGCGCGATCACCGACAGCGTCCGGACCACGGCGACCGCCCGCCGGGAGTCGCTGAGGGCCGCGATCACCAGCCCCGCCGTCAGGAGGACCAGCGCCCCCCAGGGAGGAAGCTGGTTCCACGCCTGCCAGTGCCGCTCGGCGGCGAGTTCGAGGCCGGTGCCGAGGACGCTCACCGCGACCAGGGCGAGGAGGCCGGGGCGCAGCCAGGCGGACCGGTCTCTCAAGGCTGGAGCACTGAGATGATCTTGTCGATCGTCTCCTGGCCGGGGTTGTACTTGGCGAGTTCCTCGCGGAGCTTCGTGAAGTTCCGGTCGTCGGCGGGGTACGGCCGGTACTCGACGACCTCCTTCGCCCACCGTTCGGCGTTGGGCACCCCGGCGGCCCGGAGCGCGGTGGCGATCTGGCTCTCACCGGCGGTGTTCGCCGACACCTTGGCGGGCTGCGAGCTCGGGGCGCCGCTGGGGACACCGCCGGGCGCCCCGGCGGAGGCGGAGGCAGAGCCGCCGGGCGCGGAGGTGGCCGTGGGAGCGGTCGTGCCGCTGCCCGTCGTGGCGGCGGGGGCGGAGGCGGTGGGGCCGCCGCCCGGCTGCTCTCCGCCGCACGCCGTCAGAGAGACCAGGGCGGCGAGCGCCACCGTGACCCAGATCGTTCTCCTGACCTCCATGCGAAATCCCCCGCGTTCCCTGTGAATTCCCCGTGCGATGCCGATGCCGTGTCAATCATGAGATTGCCAGCGCCGGATCCGGAGAACCTTCGCGAAGGGCCAAGAGCGTCTGAGGATGCGGTCATCAAGCCGGGCCGGGTCCGGGTGCCGGGGACACGTCCGGCACCCGGGGCCGCACCGGACCCCGTCGCGGCCCCGGCGGCCGGTCCAAACGGCCGGTCCAAACGGCCGGTCCAGACGGCCGGTCCAGGCGGCCGGTCCAGGCGGCCGGTCCAGGCGGCCGGTCCAGGCGGCCGGTCCAGGTCCGGTCGCGCCGGGTTCGCCCGCTTCAGGCCGGCTGGTCCAGGCCGACGGCGGCGGCGCTGGCGTCCCAGAGGGCGCGGGCCAACTCCGGATCGCTCATCCCCCGGGGGACGGCGGCGGGGGCGCGGTCGGCGAAGTAGCGGCCCGGGTGGTCGGCGCCGTCCGGGTGGGTGGCGAGGTGGACCATCGTGCTCGCG
This sequence comes from Streptosporangium sp. NPDC048047, assembly GCF_040653115.1. Lineage (NCBI taxonomy): Bacteria > Bacillati > Actinomycetota > Actinomycetes > Streptosporangiales > Streptosporangiaceae > Streptosporangium > Streptosporangium sp. NPDC048047. The sequence goes on along the minus strand of NZ_JBEZNH010000030.1, from coordinate 50,593 downwards.
CCCTCCTCCGCCGTCCGTCCCACGCCCGGGACGTGCATCACCAGCCACATCAGGAACGTTCCCGGCGCGAAACCCGTCTTGATCACACCCGGGTGGAAGCAGGTGGCGCTCACCCCGGTCCCCGCCAGCCGCCGGGCCAGCTCCACGGTGAACAGCGCGTTGGCCTGCTTGGAATCGCCGTACTGCAGCCAGCCGTTCCACTTCCGCCGCTCGCGGTCGAGGTCGGCGGGGTCCAGGCGGCCCGACCTGCCGGCCCGGGACGAGGTGGTGATCACCCGGCCGGTCACCCGGTCCAGCAGCAGGTTCGTCAGGAGGAAGGGGGACAGGTGGTTGACCTGCATCATCGTCTCGTGGCCGTCGCGGGTGAGCGTCCGCCGAGTGGTCATCACGCCCGCGTTGTTGATCAGAACGTCGATGCGCGGGTAACGTGAGCGCAGTTCTGCGGCGAGCGTCCGGACGTCGTCGAACGAGGCGTAGTCGCACGTCAGCGTGTCCGGCGTGGCGCCTGCGCCGGCATCCGGGCCGGAGGCCGCCGCCCGGCCGGCCTCCTCGGCCACCTCGGCCAGCCGTCCGGCGTCGCGGCCGACCAGGACGAGCCGGTGCCCGCGGCGGGCCAGCTCCACCGCGGCGGCCGCGCCGATTCCGGCACTGGCCCCGGTAATCACACTAATCATCAGATCCTCCACTGCGCCGAAACCTTAATCGGTGCTAGTCTCCTGTGCGATCTTCCGGAGGCGCATTCCACCCCAGATTCAGTCACGAGCCTCCACATACTCACAGGTTGGGACGAGTGGGCATGGGCTCTGGAAACCGATCCATTCGGTTCAGGATCGTCTTGCTGCTGCTCCTGCCCCTGGTGTCGCTCAGCGCCCTGTGGGGCTTCGCCCTCAACCTGACGGTCGGCGACGGTGTCGCCCTCTTGCGGTCCTACGACCTCTACCAGGGCGTCGGGATGGCCTCCACCGAACTAGGGCTCCAGATCCAGGCCGAACGGACCCAGGCGTCGGTGGCGATCAGCTCCGGGGTCATCACGAGTGTGACCGGTGAGCAGCGCGGCCGTACCGACCGGACGGCGGAGGCCTTCCGGAACGCGGCCCTGACCGCCGACTCCGGCGGCCCGGAGACGAGCGCCGCGCTGGACGGCGTGCTCCGTCAGCTCGACCGGCTCCCCGGCATCCGCGCCGGCATCGACGGCGGGCAGCGGGACCGGCTGAACGCCCTGACGCAGTACAACCAGATCCTGGACTCGGTCTTCCTGCTGTACGACCGGCTCGTCGCCGTGCCCGATCTCGGCATCTTCCGGCAGGCCGTCGCCATGCAGTCGATGGGCAACGCCCGGGAGATGATCGCCCGGGAGAACGCCCTGGTCAGCGGCGCCCTGATCGACGAGCGACTGTCCCGGCGGGAGCGGGAGGCCTTCGGCGAGTACGTCGCCACCCGCAGGTTCCTGCACACGCGCGGCCTGGCGTCGCTGGACGGCGAGCTGGCCGGGCCGTACCGCGACGTCTTCGCCTCCCCGGCCTTCAAGAGGTTCACCGAGCTGGAGAGGGCCGTCGTCGCGGCCCCCGGCGACCGCCTCCCCGTCGAGCTGGACACCTGGAAGGCGACCGTCGACGGCCTGTCGGCCTCGCTCGACCAGCTCGGCGTCTCCGCCTCCGCCGTGCTGTCCGACCGGTCCGCGTCGGTGGCCACGGGCATCCTGGCCCGGATCGCCGTCGCCGGCGGTGTCGGCCTGCTGGCGGTGATCGCCTCCATCGTCATCTCGGTCCGCTTCGGCCGCCGGCTGTCCGGCGAGCTGGCCGGGCTGCGGTCGGCCGCGCTCGACCTGGCGGACGTGCGGCTCCCGCGCCTGGTGGAGCGGCTGCGGCTCGGCGAGAAGGTGGACGTGCGCGCCGAGACCCCGCCGATCGAGACCGCGGGCGACTCTGCCGAGGTCCGCGACGTGGCCCACGCGTTCGACTCGGTACGGCGCACCGCCGTCGAGGCCGCCGTCGGCCAGGCCGACCTGCGCCGCGGCGTCAGCCAGGTCTTCGTGAACCTCGCCCGCCGCAAGCAGGGGCTGCTGCACCGCCAGCTCACCCTCCTGGACGGCATGCAGCGCCGGACGAACGACCCGGACGCCCTTGAGGACCTGTTCCGGCTGGACCACCTGACCACCCGCATGAGGCGGCACGCCGAGAGCCTGATCATCCTGTCCGGCGCCGCGCCGGGCCGGACCTGGCGCAACCCGGTGCCGGTGCTCGACGTCGTCAGGGCCGCGCTGGCCGAGATCGAGGACTACCGGCGGGTCAAGGTGACGCCGATGCCCGCCGCCTCGGTCGACGGGGCCGCGGTGGCCGACCTCACGCACCTGCTCTCCGAGCTGATCGAGAACGCCACGGTGTACTCGCCGCCGCAGACCTCGGTGACCGTGCGCGGCGACGTGGTGGCCAACGGGTTCACCGTCGAGGTGGAGGACCGCGGCCTGGGGCTCAGCGCCACGGAGTACGCGATGGTCAACGAGCGGCTGGCCAGCCCGCCGGAGTTCGACCTGGCCGACAGCGACCGTCTCGGCCTGTTCGTGGTCGGCCAGCTCGCCGCCCGGCACGGCGTCCAGGTCACCCTGCGCAACTCGCCGTTCGGCGGCACCACGGCGATCGTGCTCATCCCCCGGGCGGTGCTCGCCGAGACCGACTCGCCGCTCGCCCCCGCCGTCGCCCGCGGCCCGGAGGCGCCCGCGGGCGACGCTCCCCGGGCCGTCGCGCCGTCCCCGCTCACCGCGGCGGGCGGCGCCCGCCAGAACGGCGGCCGGCCGAACGCGGGCCGCCAGGGCGGCGGCCTGCCCCGGCGGACGAGGACGACGTCCAGGCCCACCCCCGGCGGCGTTCCCGACGGCTCCCCCACCGGACGGCCGCCCCTCGCCGCGCCGACGCTGACCGTGGTGCCCGGCTCGCCCGTCCCGGAGACGGCCCCCGGGACGGATCCCGGGCAGACCCGGGAGAGCGCCCGCCGGGCCGACGGGACCGGCGAGGAGCGTGCGGGGCGGGCCGCCCGCAGGGCCGCCACCGCGGAGACCGCCGCCACCGCCGGGGACACCGCGGAGACCGCCGCGGGGAGCGCCACGGAGACCACCGGCCCCCGGGAACTGCCCCGCCGGGTCCGGCAGGCCAGCCTCGTGCCGCAACTCCGGCAGGAGACACAGGCGCCCGCCCCGCCGGAACCCGAACCCGACCCGCCCGCCGAAGGCCGCTCGCCGGACGAGGTGCGGGCCCTGTTCTCCGCCTTCCAGGCGGGCACGCGACGGGCACGCGAGGAGAACGAAGACTTGGCACACCACACGACAGCCGACAAGAGGGACTGATGACCGGGAAGTTCACCAACACCGGCGAGTTGAACTGGCTCCTCGACGATCTGACGAGCCGGGTGGCCGCGGTGCGCCAAGCTGTGATCCTGTCCACCGACGGCCTGGCCGTGGGATTCTCCAAGGGCCTCAGCCGGGAGGACGCCGAGCACCTGTCGGCGGTCGCGGCCGGGTTCCAGAGCCTGGCGCGCGGGGCCGGCCGCCATTTCGGCGGGGGCGAGGTGCGCCAGACCATCGTGGAGATGGAATCGGCGTTCCTGTTCGTCACCGCCGCGGGGCAGGGCACGTGCCTCGCCGTGCTGAGCGACTCCGACGCCGACGTCGGCCACATCGCCTACGAGATGGCGATGCTGGTCAAGCGGGTCGGTCCGCACATCTCCACGCTCCCGCGCCAAGGTCTCTCGTGAGCGAGCGGGACACCGGGCGCGGCGTGCCGGGCGGTCGTCCCGCGACCCGCTTCCCGTGCGGCCGCGCGGCCCGCCCGCCGTACGGCCGGGCCATGGCCCGCGTCCGGCACGGCCTCCGCGCGATCCGCCCGCCGTACGGTCACCGTGCGGTCCACGGCCGCCGTGTGATCCACACGCCGTACGGCCGGCCCGCGGCCCGCGCGCCGTACGGTCACCGAGGGGAGCGGCCGTCATGACGCGGTGGATGGACGAGGAGGCCGGGCCCGTGGTCCGGCCGTACGCGCTGATCGGCGGCCGGACCCGGTCGTCCGGTGACGCGCTGGACCTGGTCTCGATGATCACCGCCTCGGGAACGGCCCCGTCCGACGGGTTCGTCCCCGGACCGGAGCAGGAGCGGATCCTCTCCCTGGTCACCACGGCGACCTCGGTCGCCGACATCGCCTCCGACCTGGACCTGCCTCTCGGCGTGGTCCGGGTCCTCCTCGGCGACCTGCACGACCACAAGCTGATCTCGATAGGGCGCGCCTCGGCGAGCGAGCGCATTCTCAAGGAAGTGATCAATGGACTTCGAGCCCTCTGACGAACCAGTCGCGCTCAAGATCCTCATCGCGGGCGGCTTCGGGGTGGGCAAGACGACGCTGGTCGGCTCGATCAGCGAGATCCGGCCGCTCCGGACCGAGGAGGTGCTCTCCGACCGCGGCATCGGCATCGACGACGTCGAAGGCGTGGAGGGCAAGCACACCACCACGGTCGCGATGGACTTCGGCCGCATCACGATCCGGGAGGGCCTGGTCGTGTACCTGTTCGGCACCCCCGGGCAGGAGCGGTTCTGGTTCATGTGGGACGAGCTGTCCTACGGCGCGCTCGGCGCGGTGGTCCTCGCCGACACCCGGCGGCTGACCGACTGCTTCCCCTCGATCGACTACTTCGAGCAGCGGGGCACGCCGTTCATCGTGGCGGTCAACTGCTTCGACGACGCCGAGCAGTACGAGGCCGAGGAGGTGCGCTCCGCGCTGGACCTCGACGAGGACGTGCCGGTGCTGCTGTGCGACGTGCGGCGCCGCGCCTCGGCCAAGACGGTCCTGGTGACGCTCGTCGAGCACTCCCTGAGGGTCCTGACGGCCGACCAGCACTGACGGATCGGGCGCTCCACGCGGATCGGGCACTCCACGAAGGCGCCGGCGGCCGGCCGGCGCCGCCGGGCCGCGCGCCCGACGTCCCGCGCGCCCGCCGTCCCGTCCGCGTGGCCGGGTCGGGGACCGGCGTGAACGGGCCCGTGGCCCGCACTCCCGTCGCGGACCGCCGTTCCCGCCGTTCCCGTCCGCCGCCCCCACCGTCCCCGCCGCGAGGGCGCGGACGGGCTCCCGGACGGGTTCAGAGCGCCCGGAGGCCGTTGATCACTTCCTGCAGGAGGCTCGTCACGGGCGGCGTGGCGGCCGGGACCGGCGACCGCACCAGGACGAGCCCCTGGTCCAGCAGGTCGCCCAGCAGCACCCTGACGACCCCCATCGGCAGCCCGGCCTCCGAGGCGACCTCCGCGATGGGCCTGGTCCGGCGGACCAGGCCCAGCAGCCGCCGGTGCTCCGACCCCAGGTGAGCGGCGGTGGTGGCCGCCGCGCCGGTCGCCAGCACCATCGACAGCACGTCGAACGAGGCCGAGGAGGCGCGCGTGCGCCCGCCGGTTAGGGCGTAGGGGCGGACGACCGGCCCGGCCTCCTCGTCCACCCATTCGACGTCGTCGCTCATTGGCCCGCCCGGGGGGCCGTGGCCATGTGCTGGCCGACCCGGGTCACCAGGCGGGCCATCTCGTAGGCGATCAGGCCCACATCGGCGGCGCCGGTGGTCATGACCGCCAGGCAACTGCCCTGGCCGGCCGAGGTGACGAAGAGGAACGCCGAGTCCATCTCCACCATCGTCTGCCGGACGGCTCCGCCGCCGAACTGCAGGCTGGTCCCCTTGGCCAGACTCTGGAACCCGGAGGCCACCGCCGACAGATGGTCGGCGTCCTCCTTGCTCAGCTCCCGCGAGGAGGCCATCATCAACCCGTCGTTGGACAGGATCAGCGCGTGCGAGACGTCCGCCACGCTCGTGACGAAGTCATCCAGAAGCCAATACAGCTCACCCGGCACGTGGTAAAACCCCTTCCCCTGTGATGGTCGCGCTCGTTCGCGTGTCTACGCCGGCCGCCGGCCGGTCTCCTGTTCGGTGATCGTCACCACCGTTCCCGGTCCGGCCTCAGTGCTCCTCACCCCCGTCCTCCGCCCGGCCGCGCCGCCAGCCGGCCTGGAGCGAGCTGAGCACCGCCCGCGCCTCCTCCGGCGACCGCTCTCCGGCCTGCCCGGACATGTCCGGTTCATGCGACGGCCGCGGCGGCGGGCTCGCCCGGCGGATCCGGCGGGGCAGGCCGTTCGCCGGCGGCGTCCGCGGCGCGGCCTCCGGCGACGGCACGATCCCGGTCGGCCCGGAGGGTTCCCCGGTCCCGGCGAGCCGTACGGCCCCGGCGAATCCGGCGTTCCCGGACTGCGTCACGCCCGCGGCGGTCCCCGGCCCGGCGGTCCCGGCGGGCCGTACGGTCTCGGCCGGGTCGTCGCCGATCCCGGCCTCGGGGATCTCCCGCGGCGGCTGTCCCTCCGTATGCGGCTCTCCCAGCAGCGACCCGGGGATCAGCACGACGACCCCGGTCCCGCCGTACGGCGAGGGCCGCACCGTCACCTTCGCCCCGTACCGCGCGGCCAGCATGCCGACCACCGCGAAGCCCAGCCGCTCGGTCTCGGCCGGGTCGAACTCCGGCGGGCTGGCCAGCCGCTCGTTGACCGCGGCGCGCTTCTCCGCGGTCATGCCGAGACCCCGGTCCTCGACCTCCACCGTGAAACCCCGGTGGCCGGCGCACTCGCCCCGGATCGACACCTCGCCCCCCGGCGGGGAGAAGGACGTGGCGTTCTCGATGATCTCGGCGAACAGGTGCATCATGTCCGCGACCGCGTCACCGGCCAGGGTGGCGCCGAGCATGGGGTAGATCCGCACCCGGGCGTAGTCCTCGACCTGGGCGGCGGCGCCGCGCAGCATGTCCTCGATCAGGACGGGCGAGCGCCACTTGCGGCCCGCGGCTCCGCCGGAGAGGATCACCAGGCCCTCGGCGTGGCGGCGCATGCGGGTGGTCAGGTGGTCGAGCCGGAACAGGTTCTCCAGCGCCTCGGGGTCCTCGGCCTGCTTCTGCATGCCGTCGAGGAGCTTGAGCTGGCGCTGCAGCAGCGACTGGCTGCGCCGGGCGAGGCTGCGGAAGGACTGCGCGACGGCCTCGCGCAGCCTGGCCTGTTCCACGGCGGCGTCCACGGCGCGGTGCTGGACGCTGTCGAAGGCGGCGGCGACGTCGTGGACCTCGGTGGTGCTGCCCAGCGGCTTCAGCGGGGGTGCCTCGGCGGCCACGTCCACCGGCTCGCCCCGGCGCAGCCTCTCCATGACGCGCGGCAGCCGCACCTCCGCCAGGTCGGCGGCGGCGCGCCGGACCCCGGCGAGCTCACGGGTGAGGTTGCGGCCGATCCGGTAGGAGACCAGCAGCGAGGCGATGACCGCGACGAGGCCGAGCGCGCCGGCGGCCCCGGCCTTGGCGAAGGTCGCGAGGGCCGCCGGCGTCGCCCGGTCGATCAGCCCGCGACCGGCCGCCGACAGCCCCTTCTGGTAGGTGGTCTCCAGGCGGTCGGTGGCGGCCCGCCAGTCGGCCTCGGCGACCACGCCGCCGGACATCAGGCGGCCCTCCATCTCGGTGAGGGCCCTCACCGGCTGCGACGAGGGGACCAGACCGGCGAAGGGGTCGCGCATCCCGGCGTCGAGCTGCGACATGCCCTCCTCCATGAGGAAGGCGCGTTTGGTGGCGAACTGCCCGAACAACCGCAGCTCGGCCGGCGTCAGACCGCGACCCGTGGCCAGCGCGCCCGCGGCGAGCGCCCGCTCGTGGCAGAAGAAGGCCAGCGAGTAGCCGACCGTGTTGACGCCGCGCATCTGCCGGGACAGGGCATGGTCGTCGGCGACGGCCGCGATGTCGATGAACCGGTAGAACGCCTCGGGCACCGGCCCGAACTCCCCGGCGAGCTCGATGGACCCGATCCGGCCGCCGTCCACCTTGGCCCGTACCGCGTCGAGCGCGTCGACCGCGGCCGTCAGGTCGGCGAACCGGGCCCTGGACGTCGTGCCCAGGTCCGCGAAGTCCAGTCCGCGGAGCGCCCCGTCACGCAGCCGGGAGCGTTCCCCGTCGGTGACGGCGCGCTGGGCGGCCAGGGCCGTCCGGGCGTCCTCGGAGCGGACGGCGAGATACTCGGCCGACAGCATGTGCTCGCGCTCCACGGCGTAGCTCAGCTCGTTGGCGGGCGCGATGACGGCGTCGTAGAGGTCGTCGGCCTCCAGCATGCTCATCGAGTCGCCCACGGTGACCGTCGCGGCGAACCCCCAGAGGGCGACGAGCGAGGTCAGCGGGATCGCCAGCAGAGCAGAGATCTTGAACCGGATGGACCTGCTCGATGCCATGTCACCTCAACGGTTCGGTCCCGGAGCGCGAGAACGGGAACCTCCGGACGATCTTCAGATCGCCGACGAGGATAGCATCGGACAGGAGAAATATTCTTGTCCTATTTGTGACCTGTCAGGAAACAGTCATGTTCCCGGACAAGTCCGCTAGAAGCGCCCGGCCGGCGCTCGGCACGCGGGCGGCGGCCGGCGCCCAGGCCAGCCACGCCAGCCGTACGGCGAGCACCCCGAGCAGGGCGACCTCGGTGACCAGCAGCCCCCGCTCGGCCAGGCCGATCAGCACCCTGTCCCCCGGGAGCGCCACGTAGGTGAGGGCCAGCAGCCCGAACCCGCCGGCCAGGGTCAGCCACTCCACCGGCCTGGCCACCGCCCGCCACCGCTCGTCCCGGCCCAGCCCGGGGGCCATCAGCGCGCCCGCCGCGGGCAGCGCGAGGAAGGCGGCGATGGAGATGTAGCGGTGCACCTGGGCGCCGAGGTCCAGCGCCAGGCCCGGGGCGACCGTCGGCACGACCGCGATCACGATCAGCGCCGCGCTCCAGGCCAGCATCAGCCGCCCGGCCGCCGCGCCGATCGGGGCACGGGCCGCCCGCAGTCCCGCCACCAGCGCGAAGGACGCGACGCCCAGGCACGCCATGGCGAACTCGGTGGCCCCGCCGCGGTCGAGCGCGGCGTACTCGCTGATCGTCAGGTTGAGCGGGTCCAGCTGCGGATCCGGGTCGATCTGACCGGCGATCGCGGCCACGACCGCCGCGGCCACACCGGCACAGGCGATCAGGGGGTAGAGCCTCTTCGACGCGAGCATGGACCCAGACTGTCCCGGGGACGCGGTTCCACACATCCGGCGGCACCCCTGATCCGACCCTGAGCGGCCCCCGAGATCCCGCCCCGTGTCGCGGGTCCCGGGGACCGCCCGCCGGACCCCCGTTCAGGCCGTGCCGCGGGCGGTCTCGCGGGCCGGGACCGGCCGTGTCGCGGGTCCCGGGCCGTCGTTCAGGCCGTGTCGCGGCCCCCGGTGTACCGGGCGCGCGCCTCGGCGTAGCGGTCCCTGATCTCCGGCACGGCGTCCGCCTCGAAGCTCAGGGAGCCGGCCCGCTCCCAGACGGGCGGCTCTTCCCCGCCCGCGACCAGCCAGGCGGCCTGCCGCGCCGCGCCGTCGGCGACGTACTCCCCCGCCTCGGGGACGACCACCGGCCGCCCGAAGACCGCCGGGGCGATCCGCCGCACCGCCTCCGACCGCGCCCCGCCGCCGATGAGCAGCACCCTGGACGGCTCCAGCCCGAGGGCGTCGAAGGCGTCGGCCAGGTGGCAGAGCATGCCCTCCACCGCGGCCCGCGCCAGGTGGGCGGGGGTGGAGGTGGCCAGGGTCAGACCGTGCAGCGTCCCGGTGGCCTCGGGCAGGTTCGGCGTCCGCTCCCCCTCCAGGTAGGGAACGCACACCAGGCCGCCCGCCCCGGGCGGGGCCTGCAGCGCCAGCCGGTCGAGGTCGGCGGAGCCGACCCCGAGCATCCGGGCGGCGGCGTCGAGGACCCGGGCCGCGTTGAGCGTGCACACCAGCGGCAGGAACCGTCCGGTGGCGTCGGCGAATCCGGCCACCGCGCCGGTCGGGTCGGCGCTCGGGCCCTCCGCCACCGCGAACGCCGTGCCGGACGTCCCGATCGACACCACCACGTCGCCGGGCCCCGCGCCCACCCCGAGGGCGGCGGCCATGTTGTCGCCGGTGCCGGGGGCCAGCCGTACCGGGCCGGACGTCGTGGACGGACCCGGGGCCCGCAGCTCGCCGGCCTCCTCGCGGGGGCCGAGCACGCGCGGCAGGCCGGGCACCGAGCCGAACGCCGCCTTGAGCAGGTCGGTGCGGTAGGAGCCGGTGGAGGGCGAGAAGTAGCCGGTGCCGGAGGCGTCGCCCCGGTCGGTGACGATCTCGCCGTCCCCGCCGCCCAGCCGCCAGGTCAGCCAGTCGTGCGGCAGGCACACCCGCGCCGTACGGCGGGCCGACTCCGGCTCGTGGGCCGCCAGCCAGCGGAGCTTGGCCACCGTGAACGACGCGACCGGCACGCTGCCGACCGCCTCGGCCCACCGCTCCGGCCCGCCCAGCTCCGCGACCAGGTCGCCCGCGGCGCCGGCCGAGCGGGTGTCGTTCCACAGCAGCGCGTCCCGCACGACCTGCCCGGACTCGTCCAGGCAGACCATGCCGTGCTGCTGGGCGGCGACGCTCACCGCGGCGACGTCGTCGAGCCCGCCGGCCTGGGCGACCGCCTCCGCCAGGGCGGCCCACCAGGCGGCCGGGGCGACCTCGGTGCCGTCGGGATGGGCCGCGCGGCCCTGGCGGACCAGGGCTCCGGTTCCGGCGTCCCTGATGACCACCTTGCAGCTCTGGGTCGAGGAGTCGACCCCGGCCACGAGCGTCATGCCCGGTCGCCCCCGCGGACCCCGAGGAGGTGGTCCATGGCGAGCTGGCTGAGGCGGGAGAAGTGGAAGCCGCGCGCCGCCGCCGCGTCGACGTCGAAGTCGTCGTTCGCCAGGTCGGCCAGGGTCTCGCCGGGGGCCAGCGTGGGCTCGGCCAGCTCGTCGACCCGGCTCGCGGCGAGCGCCTCGGCGACCTCGGGGTCGGCGCGGAACGCCCGGGACTTCTCCTTCAGGATCAGGTACATCCGCATGTTGGAGGCGGCCGACACCCACACGTCCTCGACGTCGTCGGTGCGGACCGGCTTGTAGTCGAAGTGCCGGGGGCCGTCGTAGCCGCCGTTCTCCAGCAGGTCCACCAGGAAGAACGCGTTCTTCACGTCGCCGTGGCCGAAGACCAGGTCCTGGTCGAAGCGGGGGCCGTGCTGGCCGTTGAGGTCGATGTGGAACAGCTTGCCGTGCCACAGGGCCTGCGCGATGCCGTGGGCGAAGTTGAGCCCGGCCATCTCCTCGTGCCCCACCTCGGGGTTGAGGCCGACCCGCTCGGAGTGCTCCAGCTCGTTGATGAACGCCAGGGCGTGGCCGATCGTCGGCAGCAGGATGTCGCCGCGCGGCTCGTTCGGCTTGGGCTCGATGGCGAACCTGATGTCGTAGCCCTGCTCGATCACGTAGGAGGTCAGCAGGTCCATGCCCTCCTTGTAGCGGCTGAGCGCGGCCCGGATGTCCTTGGCAGCGCCGGACTCGGCGCCCTCGCGCCCGCCCCAGCAGACGTAGGTGGTCGCGCCCAGCTCGGCGGCCAGGTCGATGTTGCGCATCACCTTGCGCAGGGCGTACCGGCGGACATCGCGGTCGTTGCTGGTGAACGCGCCGTCCTTGAAGACGGGGTGGGTGAAGAGGTTCGTGGTGGCCATCGGGACCTTCATCCCGGTCTCCGACAGCGCCTTCTTGAAGGCCGCGACCGCCCGGTCGCGGTCGGGCTCGACGGCCAGCAGGTCGTCGTCGTGGAAGGTGACGCCGTACGCGCCGAGCTCCGCCAGGCGGTGGACGCTCTCGACCGGGTCCAGCGCGGGACGGCTGGCGTCTCCGAACTGGTCACGGGCCTGCCAGCCCACGGTCCACAGCCCGAAGGTGAAGCGGTCCTCCGGCCTGGGGGTGTAGTCGCTCATCGCGTCTCCTCCTATTTAATCCACATTATGGACTTAATATGGTCCGGCAGGGTGGGATCGTCAAGAGGTGGGTTCCATGGGTTCCATGACGACGGGTCGCACGACGGATCGCATGACGGGTTCCGCGACGTGCGCGACGGGTCGTACGGCGACGCGGGCCGGGCGGTTTCCGTGACGGGCCCTGTGACGGGCTCCGTGCCGGATTCCGTGACGACGCGGGCCGTACGCCACGACTCGATGCGCGCCCGCAACCTCGCCGTGGTGCTGGGCGAGGTGCGCCGGAGCGGCCCGGTCACCCGGGCGGCGCTCGCCGAGATCACCGGGCTGACCAAGACCACGGTCTCCAAGATGGTCGGGGACCTGCTGGAGGCCGGGATGGTCGCCGAGTCGGCGGCGCCCCGCGACGGCGAGCGCGGCCGGCCCGGCACGGCCGTCTCCCTCAGCGGCGACCGGGTGGCCGCGCTCGGCCTGGAGATCACCGCCGGCCACCTGTCGGCCTGCGTGACGGACCTCACCCTCGCGGTGCGGCTCCGTTGTGCACAGGCTGTGGACAACCGGTCTCGCCCTCCTGTGGAAACCATGGCCCATCTGCAGGAACTTGCCCACAGGGCTGTGGACGAAGCACGTACGGCGGGCCTGTCCGTCGTCGGCTCCACGCTCGCCGTCCCCGGGCCCGTGGACGGCGGGCTGCTGCACACCGCGCCCAACCTCGGGTGGCGCGGCGTCCGGGCCGGCGACCTGCTGGACTTCCCGGTCGCCGTGGAGAACGAGGCCAACCTCGCCGCCCTGGGCGAGCTGTGGTTCGGCGGCGGGCCCGGCGACTTCCTGCACGTGTCGGGGGAGACCGGCATCGGCGCCGGCCTGGTGGTCGGCGGCGAGCTGTTCCGCGGCGCGCACGGCCTGGCCGGAGAGCTGGGTCACGTGGTCGTCTTCCCCGACGGCCCGGACTGCCGCTGCGGAGGGCGAGGCTGCCTGGAACGGTACGCCGGTCAGGAGGCCCTGCTCCGCGCCTCCGGCGCCGCCGGGGTGCCCGAGCTGGCCGACCGGCTCCGGGCCGGCGAGGCGGACGCGCTGCGCGCCTGCGAGCGCGCCGGACGGGCGCTGGGCGTCGCCCTCACCTCGGCGGTCAACCTGATGGACCCCGGGACGGTCGTGCTGGGCGGGATCTTCGCGCCGCTGTTCGAGTGGATCGCCGATCCGGTCCGCGAGGCGATGTCCACCCGGCTGGCCGGGATGCGCCGCTCCGTGCCCGAACTGGCGGTCTCCCGGCTCGGCGGCGACGCCGCGACCCTCGGCGGGGCCGGACGGGTCATCCACCGCGTCCTCGCCGACCCCGCCCCCCACCTCCCCGCCACCCGCCCGCTCGCCCACTGACCCATCGGGCGATCCTCCGCTCCGCGGAGGTAATCTGGTTGAAGGTTCAAGTTCTTAGGAGAGAGCCATGCCCGTCCAGCGGCTCAACCACGCGGTCCTGTACGTGCGCGACGTCGAGCGCAGCGTCGCCTTCTACCGGGAGGCCCTCGGTTTCGAGGTCGTCATGGGAATGCGGGGCGCGGCGTTCCTGCAGGCCGCCGGCTCCGCCAACGACCACGACCTCGGCCTGTTCGAGATCGGCGCCGAGGCCGCCCCCTCGCCCGCCGGCCGTTCCGCCGTCGGGCTGTACCACCTGGCCTGGGAGGTCGACACCCTGGAGGAGCTGGAGCGGATCGCCGCCAAGCTGACGGAGCTGGACGCCCTGGTCGGCGCCTCCGACCACTCCACGACCAAGGCCCTGTACGCCAAGGACCCCGACGGGCTGGAGTTCGAGGTCTCCTGGCTCGTCCCGGCCGCCCTCCTCACCGAGGAGACGCTGCGCGGGCGCAGCCGCATCCGGCCGCTCGACCTCACCGCGGAGAAGGAGCGGTACGGCGCGCGGACCCGGGGCGGCGTCGGGGTCTCGACGCCGGCCTGATGGCTCGGCCCCCGGTCCCGGCCTGTCGCACCGGCTCAGGCCCCGGTCCCGGTCCCGGCCTGTCGCACCGGCTCGGCCCCCGGCTCCGGCCGGGCCCCCTCGCGGTGCGAGCGGTGCATGCGGTGGGGGCGGTGGGACCTGTCCGGCGTCACCGCCCCGGGTCCCGTCTCCGGGAGACGGCCACCCCCGCCAGGCACAGCAGCCCGCCGAGGAGGGACAGCCATCCGGGGATCTCCCCCAGCGCCGCCCAGGCCATCAGGACCACCAGCGCCGGGACGAGGTAGGTCGTGGCGCCCATCCTGCCCGCGGTGGTGCGGGCGAGGGCGTAGGCCCAGGTGGTGAAGGCCACCGCCGTCGGGAAGACGCCGAGGTACACGACGTCCAGGGTCGCCGCCAGCGGGGCCCTGGCGGCCTGCGAAACGAGCTGCCCGGCGAACGGCAGGCACGCCGCCGTCCCGACGAAGCAGCCGAACGCGGTGACCTGGAGCGGTGAGGCGTGGCGCAGCGCGGGTTTCTGCGACAGCACGCCCACCGCGTACGTCACCGCCGCGGCCAGGCAGAGCAGGACGCCCGTCACCGACGCCCGCCCCTCGCCGGACATGGAGGCCCCGACCACGATCGCGCCGGTGAACGACACCGCCATGCCCGCCAGCAGCCGGGGCGGGAGTCCCTCCCCGAGCAGCCGGGCGCCGAGGAGCGCGATGAGCAGCGGGCCGATGTTCACGACCATCGCCGCGGTGCCCGCGTCGACCTCCTGCTCGCCCCAGTTCAGCGCGACCGTGTAGGCGCCGAACCACAGGATCCCCGAGACGAGGACGCCCGGCCAGGCGGCCCGCGGCGGCGGCCCCTCGCGCCGCGCCAGCAGGACGACGCCCAGCACCGCCGAGCCCGCCAGCAACCGTCCCAGGGCGAGCGCCCCCGGGGAGAAGTACGGCGCCGCGCCGCGGATGCCGACGAACGCCGAGGCCCACAGCAGCACGGTGACGCCGGCCGCCGCCATCGCGCGCCGGTCCAGCCGGTCCTGCGTGACTTCCATCCGGATTGGCGCGGTCTGTCTCATATGCGGCACCTTATGGCCCCCGTTCTTCGGGCCGCGCCGAACCGTCGGCCCGCATGGAAGCCCGAAATATGGGAAGGCGAATCCTTTTTGTGGTTTTTCGTGATCGATGATGCCCGATACCGACCGTTCGTGCCGAGGGGCAGGTCGAGAGCCCTTTATCTCCGTTTATGAATGTGTTGAATCGACGAGGGTAGCGGCGGTGTCACGGAAGACGCGCACGACTTTGGAGGCATCGGTGAACGAATTCCCAGCCGGGACGGGGGAGCGCTCCATGCCGAGCGACCAGCCCCACACGACGACCGAACACGCCAAGGCAGCCGTCGGAGAGGTGGCCGGGACCGCCAAGGACCAGACCCGCACGGTCGCCCACGAGACCCGGTACCAGGCGCAGAACGTCGTCGGGCAGCTGCGTGACCGGGTCGGCGAGCAGAGCAGGCACCAGAGCCGGCGCGCAGCCCAGGGCATCCGTCAGTGGGCCGACGACCTCGGCGCCATGACCGAGGCCGCCAAGCCCGACTCCCCGGTGACCAACGCGGTGCACCAGGTCGCCGGGACCGGCCGCCGCGCGGCCGACTACCTGGAGCAGGAGGGCCTGGCCGGGGTGGTCCGGGACGTCCAGAGCTTCGCCCGCCGCCGTCCTGGAGCGTTCCTCATGGGCGCGGTGGCCGCGGGCTTCCTCGTCGGCCGGATGGCCAAGGCGACGGCCGCCTCCCAGAACGACACCTCCGGCACGGCGTACCCCGACGCCCAGGACGGCTACCGCCCGCAGCAGTACGCCCAGCCGTCGCAGCCGTACGGCCGGCCGGCCGGCACGCAGTACCCGTCGGCCCAGCCGTACACCACGGACGGCACCTACACCACCGCCGACCCCTACGGCTCGGCCGAGCCGTACCCGTCGTCCCCCTCGTCGGCCCAGACGCGGCCGACGACGCAGTACCCGTCCGAGACCCCTCCCTCGACCCCCTGGGACGGTGAGCCACGGTGAGCTCGCCCGCCTACGAACCGGCCTCACCGGCCTACGAACCGGCCGAGCCGTCGCTGGGACAGCTCGTCGGCGAGGTCGGCGAGGACCTCTCCAAGCTCTTCCGTCAGGAGGTGGAGCTGGCCAAGGCCGAGATCCGCCAGGAGGCGGCCAAGGCCGGCAAGGCCGGCGGAATGCTCGGCGGCGCCGGGGTGGCGGGCCTGTTGGCCGCCCTCTTCGTGTCGCTGACGGTCATGTTCGGCCTGGGCGCCGTCATGCCCCTGGGCTGGGCCGCCCTGATCGTCGCGGTCGTGTGGGCCGTGGTCGGCGGAGTGCTGTACACCAACGGGCGCAAGCGGATGAGCGAGGTCTCCCCCAAGCCCGAGCAGACGGTCGAGACGCTCAAGGAGGATGCGCGATGGGCGCGGAACCTGACGAAATAAGAAGAGAGATCGCCGCCACCAGGGCGGAGCTGGCCGCCGACGTGAATCGGCTGGCCGACCGGACGAGCCCGTCGCGGATCATTCAACGGAGGACCGATCGCATGCGTGAGAAGCTCTACTCGGTGCGCGAGCGGGTGATGGGCACCCCGACCCACGCCGCTCACCAGGCTCGCTACCAGGCCGGGCACACCGTCCACGGTGTCCGCGAGACCGCCGCCGACGCCGCCGACACCGTCCGCGAGACCGCCGCCGGCGCCGCCGACACCGTCAGGCACGGCGCGCAGCAGGCCACCGAGATGGTCCGCGAGGCGCCGGAGCAGGCGATGCGCGGCACCCAGGGCAACCCGCTGGCCGCCGGTCTGATCGCCTTCGGCGCCGGGCTGCTCGCCGCGGCCCTCATCCCGGCGACCGAGGCCGAGCAGCGGGCGGCCCAGCAGGTCAAGGAGCAGGCCGGCGACATGATCGAGCCGGTCAAGGAGGCGGTGCGCGAGTCGGCCCAGCAGCTGGGCGAGGAGGCCAAGCAGGCCGCCCAGGAGGCCGTCGGCCAGGTCAGGGACACCGCCGGTGAGGCGGCCAGGGCCACCGGCGACCACGCCCGCGAGCAGGCCCACCAGGTGACCGACACGGCTCGCTCCTCCCACGGGGTCTGACGGGCGCCCGGGAGGACGCCTCATGAGTGAACGCCGTCGCCGCCGCCCTCCCCGGCAGGGGAGGGCGGCGGCGGGCAATCGTAAGCTGCGTCAAGAGAACGGTGCGCGATGATCCAGCACGACACCCCACGCCACGACGACCGGAACGCGGCCCGCGACCCGAGCGCCGCGGACGGGCCGGCTCCCGAGAGCCCGTCCGAGCTTCCCAAGCGGTCGTGGTGGGGCGTGCTCAAGCGCACCGTCAAGGAGTTCCAGCAGGACAACCTCACCGACTGGGCCGCCGGGCTCACCTACTACGCGGTGCTGTCGATCTTCCCGGCGCTGCTGGCCGTGGTGTCCGTGCTAGGGCTGTTCGGCCAGAACACCACCAAGGCGCTCACCGACAACCTGAGCGTCATCGCGCCCGGTCCCGCCCGGCAGACCATCGACGCCGTGCTCCAGGCGCTCCAGGGCAACCAGGGCGCCGCCGGGATCACCACGATCCTGGGCATCGCCGTCGCCCTCTGGTCCGCCTCCGGATACGTGGGGGCGTTCATCCGGGCGGCCAACGTCATGTACGAGATGCCCGAGGGCAGGCCCGTCTGGAAGACCCTCCCGCTGCGGCTGGGCATCACCGCGGTCCTGGTGCTCCTGATGGCGGCCGGCTCGGTCTCCGTCGTGTTCACCGGGTCGCTCGCCCAGCAGACGGGGAGGCTCCTGGGCATCGGCGAGACCGCCCTGACCGTCTGGAGCATCGTCAAGTGGCCGGTCCTGGTGCTCGTCGTGGCGCTGGTCCTGGCCCTGCTGTACTGGGCGGCCCCCAACGTCTCCCACCCCGGTTTCCGCTGGATCACCCCCGGCAGCCTGCTGGCCGTCGTGCTGTGGATCGTCGCGTCCGCGGCGTTCGCGTTCTACGTTGCCAACTTCGGCTCCTACAGCAAGACCTACGCCGCCCTGGCCGGGGTCATCGTCTTCCTGATCTGGCTGTGGATCACGAACATCGCCGTGCTGCTCGGCGTGGAGTTCGACGCCGAACTCGCCCGCGAGCGCGCCATCGAGGCGGGCGTCCCGGCCGACGCCGAGCCGTACGTCGAGCCCCGCGACACCCGCAAGTTCGACGAGGAGGAGCGCGCGGAGGTCCGCAGGTTCGAGAAGCAGGAACGCGACTGACCCGGCGCGCCCCGGCCGGTGGGAAGGTATGGCGGCCCGTGCCGGTCCGTTGACCGTCCGGTCCGCCGGAAGGGGTACGGGTTCCGTATGCGCGAGGAGCACAGCGAGGAACACGGCTCGGGACAGGGCGAGGAACACGGCGCGGACGAGTTGTCCGTCGGTGACGAGGTCACCTGGAACAGCCACGGCTCCACCGTTTCGGGGAAGGTGGAGAAGAAGATCACCGAGAGGACGGAGGCCGCCGGGCGCGTCGTCGACGCCTCACCCGACGAGCCGCAGTACCTGGTCCGCAGCGACGAGAGCGGCAGGAGCGCCGTGCACCGGCCGTCGGCGCTGCGGAGGAGGGGCTGACATGGCCGCGGACCGGGAGCGGATCTCCGCCGAGTTCGGCGAGGCGGTCAACATGACCGCCGCCGAGCTGGAGCGCTGGCTGCGCACCTCCGAGTCCGAGGCCGCCGGCGACAGGTCAGGGGGCGGCGAGTCGACGGGACACGAGTCCGGCCGCCGCATCACCGAGATCCTCCGCAAGAAGAAGGGCGACCTGTCCGACGACGACTACGCCCACATGCGGAAGGTGACCGGGTACGTCCACCGTCACCTCGCGCAGCGCCCGTCGGGGGACGTCACGGACACCCGGTGGCGGCACTCCCTGATGAACTGGGGCCACGACCCGCTCAAATGACGCCCGCCGCTCCTCACCGGGCCGCCACTCGTCGACGGGACGGGCCTCCGACGGGACGGGCCTCCGACGGGACGGGCCTCCGACGGGACGGGCCGGGGACACGGCCGCTCGTGCGGCGTGTCCCCGGCCCGTGCCGGTCCCCGGGACGGCTTCGCCCGGGGCGTCAGCGGACGCCGCCGCGCCTGCCGTACACGCTGGCGATCAGGAAGACGCCCAGCGCGGCCACGACGACCTGAAGGATCAGTTCGATCCAGTCGATGCCGGCCGTCGCGCCGACCCCGATGGCCCTGGCGATCCCGGAGCCGATGAATGCGGCGATGATGCCGATCACGACCGTGAGCCAGATGGGGATGTTCTGCTTTCCCGGCAGGATGAGCCGGCCGAGAGCGCCGATGATGGCCCCGATGATGATGGCACTGATGATGCCGGTGACTGTCATGTCTCACACTCCCCCTGATCGCACGGCTTTTCCGCCGTACGCCCCCTGGAAGCCGTATGCCCGGCGCGGAAAGAACGACACATAAGACAGATCCTTCATTTAAATAATCCTTATTGATTAATCGCTTTTTCCACTCCATACGGCACCACGACGGCACGCGGTGGGAACAGCGGGCGCGGCGGGCCCCGAGGACCGTGACGGGTCCCGCGACGGGATCCGGAGGCCACGGCGGTATCACCGTTCGACGCCGGGCACCCGGCACCCCGATGATTCAGATGTCCGCGACGACGGGGACGGCGGCGGCGCCGTACCCTCACACGACAGGGGGCCGGTAACGATGACCGGGACGTTCACCGCCATCGCCGGGAGGACGCTGTCCTTCCCCGACGGCTTCGTCTGGGGGGCCGCGACCGCCGCCTATCAGGTCGAGGGGGCGGCGGAGGAGGACGGCCGCGGCAGGTCGATCTGGGACGTCTTCGCCCACACCCCCGGGCGCGTCGCGGGCGGCCACACCGGCGACATGGCCTGCGACCACTACCACCGCTACCGCGACGACGTCCGCCTGATGCGGGAGCTGGGCCTGGGCGCCTACCGCTTCTCGGTGGCGTGGCCGCGGATCCAGCCGACCGGCTCCGGCCCCGTCAACACCGCCGGGCTCGACTTCTACGACCGCCTCGTGGACGAGCTGCTCGCGGCCGACGTCTCCCCCTACGTGACGCTGTACCACTGGGACCTGCCCCAGGCGCTGGAGGAGCGCGGCGGCTGGACGGACCGCGACACGGCCCACCGGTTCGCCGACTACGCGCGGATCGTGCACGACCGGCTGGGCGACCGCGTCGGCACGTGGATCACGGTCAACGAGCCCTGGGTGGCGTCCGTCCTCGGGTACGGCATCGGCGCACACGCGCCGGGCCGCGCGTCCTGGCGGGACGCCTTCCACGCCTCCCACCACCTGCTGCTCGCCCACGGGCTGGGGGCCCGGGCGCTGCGCGACGCGGGTGCCCGGGAGATCGCCCTGACGCTGAACCTCGCCCCCGTGACGACCCCCGGACGGCTGGACGACCCCGAGGCGGCGCTCTCCGCCGAGGACGCCGCGGCGGTGGACCTCGTCGACTGCCTGATAAACCGGCAGTTCCTCGACCCGGTGCTGCGCGGGGAGTATCCCGCCGCCGTCCTGGACGTCATGGAGCGGGCCGCCGGCCTCGGGCACATCCGCGACGGCGACCTGGAGACCGTCAACCAGCCGCCCGACCTGCTCGGGGTCAACTACTACACCCCCTGCGTGGTGAGCGCCGAGCCGGGCGAGGCGGCCAACCCGGCCTATCCCGGCACCGAGGGCATCCGGTTCGGCGACTCCTACGCCCCCACGACCGCCATGGGCTGGCCGATCGTCCCTACGGGCCTCACCAGCCTGCTCGTCCGCCTCGCCCGCGACTACCCCGAGGCCGGTCTGCTCGTCACCGAGAACGGCGCCGCCTTCGAGGACACGGTCTCCGGCGAGCACGTGCACGACGCCGACAGGACCGCCTTCCTGGAGGGCCACCTGCGGGCCGCGCACGCCGCCGTCGACGCCGGAGCCGACCTGCGCGGGTATCTCGTCTGGTCGCTGCTGGACAACTTCGAGTGGGCCGAGGGGTACGGCAAGCGCTTCGGGATCGTGCACGTCGACTTCGTCACCCAGCGCCGGCTGCCCAAGGACAGCGCGCTGTGGTTCCGCGACGTCATCCGGAACAACGGGCTGCGTGCCGGACGGGCCCGGCGTCCCACCCTGGAGGAGGTGGCCGCCCGGGCGGGCGTGTCCAGGTCGACCGTCTCCCGGGTGATCAACGGCGAGGCCGCGGTCAGCCCGGAGTTCCGGGAGGTCGTCATGAACGCGGTCACCGAACTCGGCTACGTGCCCAACTCGGCGGCCCGGAGCCTGGTGACCCGGCGCACGGAGTCGATCGCGCTGATCGTCCCGGGCGGCGCCCGCGCGGGGGACCCGCTGTTCGCCGCGGCCGTGGACGCGGCGGGCCGGGAGCTGGAGCGGGCGGGCAAACGGGTCACGCTCATGTTCGCCGGCTCCCCCGCGGACCGGAGCCGGGTGGAGCGCCATCTGTCCGCCGGGCACGTGGACGGGGCCCTGCTGCTGCCCGCCCGGGTCTCCGATCCGCTGCCCGGCGCGCTGGCCGGGACGGGCGTCCCCGTCGTGTCTCTGGGCAGGCCGCCGGCCGCGGTGGCACTGCCGTACGCCGGGACCGACGACGCGGGCGGGGCCGCGGCGGCGGTCGGGCACCTGCTCGGCCGGGGACGGCGGCGGATCGCGACGATCCGCGGACCGGTGGACCTCACCGCCGCGAGGGACCGGTTCGACGGTTACCGGGACGCCCTGCGGGACACAGGGTTCCGGTCCGCCGACGCGGTCGGCGACCTCTGCCGCGCCTCGGGGGCCGCCGCCATGCGCGAACTGCTCACCGCGGACCCGTCGCTGGACGCGGTCTTCGTGGCCGGCGACCTGATGGCGGCCGGCGCCCTGCACGCGCTGCGGGAGGCCGGGCTGCGGGTGCCCGGGGACGTCGCGGTCGTGGGGTTCGGCGACGACGAGGACGCCGCCTACACCGTTCCCTCACTGACCACGGTGCGCGTCCCGTGGGCGGACCAGGTCCTGGCGGCGGTGCGCCTGCTCCTGCGCCAGATCGGCGGCGGCCCCTCGTCCTCGGTGATCCTCCCCACCGAACTGGTCGTCCGGTCCTCCTCCTGACCCCCGCCGGTACGGCGGGCCGCCCCGGGGTCCGGCGAGACGGGCCGCGACCGCGCGGTGGGGCGGCCGCGCGGTGGGGCGGCCGCGCGGTGGGGCGGTCCTTCCCCCCACCCTTGACCGGGACAGGGGTGGGCACCGGCGGCCCGATCGTCCATCGTGTGAGGTGACGATGACGGAGTCGTCGGTGAGACCGGCGGCGGGCACCGGGCGAGGTGCCGCGAGCACGCGGAGGCGGGAATGGAAGACCACGGCGTCACGGGAGCCAGGGTGGAGATCGAGGCCACCGTCGGCCTGCCTCCGGAGCGGTTGTGGGACCTGATCACGGACGTGCCGCGGATCGCCGACTGGAGCCCGGAGTGCGAGCACCTGGCCTGGCTGGACGCCGACGACGCCGCGCCGCGCGTCGGGGCGCGGTTCGAGGGGCGCAACCGCCGCCAGGACCGGGTGTGGACGGTGACGTCCGTGGTCACCGAGGCCGACCGCCCCCGCTCGTTCGCCTGGTCGGTGCTCGACCGCGCGGGCGACCCGGAGCGCCCCTCCTCCCGGTGGCGCTACGACCTGGAGCCGGCCGAGGAGCCGGGCCGGACCGTCGTGCGCCACAGCTTCGAGCACGGCCCCGGCAACAGCGGCCTGCGCGAGATGATCCAGGGCAACCCGGAGATCGCCTCGGTCATCCTCGACGTACGGCTGGGCGAGCTGCGCAAGCACATGACCGAGACCCTGGACGCGATGACCCGCGACTGAGCGCCGAGGCGCCATCGTCCCGAGCCCGTCCGGGCGTACCCGGGACCGCCGGGCGCGTCCGCCGGAACCTCAGGCGTGCCAGGGACCGCCGGATCCCGGGCGTGGAACGCGCCATGTCCGGGGTTCCGGCGTGCCTTTCACGATGGGTTTCAGCCTCCGCTGAAAAGCCTGTTCCGGTCTTCCCCGGCGTTGCTAGCGTGCCCCGGAACTCTCCGTCCCGGCACCGCCGCCGGCCCGTGCCGCGCGGCGGCTCACGCGCGGGACGGACCGGGAAACGAGGAGAGCAGTGTGCCGAAGGAAGACGACGATCGCCGGGAGAGCCGGCACGTGGGGATGCCACGGCGCGTCGCACGGGTGATCGCCCCGATCGTGATCGCCCTGTCGGTCGTCCCCGCGACGACCGCCCAGGCCGGGGCGGTCCCTCCCGCCCAGCGGCACACGAGCACGACGACCGCGGCGGCGGGCGGCTCGGTGACCGTTCCGGCGAGCGCCGACACCTACGTCGTCCAGGAGCAGCCGGCCACGGCCTACGGCTCGGCCACGAAGATCACGGCGGCGAACTGGGCGAGCTGGCATTCCGAGGCGCTCGTCAGGTTCGCCGTACCGGCGACCCCCAAGGGGAAGACGATCACATCGGCGCGGCTGCAACTGGACTTCGCCAAGCTCGACCAGCAGCCGGGCGAGATCCGCCTGAACACGGTCGCGGACGACTCCTGGTCGGAGGCCACGACCTACAGCGGCAGGCCGGCCCTCGGCGCGGCGGCCGGCAAGGCGCAGATCAGCTCGCAGGGCACCGAGACGATCTCCGTGAACGTGGCGCCCGAGTCGCTGAGGAGTCCGGGCACCGTCTCCTTCGCGCTGACCGACCCGACCTCCGGCTCCGCGGCCTCCTTCCACAGCCGCGAACACGGGGCCGACGGCCCGCGCCTGGTCATCGGCTACGGGGACACCGCCGCCGCAACGTCCCTGTGCGGCGCGTCGATCGGCAAGGAGGCGAACGAGACGCAGCAGCAGGCGTTCGACCGGATGAACAAGCTCTTCGGCGGCCTCGACATGGTGCGGATCTTCTACACCGGCCTGCCCGAGGCCTGGCCCGGGAAGCTGAACGTCGGCACCCGGCCGGTCGTCGTGTCGTTCAAGGGAAACGCGAAGGACCACCTCAAGGGAACCTACGACGCCCGGATGCGGGCGTGGTTCGCCGGCGCACCGCGCGACCGCGACGTCTACTGGGTCTACTACCACGAGCCCGAGGACAACATCCGCGACGGTGAGTTCAGCGCGTCCGAGTACAGGGCCGCGTGGAAGCACCTGAGCGCGCTCGCCAAGGCGGCGGACAACCCGCGGCTGCACGCCACCATGGTCCTGATGCAGTGGAGCCTCACGGACGCGTCCGGCCGCGACTGGCGGGACTACTATCCCGGGGACGGGGTGCTCGACGCGCTCGGCTGGGACGTCTACAACCATCCCTCGGCGGCTTCCAAGGGGGTCTACACCGACCCGGCGAAGCTGCTCGCCGATATGGTGCGGGTCAGCAGGAGCGTGAACCTGCCGTTCGGTGTGGCCGAGATGGGTTCGGCGATCGCAGCGGGGGACGACGGCACGCGGCGCGCGGCCTGGATCCGCGCGATGAACACGTACCTGAAGGACAGCGGTTCGCTGTGGAACCTCTGGTTCAACGTGAACTGGCCGTCGGGTGACTACCGGCTCACCGACCCGGCCGGCATCGGCGCCTGGAAGGACTTCTGCGCGGAGAGCTGAGCGGTCCCCGCGCGACGAGCCGGGAACCGGTCCGGTGTGCGCGCCGGGCCCGCGTCGCCGTACGCGGGCCCGGCGTCCGGTCGGGAACACGCCCCACCGCGGCCGCCGCACCTGGGGACCGCGCGGCCGCATCGGGGCGTGCGGCGACCGTACGGGACCCCGTGGCGGTCAGCGGGCGGCGGCCGCCGCGAACCGCGCCGCGGAGGTGCCGAGCCCGGTCGGCGCGAACGGGAAGCCGGTCGTGGCGGTGAACCGGTGGCGGAGCAGCTCCGCCTCGGTGTACCGGGCGCACCGGCGGTGCCACTCCAGGATGCCGGACATCCACTCCTTGAGGTCGTCGGCGTGACGGGTGAGGATCCGGCGGGCCGTCTCGTCGAGATCGAAGTCGTCGAACAGGGCGGGAAGCCCCTCGGCGACGATGTGCTCGAACTGCCGCATCCGCGCCTCCATCAGGTCCGCCACGACGTCCCGGGCGGTGAGCCGGTCCACCCCGAGGAAGTGCTCCACCACCACGACGATGTTGTGGAACTCGCCCTCGAACTCGACCTCCTTCTGGTAGGAGAACAGGTCGTTGGTGAAGCAGGCGTAGTCCTGCGCCGCGGTGTCCAGCTCGCGTATGGTCCGCGTCCGGTAGATCTCCTCGGGCACCGCGTCGGAGTGCGCGAGCCGGGCCAGGCTCATCGTCATGTCCGACCCGAACGTCCTGCGGCGCATCTCGATGTAGTCGACCGGGTCGGGGACGCGGTTCTGGGCCTGGTTGGCCAGTTCCCACAGCCAGCTGGAGGTCATGTCCTCGACCGCCCGGCGGAACCGCCGCCGGTGATCGGCCGTCATCGGCCCCGCCGTACGCCGCCACAGGTCCGCGAGGCCCGCCTCGATCGGGTTCACCGGCTCGGGGACGGCCTCGCCGTCGTCCAGCGGCATGAACAGGCGCAGCCGCTCGTCGCAGAGCTTCGCCGCCGCGAGGTCGCGGGTCGCGCCGAACACCACGGGGAAGTAGTCGTCGCCGTACGTCCCCCAGGCCAGCCAGTCGGACGACAGGTCGAGCTGCCCGGGGGTCGCGTCGGCGTGGATCATGGCGGCGCAGTGCGGGAAGTCGAAGCCGCGGAAACGCCGCTCGTCCCATATCCCGCCGGCCTCCACCCCCGGCACGGAGTCGAACATGCCCATCCCCCTGGCCCAGCCGACCGCGTGACGCCGGGAGGCGTCCAGGTGGGGGCTGGTACGGACCGCGTACGGCATGCGCAGGGCGGGCAGCGGCAGGTGCCCCACCGGGCGGAACGGCGCGAAGGAGTGCTGACGCGCCCGGGTCCGCAGCCCGAGCCGTCCCGGGGAGGGCGCGAGCCTGGCGGCGGAGGTGCCGAGACCGGCCGGCCCGCCCGGCACGGCGCCCGGGATGGGTGAGGTGGGGCCGGACGCGGTTCCCGGGTCGGGGACGATGAGCCCGGAGGCGACGCCGGAGCCGGGGGCGGAGGCGGTGGGGGCGTCGGAGGCGGTGGTGTCGGGGGCCGTGGCGTCGTTCATGTAACGACTGGAGCGCGCGTGCCACTCGTGCCCGCCGGACTGCCAGTCCTGAAGCCCCTTGACGTAGGCCGCCACCGCGACCGCCTCGGACGGGGACGCGGAGTGCTCGGACAGCAGCGACGGGACCTCGGCCAGCGCCGTGTTCTCGAACTGCTGCAACCGCGAGGTCAGCAGGTCGTTGACCAGCTCGGCGGCCTCCTGCGTGGAGCAGCCGAAGAACCGCTCGAAGACCAGCACCGCGTTGGAGTTCTCGCCCTCCTCCCGGACCTCGCGCTGGTAGGAGAACAGGTCGTTGCGCAGGTGCACGGCGTCGGAGAACGTGTCCGACAGCACCCGCATCGGCCTCGCCTCGGCGAAGGCTTCGGGGATCTCCGCGCCGGAGGCGTACTCGACGAGGTTCGCCGACCACGGGGCCCCGCCGACCCGCCTCCTCATCTGGACGTACTCGATCGGGTTGGCGATCCGGCCGCGGTCGATGTTGTCCAGCTCCCACATCGACTCGACCATCAGGTTGTGCGTGCTGGTGACGAAGCGCCGCCGCCACCCCTCGGACATCGCCGGGACCGTGCGCTCCCACAGGTCGGCGAGGCCCGCCTCGGCCGGGTTCGCGGGCTCCGGCGGCGTCTCGCCGTCGGCGGTCATGAACAGCTCCAGGCGGTCGAGGTACGCCTTGGCCCCGGTGAGGTCGCGGGAGTACTTGAAGTGCTCCAGGAAGTGGTCGTCGAAGAAGAACACCCAGACGTACCAGTCGGTGACCAGGTCGAGGGTGGGGCCGTCGCAGTCGGGGTGGGTGTAGGCGCACATCAGCGCGTAGTCCATGCGGGCCAGCGCTTCCCCGTCCCAGACGACGCCGCCGCCGGGCCGGGGGGCGTCGAGCATGCCCATCCGCCGGGCCCAGCCCGTGCTGTGCTCCCGGGCGCGCTCCAGATGGGGGTTCAGCCTCGCCGGGTACGGCATGTAGAAGTCGGGCAGCGTGAAAGCCTGCATGTGGGCGCCTACTCTCGTGCTCCTGAACCTTCGCCCGGCGGGCCGCGCTCGCCTCCGCCCGGACATGACCTATCACTGACGGTAATGAGACTGACACTTTACGCGCCCGGCCCGCAAGGAGGTACGGGAAATCCCGGCCGGACAGATGAAACGGGCAGACGAGCCGGGCGGACGGAACGGACGGGTGATCCGGACGGGTGGAACGGGCGGACGGCAGGAGCCCGTCCGCCCGGCCCCGGCGAAGGGGTGCGGAGCCGTACGGCGCGGGAGTCCCGGGACCGCCCGGCGAGGTGGCCCCGGGACCGTTCGAAAGGGCCCGGGACCACCGGGTCAGTCGGCGCGCAGTTCCTCCGGACGGACCCAGCGGCGCAGGATCGGCCGCGCGGCCCTCGCCACCAGCACGGCGGCCAGCACGCCGATCCCGGCCATCGCCGCCGCCACGACGGAGGCGGCCAGCGCGCCGGGCCTCCGAAGGTAGAGGTCGGCCACGGCCAGGACCACGACGCCCGCCCCGGCGACCGCGCTGACCACGCACACCGGCAGCGCCGCGATGAGCGCCTGCCGGGTGAGGACCCGCCCCAGCGCGGGGACGGGGACGCCGGAGGCGGCCAGGACCGCGAACGACCTCCGGTGGTCCAGCAGTTCCTCGGCCTGGTGCACCACGAGGGCGCCGGCCGAGGTGACCATGGCCGCCAGCAGGGCGAGGTACACCAGCGTGTAGGCCGTCACCTGGAAGGCGGTCAGATGATCTGTTTGGAACACGGTGAGCGTCTGCTGGGCGGCCACGGCCGAGCCGAAGAACACCGTCAGCCCGACGACCGACAGCGCGCGGGCCCACGCCCGGGGGTCGGCCTCGACCATCCGCGCGGCCAGCAGCGTCTCGGGCGCCGACGTCCCGCGCCCGGCCCGGCGAGCGGCCGTCCGCCCGGCCCGACGGGCGGCCCTCCCGACCAGCCACGCGGTGGCCAGCACCAGTCCGAAGAGCAGCAGCACCGCCCCGGCGGCGATGGCCACGGCCGCGCCGTACTTGTTCCCGAGGAAGAACCTGCCCTTTCCAGTGAGCGCGGACGCCAACAGTCCGACGCCCAGTGCGACGAGGCCGAGGTCGCGTGCCCTCGGTCCCCGCGGCCGGGCCCGCCGTACCACGCCGAGCGGGGAGGCGATCACGTGCCTGCCCGCCACCAGGCCGGACCACGCGGCGACGAGCACGACCGCGGCGAGCACGATCGACGTCCAGAGCAGCGGACGCACCGGTACGACGTCGCCCAGCGACCATCTCGCCACCAGGGCGGCGAGCAGGTAGACCGCGACGCCGAGAGATCCGCCCACCAGAGCCGACCGCCCGCTCTCGGCCGCCCCGACGAGCCGTACCTCGCGTGGGGTGGCTCCGGCCAGCCGGAGCGCGGCCAGCCGCCGTTCCCTGGTCGCGGTCGTCAGGCGGCTCACCTGGTAGAGGAACGCGACGGCGGGTACGGCCAGCAGCGCCAGGGTGAGCGCCACCATGAGCCGCGGCTCCTTCTCGGTGAGGACGCCGAGACTCCCACGCCGCTCGTCGAGCCGGAACGCCGTCAGGTGCAGTGCCAGGCACAGCAGGACGGTCGCGAGCGCCGCCCCCGCGGCCATCAGGCGTCCGCGTGTCCGCTCGCGGCTGGACCTTCCCCGGCTGAGCATCCGGATCAGTGTGATCACCGGCTCACCCCGCCGGTCGTCGGCGCTCCGCCCGCGGCCTCTCCCGGCGTCTCCACCGGTTCCTCTTCCGGCGCCCTGTCCGGCGCGTCCACCGGCGTCTCCCGCGCCGAGGCGGTCGCGCCCGCGACGACCCGGCCGTCCCGCAGCGCGATCTCCCGGTCGGCGTAGGCGGCCACCCGGTTGTCGTGGGTGACGACCACCAGCGTCGCCCGGCTCTCCCTGACCGCGCCGACGAGCTCGCCCATCACCCGTTCCCCGGCCAGCGAGTCGAGCGCGCCGGTGGGCTCGTCGGCGAAGACCACCCGCGGTTCGGCGGCCAGCGCGCGGGCCACCGCGACCCGCTGGAGCTGGCCCCCGGACAGCTCCGCGGGCCGCTGCCGGGCGCAGCCCGCCACGTCCAGCCGCTCCAGCCAGGTGCGGGCGGCCTCCAGGGACTCCTGACGTCCTCGCCCGCCGAACAGCAGCGGCAGCACGACGTTCTCCTCCGCGGTCAGCTCGGGCACCAGCTCGCCGAACTGGAAGACGACGCCGAAGTTCTCCCGGCGCAGCCTCGTCCGGGCGTCCTCGTCCAGGGTGTCGAGACGCCGCCCGGCGAACAGGACCTCCCCGGCCTCGGGGCGGACGATCCCGGCCAGGCAGTGCAGCAGAGTGGACTTGCCGGAGCCGCTCGGGCCGGTGACGGCGACGACCTCACCCTCCCCGATCTCCACGGACGCGCCGTCCAGCGCCGTGGTCCGGCCGAAGGACTTGCGCAACGCTCGCGCCTCAAGCATCGGTCTCTCCCATCAGCACGGTGTGCCGTTCCAGCGCCGTCTCGATCCATCGCAGGTCGGCGTCGAGGTGCTGGAGCGCGTAGTCGGCGGCCAGCACCTGGGCGGGCGGCCCCGACGCCTTCTGAGCGGTGAGCTCCCGCATCCGCGCCAGGTGGGCGGCGCGCTGCCTGAGCAGGTAGTCCTCGGCCGTCCCGCCCGCCAGTGCCGCCACCACCACCCGCGCGAACAGCGGGCTCGCGACGTACGGCGCGGGCGTCTCGGTCTCCGCCAGCCACCGGTCCAGCTCGGCCCGCCCGGCCCCGGTGATCGTGTGGACCGTGCGTTCCGGGCCGCCCTCCTGGGCCGTCCCGGTCACCTCGGTGAACCCGTCACGCTCCAGCCGCTGCAGGGTCGCGTAGACCTGCCCGTAGGCGAGCGGTTTGACGCCGGGGAGGCGTTGGTCGTGTTCCTTCTTGAGTTCGTAGCCGTGCTTGGGCCGCTCGCTGAGCAGGCCGAGCAGGACATGTCCGGTCGACATGATCGCGACTATACATTCACTGTATACATTGAGCGAATAGTTTTCGCCGACGCTGCCCGGCGGCGGGCGTCCGAATCGGCGGGCGTCCGGTGGGGTCGGCGGGCGTCCGGCCGTGTCGGCGGGCGTCCGGTGGGGTCACTCCTCCGCGAGGGCCAGCAGCTTCGTGACGGTGTTCCAGTTGCGCATCGTGGCCCGCGTGTTCGACCGCTTCTCCAGCAGGGGCGGCAGCTTCGGACGGCGCAGGCCGTCCGGGAAGTACACGTAGAGCTCGCGCCTGCCCACCGCCATCTCCTCCGGCGCGTACTCGGCCGGGTCGAGGGCCGCGAGCACCTTCCGGTCGGGGGCCTCCGGCAGGAAGACCACCCCGAACCTGACCGGATCCCTTACCTCCAGCGGGTTCTCCTCGACCACGGCGCGCAGTTCCGCGGCCGTCCGCACCATGACGGCCACCGACAGCCCCAGCTCCGCGGTGATCCGCCGCTCGATCTCCGCGGCGACCCGCTCGGGCCGCCTCTCCGTCTCGGACGGCTTCTCCGCCGGGACGAACAGGGCGTTCCCGCTCCGGAGATGGGTCCGCGCACCGGTGTGGCCGAGCCCTTCCAGCAGCGCGCGGAGATCGGACATGGCGACCGTGGTCGCGGGGCTGACGTTGATGCCGCGCAACAGCGCCACGTACCGCATCGCACACCTCTTCCTCGCTCCGGACACGCCTGCCGGAGCCCGTTCCGCGGAGTCCGCGGACGACGCTACCGGTCGTCGATGATCGCGGCCGTCACGGTGTCGACGTACCACTGCTCGTAACGCTCGCGCGGCCAGCCGCGTTGCCGTACGAGCCAGTCGTAGTTGCGGACGTCCATCGCCAGCCAGAGGACGTCGGCCGCGCTGTCGACGTCATGACCGGGCCGCAGCCGGCCGGTGGCGGCCAGATCGGCGGCGAACATGGCCATGCCCTGCCTCCGCTCCCGCACGTTCTTGTTCCAGATGGAGGCCGCGTCCGGGTCGGCGGTGGCGGCACCGGCCAGCGCGATCATCACATCCACCTGGCGGGCATGGGTGTGCGCGAGGTGGCGGGCGTAGGCCGCGAGCATGGCCCGGGGGTCGGACAGGGAGCGGATCTCGGCGACGAAGGGCCGGTCGGGCAGACTCACCGGCTCGTCGTCGCCGGCGATGGTGACGTCGACCAGCTCCGACAGCAACTGTCGTTTGCTGCCGAACGCCGCGTACACGGTCTGGATCGCGACTCCGGCCTCGGCGGCCACGGCGGTCAGCGGCGTGGCCGCGTAACCGGGCTCGACGAACAACCTGCGCGCCGCGTCGAGGATCGTCCGCCGGGTCTGACGAGCCTGCTCCTGTCTGCGCGCCGACTGATACCGCCTCTTGACAGCCATCCTAGAAGTGTAATCCTCTATTAGATAGAGCAATACTTCATCGAAAGGTTCGACGCGATGCCGTTCGGAGTGCTGCAGGAGATGCCCGGAGTCACCGAGGAGGAGTACCGGAAGGTGGAGAGACATCTGGGCCCGGACCGCCCGCCCGGCCTGCTCGCCCATGTCGCCGGTCCGAGCGAGGACGGCTGGCGGATCATCAACATCTGGGAGAGCGAGGGGGCGTTCCGTCGCTTCCAGACGGAGCGGCTGGTCAGAGCGGCCGGCCTGGCGGCCCAGGACGACGGCTTCGACCCCGGCAAGGCGGCCGGCTTCCGCTCGGTGAGCGTCGACGGCGCCGAGATGCCGTTCCGATGACCGACACCGGCACCCTTCGTGCTCGCAACGCCGCGTTCTGGACGCAGGCCGCGCCCGGCTGGATCCGGCACGCCGACCGGCAGGACGAGATCGGCCGCCCCCTGGGAGCAGCGGCGATGGACGAGCTGCGGCCACGGCCCGGCGAACGGATCCTCGATGTCGGCTGCGGCTGCGGCGGCACCACGGCCGACATCGCCGCGGCGGTCGGGCCGCACGGTGCGGCGGTCGGAGTGGACCTCGCCGAGCCGATGGTGACCGCCGCCCGTGAGCGGTTCCCGGGTGAACGACATCCCGGCCTGCGGTTCGTCACGGCGGACATCGAGACGATCGACGCGGTGCCCGGCGCGCCCTTCGACGCGGCGTTCTCCCGCATGGCGCTGATGCTGCTGGCCGACCCGGTGGCGGGCTGCGCGACGATCCGGCGCTCGCTGCGCCCGGGTGGCCGCCTGGCCGCGACCGTCTTCCGCGACGGGGGCGCCAACCCATGGCTGCCGGCCGCCACCCTCGGCGCCGCGCCGCACGTCGGGACGCTTCCACCTCTGCCGATCGGTGACGAGCCCGGCCCATTCGCCTTCGCCGACCCGGCGCGGGTGCGGCGCGTCCTGACCGCCGCGGGCTTCGAGGTCATCGCGGTCCACCCGCACGACGTCACCCTGGACGCCCCCGACGAACCCGAGACCGTGGCCGAGTGGCTCATCGAGATGGGACCCGCCGGAGCGGCGTACCGGGCGGCCCCGCCATCGGGGCAGGCCGCCGCGCGGACGGCGGCGGCCCGGCTGCTCGACCGGTTCCGCGAACCCGGGACCGGTTACCGGCTTCCCGCCGGACACTGGCGGATCAGCGCGATGACCGCGCCCTGATGCCCTGATGCCCTGATGCCCGCCGTGGAGACGACGCGGTGGTCGCGCCCTGATCCGCCCGGGGTGAACGACACGGTCACCGTGATCGCGGATCGCGGCGGCCTCCAGGCCGGATCGGCCGTCGTCACGGCTTTCCCCTCCCACCCTCGTGGCGAAGAAGCCCCTCCCACCCTCGTGGCGAAGAAGCCCCTCCCACTCTCGTGGCGAAGAAGCCGCCACCACGCCACCGGAATCGAGACGATCACACCGTGAAACGAGCGAGCATCAGCCGGATGTCCCTGGCGGTGACCCTGTGCGGCGCGCTGTCCCTGACCGCGTGCTCAAGCGGCGGCGCCTCCGCGCCCGACGCCACCTCCGCGCCCGCCGGCACCACCCGGCCGGACGCCTCGACGGACGCGCCCGACGCCGTGTCCGCCGCGAAGCTGTGCGACTACCTGCGCGGCCGGCTGCCGGAACTCAAGGCCATCGGCTCCGAGGTCGGCGCGATGAGCAACCTCACCGTCAACCTCTACTCCTGGTACGAGAAGCAGGGCCACGTCCCGGACGGCGGTCAGATCGACCGGCAACTCCAGAAGGAATGCCCGGACGTCCAGGACGCGGTCCTCAAGGTCTCCGGCATGCGGAGCTTCGCCACCCTGTGACGTCCGCTCCGCGGTGAGGATCCCGCTGCCCGATGACGGGGATCGTGCGACGAGCCTCCGTCATCGGCCGGTTCCCGCGCCGTCCCGCCGCGGGGCCAGGAACGTCCCGGCGAGCAGCGCCCCGGCCAGGACCAGCGCCGCGTTGACGAGGACGGCGAGCGAGACGCCGGACAGGACGGCCGCCGGTCCGGTCTCCCCCAGGGCGGCCGTCCGGGCAATGACGACGGCGCTCATGACCGGGATGCCCAGGGTGATGCCGACCTGCTGGGTCATCGTGGCCAGGCCGGTGGCCATCCCCTGCTCGGAGTCGGGCAGACCGGACGTGGCGGCGACCATGAAGCCGACGATCATCAGCATGTTGCCGACGCCGCCGACGAAGGTCGCGGCGAGCAGCAGCCAGATCCAGGAGCCGGAGGCGCCGAGCGCCACCAGCGAGAGGGTCGCCGCGGCCTGGACGACTCCGCCGCCGACGATCGTCGCGCGGGCGCCGAACCGGCCGACCACCCTGCCGCCGAGGGTCCCGCCGAGCACGGTGCCGACACCCAGGACCCCGAACGCCAGCCCGGTGGCCAGCGGCGAGTAGCCGAGGACCTTCTGCAGGTAAAGGGTGAGCAGGAAGACGAGCGAGGTCTCCGTGACGAAGGCGACCAGGCCGGCCACGTTGCCCCAGACGACACCGCGGCGCTTCATGACGCGCACCGGCACCAGCGGAGCGGCGGAGCGCTTCTCGACGAACCAGAAGCCGACCAGCAGTACGGCACCGGCGACCAGCGCGGCCATCGTGGCCGGGTTGGTCCAACCGGACTCGCCCGCCTGGGTGAGGCCGTAGACCAGCAGGAGCAGGCCTCCGGTGACGGTCACGGCGCCGGGGACGTCGAGCCTGGGTCGCTCCATCGGGCGCGAATCGGCGATCACGGACGGCGCCAGCGCGACGACGAGTGCGGCGACGGGAACGTTGACGAGGAAGGCCCACCGCCAGGAGAGCAGGTCGGTGAGCAGGCCGCCGAGGATCGCCCCGGCGGTGAACCCGGCCGACATCAGCGCGCCGTTGAGCCCCAGTGCCCGTTCCCGCAGCGGTCCCTCCTTGAACGCGGTGGTCAGCAGGGCCAGCCCCGCAGGGGTGACGGCCGCGGTGGCCAGCCCCTGCAGGACACGGGCGATCAGCAGCATCTCCGGCGATGCGGCGAAACCGCCGAGCGCGGAGGACAGGCCGAGGACGGCCATGCCGACCAGGAAGAGGCGCTTGCGGCCGACGAGGTCGGCGATCCGCCCGAACAGGAGGGTGAAGCCGGCGGCGGCGAGCGCGAAGGCGGTGGCGATCCACTGGAGGCTCGCCAGGGTGAAGCCGAGACCCGCGCCGACGACGGGCAGGGCGACGTTCAGGATCGAGAAGTCCACGGCGATCATGAACTGGGCGCCCAGTAGCAGGGCCAGCACCAGCTTCTGCCGTCCGGTCATGCGGATCCCTCCCCCGCGCCCGGGTGCGGGGGGCACCGCCTCCGGGCCGGCCGTCGCGGGGGATCCCACGGCGACGGCGGGGGTGGTGCCTGCGGGGGTGATGCCCGCGGGGAGTGCGGCCCGGCCCTCGCCATCCGTGCCGGACGTGGTTCGGTAGAGCATGGACATCAGCGGGTCCTTCCTGAAACGATCAAGAAACTAAAGGAACCACAGTTCCGTTAGAATGAGAGAACGGTAACAGAAAGCCGACAGCTAATGAAACTGGAGTTCCGTTATGACTGCTGACCGGGTTGATCCCGGCACCGTACGGCCCGGCGGACGGACCGCCCGCGTCCGGGCGGCCGTACTGCGGGCGGCCGGGGACGCCCTGGCGGAGCACGGCTTCCACCTGCTCGACCTCGCCGACGTCGCCCGCCGCGCGGAGGTGGGCAAGACGACCGTCTACCGGCGCTGGGGCACGCCGACCGGCCTCGTCACCGACCTGCTGGCCGACATGGCCGAGCAGTCCCTGCCCCGCACGGACACCGGCTCGCTCGCCGGGGATCTCAGGACCAACGCCCGGCTCGTGGTGAAGACCCTGACCGATCCGCGGCAGGGTGCCCTGTTCAGGGCGGTGATCGCCGCCGCCGCCTGCGACGGGCGCACCGCGGAGGCCCTGCGCCGCTTCTACGCGGCCCGCATCGGGGAGTGGGCCCCGTGCGTCGTCCTGGCCGTCGAACGCGGGGAACTGCCGGTCGGCACCGACCCGGCGGAGGTGATCCGCGCCGTCTCGGCCCCCCTCTACTACCGGATGCTGGCCAGCGGCGACCCGCTCGACGACGCCGCGGCCGACCGCGCCGCCACGGCCGCCGCGGCGGCGGCACGAGCGGGGGCGTACGTCACCGGCTGAACCGCCCGAGCCCCCGAGTCGCCTGAACCGCCCGAACCGTCCGGCCGTGCCGTCACGGTGGCGGGCCCGCATGACCGCGCACGTCGCGGACTACGCGGATCCGCGTACGGCGATGCCTCCGGTGAGCGGACGACCCGCCCCGGGCCGCGCGGACACACTCGGCGCATGCCGACCGCTCTCCTCCGCGCCTTCCGCGTACCCGATCTCCGCAGGAAGCTGCTCTTCACCCTGGGACTGATCGCCCTGTTCCGGTTCGGGCAGATCCTGCCCTCGCCCGGTGTGGACGTGACCGCGGTACGGCGATGCCTGAGCGGCACCGGCGGCGGGCTGGTCGACATGCTGCAACTGTTCAGCGGCGGGGCGATGTTGAAGCTGTCGGTCTTCGCCCTCGGCGTCATGCCGTACATCACCGCGGGCATCATGATGCAGTTGCTCACCGTGCTGATCCCGCGCCTCGCGGAGCTCAGGAAGGAGGGGCAGAACGGGCAGGCGAAGATCACCCAGTACACGAGGTACGCGGCGGTGGCGCTGTCCGTGCCCTACGCCGCGACGATCACGGCGACGGCCCGCTCCGGCCGGATCTTCCCCACCTGCCGGCAGCCGCTGCTGCACGACCAGGGCACGATGACGGTCGTGGTCATCACGACCGTCATGGTCGCGGGCACCTGCGTGATCATGTGGCTGGGCGAGCTGATCACCGAACGGGGGATCGGGAACGGCATGTCCGTCCTGATCTTCACGCAGACGGTCGCCGTCTTCCCCTCCTACGTGTCGAACATCTTCCGGCTCAGCCCGTTCGCGCTGGCGGCGATGCTGGTGGCGGGGGTCTTCCTGGTGGCGGCGGTGGTGTTCGTCGAGCAGGCGCAGCGGCGCGTCCCGGTGCAGTACGCCAGGCGCATGGTCGGGCGCAGGATGTACGGCGGGACCTCCACCTACCTCCCGCTCAAGGTCAACCAGGCCGGGATCGTCCCCGTCATCTTCGCCTCCTCGCTGCTCTTCCTGCCGCAGCTGGCCGTACAGCTGACGGGCGGCACCGGGCCGGTCGCGGAATGGGTCTCCCGCTATCTCGTCTCCGGCGACCACCCGGTCCACATGACGGCGTACCTGCTGCTGGTCGTGGCGTTCACCTACTTCTACGTGTCGATCACCTTCGACCCGGACGAGGTGGCCGGCACCATGAGGCGGTTCGGCGGGTTCGTGCCCGGCATCCGGCCGGGCCCGCCCACCGCCGGCTACCTGCGGTTCGTGCTCTCCCGGCTGACCGCGCCGGGGGCGGTCTACCTCGGCGTGCTGTCGCTCATCCCGATCGTCGCCTTCGTGGTGCTGCGCGACCCGGCGACGCAGCAGAACTTCCCGTTCGGCGGGACGACCGTGCTCATCATGGTCGGCGTGGGCCTGGAGACCGTGAAGCAGATCCAGGCCCAGGTCGAACAGCGCGACTACCGCGGGTTCCTCCGCGACCGCGGAGCCGGAGACGCCCGGGACGGCGGAGCCGCGGGAGCCGCGACCGGCGGACGATCCCGGCGGACCGGGAGCCTCCGGGCCTCCGGAGGTCTCAGGGGACCGTCAGACCGGATCTGACCGCGAACACGACGAGCTGGGCCCGGTCGCGGGCCCGGAGCTTGACCATGGCACGGCTGACATGGGTGCGCACGGTGTCGGGGCTGATGACCAGCTCACGGGCGATCTCGTCGTTCGACCGGCCGGTGGCGACCCAGGCGACCATCTCGCGCTCCCGGGGGGTGAGGGAGTCGAGGCCCTCGACCGGGCCGGCGTCGGGGCGGCCGAACAGGCCGATGACCTTCCTCGTGACGGACGGCGAGAGCAGCGCCTCGCCCGAGGCGACGACCCTGATCGCGTGGGCCAGCTCCTCCGGGGCGCCGTCCTTGAGGACGAACCCGCTGGCTCCGGCCTGAAGCGCGGCGAAGACGTGCCGGTCGGTCCCGAAGGTCGTGACGACGACCACCCGCGTGCCGTCGAGCGCGGGGTCCGCCGCGACGGCCCGCAACGTGTCGATGCCGTCCATGCCCGGCATGCGGATGTCGAGCAGGAGGACATCGGGCCGGGTGTCGGCCAGCAACCGGAGGGCCGCGGCGCCGTCGGCCGCCTCGCCGGCGAACTCCAGGTCCGGCTCACGCTCGATGAGAGCCCGCAGCCCCATGCGCACGACGGCCTGGTCGTCGGCGACCGCGACGCGGATCGGGCCGGCGTGCGCGTTCATACATTCCCCCGCGGGTCCGCGTCGTCCGCCGGGAGGCACACGCCGTCCCTGGGGAAGCGCGCGACCACCCGGAAGCCGTCGCCCGGGAGGGGCCCCGCGGCGAACGTGCCGCCCGCCTCCGCCACCCGCGCCCGCATCCCGGCGAGCCCCCGCCCTCCGGCCGCCCGGACCGCGCCGGGATGAAGGCCCGGATGGAGGCCGGGACCGGCCGTCCGCGCCGAAGCGGGATCCGCGTGATCGCCGGGGGCGGCCACCGGGACGGACCCGGCCGTGAGGGCGGGACCCGTCACGTGACCGGGACCGGCGGGCCCGGCGGGGCCGCCTCCCCGGTCGACGACCTCCAGGACGAACTCGTGCGGCCCGTCGGCGAGGCGGATCAGGGCTCCACCGGGGCCGGCGTGGCGCATGACGTTGGTCAGCGCCTCGCGCGCCACCCGGTAGACCGTCTCTTCGAGCCCCGCGGGGACGCACGGCTCTGCCGGCTCGACGTCCACCGGCAGGCCCGCCGCCCGCACCCCGCCGACCAGCCGGAGCAGGTCGTGGTCCGCGGGCTCGGGGTCCATGAGGTCGAGTGCGGAACGGAGCCGGCCGAGTGCCTGCGCGCTGGTCGAGCGGATCGCCTCCAGTGACTCGCGGACCCGCTCGGGGTGCTCGTCGAGCATGAGCAGCGCCACCCCGGCCTGCATGGCGATGGTCGCGAAGCCGTGCCCGGCGGCGTCGTGCACCTCGTCGGCGATGCGCGCGCGTTCCGCGGCGACCAGCTCCCGCGCCCCCGCCTCCGCCGTCGCCGCCCCGGTGTCCGGTCCGGTGTCCGGTCCGGCGTCCGGTCCGGCGTCCGGTCCGTTCCGGGCGACTCCGGCGCCCGCCTCCCGGCCCGCCGCTTCGGCGCACGGCCGGGGAAGGAGACGGTCCGGCTCCGCGGCCACGGGTCGCCGGTCCGGCTTCACCAGCGGCGCCGGCCGCGCCGGGGCCGCGGCGAGCGCCCAGCCCGCCGTACCCGCGCCTCTCGAAGCGCCCGGGGCGGTGCCCGGGGCTCCGGGGACGCCCGGGACGCGCGCACCGGATGCCGGATCCGCCGCGATGTCCGTGCTGAGCTGCCGCCCGCCCCCGTCGCGTACCGCGGCGAGGCCGGCGGACGGCCACGGGATGGCCAGCCAGCCCGCCCACGCCAGCATCAGGACGACCGGCAGGTCCCGCACCCGGCCCAACCGGAGCAACGCCTTCGCGGCCGCGGCGAGGGAGTCGCGCCGACGGCCCTCCGGATGCGTGTGCTCGGTCACCGTCCCCCCAGAACATGTGCGTACGCGCTGATCCTAACCAGCTCCGGACGATCCCGCCCGGGATCGGTGCCTCCATTTCCGATGGGGACTCTCGCACAAACCATCGAATACCGCATGGATTTATGTGTAGATTGCCGGACGGAATCCCCGCGAGAAAGGCCGCCGCGCATGCCGTCAGCTCTCACGCTCACCATCGACCAGGCCAGACGGCTCGCCGTGGGCGCGCAGTGCCTCGCGGGTCCCGGCCCCGTGAGCATGGAGCAGGTCCTGCGGCGGCTGCGGTGCCTCCAGCTCGATCCCATCGACGTCGTCGCCCGGAGCCACCTGCTGGTGCTGTGGAGCCCCGCGCCAAGCGCCGCTACGGCTACTACGTCCTGCCCGTCCTGCACGGGGAACGCCTGATCGGCCGGATCGCGCCGCGCTTCGACCGGCGCTCCGCCGTGCTGACGGTGGAGGGGCTCTACGCCGAGCCCGACGCCCCCGCCTCGGCCGCCGAGCCGGTCGCCGAGGCCGTCGCCGCCCTCGCCGCGTTCCTCGGCGCCCGGACCATCACGTACGGCGGGCCGGTCCCGGACGCCTGGCGTACGGCCCTGCACTCCCGCTGAGCCCCGGCCCCCCGCAGTCCCGGACGCCCGCTGAGTCCCGGACGCCCGGTACAAGCCCGGACGGCCGGTACAAGGCCCCGGCGGGTGGACGCCGGGGCCGGAGACGAGCCGTCAAGGCTTGACCGTGTTGACGATCTCCTTGGGGTCGGAGAAGTCGAAGAGGTAGTCGATCTTCAGGTCCTTCTCGTCGAGGACCTTGTCGGCGGGCGGGGCCAGGACGGTGATCGGCATGCCCCAGTCGGTGTAGCGGGTGTCCGTCCTGAAGGTCATCGATGCCTTCTTGCCCATCCGCATGGTCTCGGTGCTCATCATGCGCTGGGGCAGGCCGTCGCCGTTCGTCCACAGCCGCCAGGAGATCGACCTCTTCGCGGCCTCGCGGCCGAGCTCGCCGGGGAGGGCGGGGTAGGACTTGGGGGACGCCTTGGACAGCTGCCCCAGGCTCACGGTGCCGCGGTAGAGGAAGCCGCCGGAGGCGGGTTCGCGCTTCGCGCCCTTCAGCATGGTCTTGAGGACCGCCGGCTCGAACACGTTGACGGTCTGGCTGCTGACGGCCTTGAGGTCGGCGGGGGCCTTCGTCCGGACCCACTCCTTACTCTCGGGCAGGTTGCCGTACGTGCTGTTGGAGACGTAGAGCTTGCCGTCCACGGCGGTCACCGAGGACGGGGTGAAGAAGTCGAAGGACGACTCCGCGCCCTCAAGGGCCTTTGTGAGCTCCGGGTCGGCGACGATCTGCCAGGTGCCGTCGAAGGCGACCGGCCCGGAACGGCCGAACTGCAATCTGGCGTTGTTGCGGATCCGTATCGAGGTCTTGTCGATGACGACCCGTGTGACCTCGGCGAGCTGGACGCCGCGCTCGTCGCGGAACTGCCGCTTGACCGCCTGCACCGGGTCCGGAGAACCCGCCTGCGCGGCGGCGGGCACGGCGGCGACCGGCACGGACACGATCAGCGCCGCGACGGTTAGGACAATCCATCGCCTCATGAGGATTCGTCCCTTTCTGGAGGGGTGGGAGAGCACCAAAGGGGCCATCATTCCAAAAGGGGATGAATGTTGCACAGGATATATGTGATGAAATAGTGCAGATTTGCCGGAATTGTCCGGAGAGGGTGGCGACCCGTGGAAAAGCAGCCGTGTTCCCCGCCGGACGCGACGTCCCGTCCCCGCCCGCCCCTCACCCGGAGGGCTCACCCATCGGCTCCCCGGACCCGCCGGATTCGTCGGCCCCGCGGGCTCCGGCCCCCCGTGCCGTCGCCCCCGCCCGCCGGGCGAGCCGCCTGCCGAGGCGCTGGGCCGGGGCCTCGACCAGCCGGTGGGTCAGGTAGGCGAGCGGCACCAGGACGAGGAAGAACAGCGGGAGGTTCGGGACCACCCGCAGCAGGAGCGGATGCAGCAGGTAGAGGGAGAAGCTGATCACCCCGAGGTGGGTCAGCCAGCGGGGGAACGACCTGCGCCGCAGCGCGAACCCGGCCGCGAAGAAGGCCGCGGCCAGCAGGAGCGCCGGGGCCCAGCCGGGGTCGTCCTTGGCGAGGAACCCGCAGGCCAGGACCGCCAGCACGGTGGCGACGGCGGTGCGCCACCGGATCGCCCCCCGCTCCGCGCGGTACACGGCCGTACCGGCGAACATCATGGCCAGGACGATGAGGCCCTGCCACGCGCCGACCCGGCTGCCGAGGACCACCAGCGCCAGGCCGAGGACCCCGCCCGACACCGCGGCGACCGTGGTGCCGTTGACGCCGGTGACGCCGCCGCGTGCCCAGCCCCGCCCGCGCACCGACATCGCGATCGCCGCGACGACAGCCACTCCGAGCAGCGCGGCCACCAGGTCGGCGCTCCCCTTGATGGCCGGGCGCGGCAGCAGGAGCCCCAGCGGCACCGCCGCCAGTGCCAGGACGACCGCGACCACGGCCGAACGGTGCGCCTGCCGTACGGTGAACAGCCCCGCCGTCAGCAGGTAGAACGCCATCTCGTAGGAGAGCGTCCACATCACGCCGATGACGGCGGGCACGCCGAGCAGTTCCTGCAGCATCGTCGCGTTCCCGAGGACGACCAGCGGCAGCGGGCGCGTACCCAGCCCCGGATGGAGGTCGAACGCCCCGGCGGCGGCGAGGAGCAGCGCCAGGACGACCGCGACGGCCAGCAGGGGAAGGAGGCGGAAGGCGCGGCCGATCCAGAAGGTCCGCAGGTCGCCGCGCCGTTCCAGGGAGGCCGGGATGATGTAGCCGCTGACCATGAAGAACACGAAGACGCCCCACGTACCGACGTCGATCCTGCGGTCCACCTCCGCCCAGACGTCCGGCAGGAACGTCCAGCCCGAGTGGTGCAGCGCGACGGCGAGCGCGGCGGGCCCGCGCAGGGCGTCCAGCCAGGCCAGCCGGGCCTGCCGGGCCTGCCGGGAGGATTTC
This sequence comes from Streptosporangium sp. NPDC048047, assembly GCF_040653115.1. Classification (NCBI taxonomy): domain Bacteria; kingdom Bacillati; phylum Actinomycetota; class Actinomycetes; order Streptosporangiales; family Streptosporangiaceae; genus Streptosporangium; species Streptosporangium sp. NPDC048047. The sequence goes on along the minus strand of NZ_JBEZNH010000030.1, from coordinate 8,594 downwards.
GGGGGCATTCGCCCGACTTTAGGCGACGAAAGCGACCCGCCCGTACGCTTCGGAACATCCCGCCGCGCGAAAACACGTCAAGGGACGAGAGCCGGGCCCGGCCGTACTCTCCGCGGAGACCGCGGGCCCGGTCAGGCCGCGGAACCTCCGGCGGACCCCGCGCGCCGCAGGGCCTCCCGGGTCGCGGCGACGGCGGCCGCTCCGGCCACCTCCACGGGCTCGGTGGTCCGCAGCGCGCGGCTCAGGACGAACGCCCCCTCCAGCCCCGCCACCATGGAGATCGTGAGCTCGCGGGCCGCGTCGTCGGGAACGCCCGCGGCGGCGAAGCGCTCGGTGCCGGCGGCGATCCAGGCGGAGAAGACGTCGGCGGTCGCCCGGCGCAGCGGTTCGCTGGTGCTCGCGACCTCCAGCGCGACGGTGGCGATCGGGCAGGCGTCGGCGTACCCGGTCTCCACGAGCAGCCGGGCGGCTCCGGCGAAGAAGTCACGGACACCGGCGACCGGGTCCGGGGCGGCGTCCATGATCGCGTCGAACATCTCGACGTACGTTCCGCCGGACCGGCGGATGACCTCCTCGCCGAGCTGCTCCTTCCCGCCGGGGAAGAAGTGGTAGATCGAGCCGAAGGGGGCCTCGGCCGCGGCCACGATCTGCTTGAGGCCGGTTCCGGTGTACCCGTTGCGGCGGAACAGCTCGGCGCTGGCGCCCATGATCCGGTCCTTGGTGCTCGCCACCTTGATCCCTCCCCCTCGTCGTCACGGCCTTTTCGATCGTACGCTACTCTCTCGCTAGAGCGATCTATCAACTAGCTTCGCCGGGAGCGGCCATGCCTGAGATCGAACTGTCCGCCGGAATCATCGAGTACGAGGACACCGGCGGCGACAAGCCGGTCATCGTCCTGCTGCACGGCCTCACCATGGACGGCTCCCTGTGGCGGAACGTCGTTCCCCACCTGCGCGCCGACCACCGCTGCGTGCTTCCGGTCCTGCCCCTGGGCGGCCACCACCGGCCGATGCGTCCCGACGCCGACCTCTCCCTGCGCGGACTCGGGCTGCTGGTGGCCGAGTTCCTGGAGCGGCTGGACCTTCGCGACGTCACCCTGGTCTTCAACGACTGGGGCGGCGCGCAGGTCCTGATCGCCGAAGGGCGCGCCGACCGGGTGGGCCGGCTCGTGCTCAGCGGCTGCGAGGCGTTCGACAACTACCCGCCCGGCGTTCCCGGCCGCATCATCGCCGCGGCCGCCAGGATTCCCGGCGGGCTCACGGTGGCCATGCGGTCGCTGCGGGTGCGTCCTCTGCGCAGGATGCCGGGAGGCTGGGGCTGGATGTCCAAGCGACCGGTCCCCGCCGACGTCATGGACGCCTGGTTCCGCCCGGCCCAGACGCGGCCGGAGATCAGGCGCGACCTGCGGAAGTACGCCCTGTCCACCACTCCGCGGCACACGCTGCTCGAATGGGCCGACCGGATGCGGACCTTCGACCGGCCCGTCCTCGTCGTCTGGGCGGCGGAGGACCGCGTGATGCCGCGGGACCACGGCAGGCGGCTGGCCGAGCTCTTCCCGTACGGCCGGCTCGTCGAGATCGAGGACAGCTACACCCTGATCCCGGAGGACCAGCCCCGGGCGTTCACGCGCGCCGTCCTCGACTTCCTCCGCGACACGGCCCCGGCTCCCCGCCCCGACCGGGCCGCGGGCTGACCGGCGAACGGCCTCCGGACGACCGGAGCCCGTCTCCGGACGGCCGGGACCGCCGTCTCCCGCGGCGGATCGTTCCCCCCGGCCGCCCGAACCGTTCCACGCCGCACCGCCTCACCCGAGCCGCCCGAACCGTTCCGCACCGCCTCACCCTGTTCACCCTGGTCGCCTCGGCCGGCACGCCCGTTCACCCGGCCGCCCGGGTCGTTCTGTCACCCCCGGCGGTTACGCTCCGCGGATGGTCACCGAAACCGATCTCGAACTGGACGACGGTCGCGTCCTGCACGTGTACGACACGGGTGCGCCCGACGACGGTGACCGCCTCACCGTCCTCTGGCACCACGGCACGCCGAACATCGGCGCGCCCCCGAGCCCCTCTTCCCGGCCGCGGAGCGGCTCGGCCTCCGCTGGGTCTCCTACGACCGGCCCGGGTACGGCGGATCCACGCCTCTCCCGGGCCGGGACATCGCGTCGGCCGCCGCCTGCGTCTCGGCCGTCGCCGACGCGCTGGGCATCGGCCGGTTCGCGGTCATGGGCCACTCCGGCGGCGCGCCGCACGCCCTGGCGTGCGGCGCGCTGCTGCCCGACCGCGTCCTGGGCGTGGTCGGCGTCGCGGGAATGGCGCCCTTCGACGCCGAGGGTCTCGACTGGTTCGAGGGCATGGCCCCCTCCGGCGTGGCGTCCCTGCGCGCCGCCTCCGAGGGGCGCGAGGCGAAGGAGCGGTACGAGACCTCCGGAGCCGACTACGACCCGGAGTTCACCCCGGCGGACCACGCGGCGCTCTCCGGCACGTGGTCCTGGCTGAACAAGGTGGTCGGCGCGGCCGTCAAGGACGGCCCGGGAGCGCTGATCGACGACGACCTCGCCTACGTCGCCCCGTGGGGCTTCGAACCCCGGCGGGTGCGCGTGCCGGTCCTCCTCGTGCACGGCGGCCGGGACCGGGTCGTGCCCGCCGCGCACGGCGAGTGGCTCGCCCGCCGCTGCCCCTCGGCGGAGCTGTGGCCGCGCCCGGACGACGGGCACATCTCGGTGCTCGGCTCCGCCGAGTCGGCCCTGGAATGGCTCCGGGCCCGCACCGGCTGACCGGCTCCGGCCCACGCCGGCCGGGGTGCGATGCGCGGAGCCCGCCCCGGTCCCCCGCCTCGGTCCGTCGTCCCGGTGGGGAAGGGCCGGAGTGGACGCCGCGCCCAGCCGGTGGTGCGATCGACTGTTAAGCGCGGGGCTACATCCTTTGCCCGGCGCCGCACGCGCCTGCGAGCCTCGGCACATGACGACGCGCCCGACGCCGGAGCCCCACCGGGAGGGTCACCGGATGATCCTGTTGCTGGCTCTGGCCTGCGGCGTGGCCGTGGGCAACATCTACTTCCCCCAGGCGGTCAGCCCACTGATCGCCTCCGGTCTGCACGTACCGCCGGGTTCGGCCGCCCTGGCGGTGACCGCGGCCCAGCTCGGCTACGCAATGGGGATCTTCCTGCTGGTTCCCCTCGGCGACCGGCTGCCGCACCGCCCGCTGATCGTCACCCTCTTCGGCCTCACCGGCCTGGGTCTGCTCGCTGCGGGACTCGCCCCCTCCCTGCCGCCTCTCATCGGCGCCGGGGTCCTCGTCGGCGTGACGACCGTGGCCGCCCCGGTCATCGGGCCGATGGCGGCCGGCCTGGTGCCGGAGAACCGTCGCGGCGTGGTCTCCGGGACGCTGCTGAGCGGCTCGATCGGCGGCATGCTGCTGTCGCGCACCTTCGGTGGCTCCCTCGGCGAGTGGCTGGGGTGGCGGGCGCCCTACCTGCTGGCCGCCGCGCTCGCCCTGCTCCTCGCGGCGGTCCTCGCCCGCTCGCTGCCCGTGACGGTCCCCGCGACGCGCCGCCCGTACCCGGAGCTGCTGGCCGAGCCGCTGCGCCTGCTCCGCCGTGAGCCGGAACTGCGTCGTTCCTGCTTCTACCAGGCGACCGTCTTCGCCGGCTTCTCCGCGGTCTGGACGAGCCTCGCGCTGCTGCTCACCGGTCCCGTCTACGGCCTGGGCCCGCAGGCGGTCGGGACGTTCGCGCTGGTCAACGCCGTCACCATGGTGTGCACACCGGTCGCGGGACGCCAGGTGGACCGGCGGGGATCCGACCCGGTCAACCTCGTCTGCATGATCGGGGTCATCGTGTCGGCCGCCGTCCTCGCGGCGGGGAGCCTCGGCGGCGTCGCCGGCCTGGTGGCGCTGGCGCTGGGCACGCTGCTGCTCGACGTCGCGATGCAGTCCGGCATGGTCGCCAACCAGACGCGGATCTACCGGCTCCGCCCCGAAGTGCGGAGCCGGCTCAACACCGCCTACATGACCTGCGCGTTCCTCGGCGGCAGCGCGGGTTCCTGGCTCGGCGCCCGGGCCTGCGAGAGCCTCGGCTGGCCGGCCGTGTGCGCGCTCGTGGCCCTGCTCGCCACGGCGGCCCTGATCCGTCACCTGGCGGCCCTGCGGAGACGCGACGCCGGACCGGCGGCCTCTCGGCCACCGCGCCCGGCGTCGGTCCCCACCACGCCGGCGCCGGCCCCTCCCGGGCCTGCGTCCCATCGTCAACCGCGCCCGGCGCCGGTCTCTCCCGGGCCTGCGTCCCTTCGGACACCGTGCCCGGCGTCCGTCCCTACCGGGCCGGAGCCCCTTCGGACACCGCACCCGGCACCGGGGCGTACCCGGCGGCCCGGCTGGTGAAGGTCCCCCGGCCCCGGGTGCGGCCGCGCAGCGCGGTCGCGTAGCCGAACAGCTCGGCCAGCGGCACGGTCGCGGTGACCGCCACCGTGCCCGCCCGGGTGACCGAGCCCGACACCCAGCCGCGCCGGGCCGCCAGGTCGCCCAGCACCCCGCCGACGGCGTCGTCCGGAACGGTGACCGTGACCTCGGCCATCGGCTCCAGCAACGTCATCGCGCAGGCCCTCAGCGCCTCCCGCAGCGCGAGCCGGCCGGCCGTACGGAACGCCATCTCCGAGGAGTCCTTGGGATGGGTCGTCCCGTCGGTCAGCGTCACCCGCAGGCCGGTCACCGGGTGACCGCCCAGGGGACCTTCGGCCAGGGCGTCCCGGCAGCCCGCCTCGACCGCCCGGACGTACTCCTTCGGCACCCGCCCGCCGACGACGGCCGAGCGGAAGACGAAGCCCGCCGTACCACCGTCACCGCCGGAACCGCCGGAGCCGCCGGAGCCGTCCGGGACGCCGGTGCCGCCGGGTTCGCCCGGGGCGCCGGGGGCGCCGGGGGCGCCGTCCGGGGCGGAGCCCAGCGGCTCCACGCCGAGGACGACGCAGGCGAACTGACCGGCGCCGCCGTCCTGCTTGACGTGCCGGTACGACAGCCCGGACACCCCGCGCACGACCGTCTCCCGGTAGGTCACCCGCGGCCTGCCGACGCCGACGGCCAGCCCGTGGGCACGGCGGATCTTCTCCACCGCGACCTCCAGGTGCAGCTCGCCCATCCCCGACAGCACCGTCTGACCGGTCTCGGGGTCGGTCCGGACCGACAGCGAGGGGTCCTCCTCGGCCAGCCGGGCCAGCGCCGCCGCGAGCCGGCCCGCGTCGGCCCTCCCGCGCGCCTCGACCGCAACGGAGACCACCGGATCGGCCGTCACCGGCGGTTCGAGGACCAGCGGGGCCTCGGGGGCGCACAGGGTGGCCCCGGTGCGGGCCGTCTTCAGCCCGACCACCGCGACGATGTCCCCGGCCACCGCCCGGTCCACCTCCGTGTGCCGGTCGGCCTGCACCCGCAGGATCCGGCCGATCCGCTCGGTACGGCCCGCGCCCGCGTCCAGCACCACATCCCCCTTCCTGATCGTCCCCGAGTACACGCGCAGGTAGGCCAGCCGCCCGGTGGCGGTCGAGCTCACCTTGAAGACCAGCGAGGCGAACGGCGCCGCCGGGTCGGCACGCCGTACCTGTGCCGCGTCGTCCGCGGCGGACGGCGTCGCCGGGCCGGCGGGCCGTGCCGGTGTCGTACCGTCCGGCGCCGACGGCGTCGCCGGGCCGGCGGACCGTACCCGTGCCGGATCGTCCGAGGCGGGCGGCGCGGCCGGGCCTACGGGCCGTGTCCGCGCCTCACCGCCGGAGGCGCCCCGTACCGGCGGCACGTCCAGCGGCGAGGGCAGGTAGGCCACGACGGCGTCCAGCAGCGGCTCGATCCCGCGGTTGCGGTAGGCCGACCCGCACAGCACCACCACGCCCTCGCCGGTACGGGTCAGGTCACGCAGCGCGGCGACGAGGGTCTCCCCGGAGATCGCCGGCTCCGCGCAGAACTCCTCCAGCGCGCCCGGATGCAGCCCGGCCACCGCCTCCTCGAGAAGCCGGCGGCGCCGGTGCGCCTCCTCGCGCAGACCGTCCGGCACCGGGCCCTCCACCGGGCCCTCCCCGGCGGCCTCGCGGTCGCCGGGCCAGACCAGAGAGCGCATGCGCGGCAGGTCGACCACGCCGGTGAACCCGTCCTCCCGCCCGATCGGCAGCTGGACCACCAGCGGGGTCACGCCCAGCCGGTCGCGGATCGCCGCGGCCACCGCGTCGAGGTCGGCGCCGGCGCGGTCGAGCTTGTTGACGAAGGCGATCCGCGGCACACCGTGCCGGTCGGCCTGCCGCCACACCGACTCGCTCTGCGGCTCGACCCCCGCGACGCCGTCGAACACCGCGACCGCGCCGTCGAGCACCCGCAGCGAGCGCTCGACCTCGTCGGAGAAGTCGACGTGGCCTGGGGTGTCGATGAGGTTGATCCGGTGGCCGTCCCAGGCGCAGCTCACCGCCGCGGCGAAGATGGTGATCCCGCGGTCGCGCTCCTGGGAGTCGAAGTCGGTGACGGTGGTCCCGTCGTGCACCTCGCCACGCCGGTGGACGGCGCCGGTGGCGTACAGGATCCGTTCGGTGATCGTGGTCTTCCCCGCGTCGACGTGGGCGAGGATGCCCAGGTTCCGGACGCCGGTCAGCGGTTCGGTGAGGTGGTCGGTGAGATGAAGGTGCGGGTTCGCACGCATGCCCATGACTCCTGAATGGATTTTGGACAGGACAGCGCGATTAATGACAAAACGCCCGAAGCTAGGTCAGGCGAGGACCCTTTCCCATGGAACCGCCACGCCGGTGCACGCCCGACGCGGGCGCCGTACCGGAGCACAGCCGGACGACCGGTTCGGCTCCATACGGGTACCGCCGTCGCGATGCCGTACCGGGGCACGGCCGCTGGTGAGGCTTCCGGCTCTACGCGGGCACCGTACCGGGGCACGCCAGGACGGCCGGTTCGCCGTCCGGCGGAAGGGGGTCAGGCGTTCGTCATGGACATCCGGCGCCGGCCGCGCGGCCGATTCCGGGAACCGTCGAAGACACCAGAATCACGTCGTACCGTGACCGTGACCGTGACCGGGGGACGACCACGACGGTGCGGTGGTGGTGACGCACGGCCGGTTCCCCTCTCACTCGTCAAGGCACGCGCCGCGGTGCGCGGCAGCGTTTTCCCGACGAATGTAGCCAACCGATCAATCCCGGGAAACCGGTTTTTCAGCGACGTCGGCCGGAGGTTCCCGAGCCGCCACGGGTTCCCACGTCGGGGAGAGGCACCGCAGGCGGGCCGAGCGGTAGAGCACGATGACCAGGGAGATGAAGACCGCGAACCAGACGACGACCACGACGGCCCCCAGGCCGACGTAGCCGTACCTCGCCAACAGGGTGAACGCCCCCACCCCGGCCACGGCCCAGCGCAGCACGTCGAGGAGGTCCGCCATGGCGGTCTCCCCGTGGGGACGGATCCGCCTGATGACGGCCTCTACGGCCAGCCAGACGGCGATCAGCCCACCGGCCGTTCCGGCGATGTCGAGCACCTGCGCGAACAAGGAGGCCGTCCGGCCGTAGCCCAGGACTCCGCCGGACACGGTCATGATCGCGAATGAGACACAGATCATGGCGACGGCGGAGACCCAGGCCGCGGCGAACGGATCATCTCCGGATCGGCACAGCCGGAACAGTCCGGAGGCGCACAGACCCCATCCCACGGGGTCGAGCAGCAGGTCGAAGCCGTTCAGACGGAAAGCGCCGAAGGCGAAGACGAAACCGGTGACGATCGTCGTGACGGGCCGCATGCGCCGCACCTCCTCCTTGTCTGGCGTCGTTCCCGGGCGAGCAGTCCTTCAGAACGGGCCCTGGCGCATCGCGTCGTTGCAGATCATGCCGGCGAGGCCCCGCTGCCAGGCGACGGGGTTGAGCCGCTGCGGGTCGTCGAACACGACGGTCCCATCGGACTCCTCGGACTCCTCGGACTCCTCGGGTTCCTCCGGTTGCGACAGACGCCATGAGTCCCACACCACCTGCTCCGACCCCGAACCCATCCAAGTCCGGTAGGTGAAGCGGACCGGCTGGGGCTCGTACGGCACCGCCGCGCAGTCGGTGATGACGACGCGCCTGTTCAGGACCTCCGTTTTTCCGCCCCCCACGGTCAGCACGGCCTGCTCCTTCTCCGTCTCGTCGGCGGGCAGCAGGCGGAGGCCCGGCATCTCCGCCGAGACACCGGTGACGGTGAAGGGGACCGAGGCTTCGTTCTCGATTTCGATGCGCCAGCTACTGGACAGCACACCGTTCTCGTCCACCTCGGCATTGACAAAGAAATCATCGACCCGCCATCTGATCTGCGGCGTTATGACCCCTGAACTCCGCAGGAGAATTGCGATAACCACAAGAACCCCTAAAACGGACATCAGGCCTGGCAGTCGGTATCGCCACCTGCGCCATGTGGCGATACCGAATTGCTCCCACATATTCTCGGAGGTCACGCTATAGCACCATATATGGTGACGCTTTGTGACAGTACCTTTGATGACCATTTCGGTAATCTCCGTGGCAGCTCTGCTGACCGCGGCCGTACCGGTACTACATTCGTAGATTTTGAGGGAGCGGATCTCCTCGTCGGCGGTAGTGG
>NZ_JBEZNH010000029.1:0-95106 GCF_040653115.1 Streptosporangium sp. NPDC048047 | reverse complement strand
AAGCGACGGAGTGACGAGGGAAGACACCGGGTAAGAGCCCCCGAGCCGCGACGCGCAGCGTCGCCATGAGCTACATACGGACCGGTGTCCTGCCCCTCGTCAGCAGCCACACCATCGCGGCCATGCCGGCGATCTGCAGCGGCCAGCCCATGACGATCTTGAGGATGCCCAGCTCGGCCACGGCGTCGTTGCCGCCGATGAGGTAGACCGGCAGCTGCACCGCCACCCGGATCACGCACGGGACCAGCAGCAGCCAGGTGAGCCTGGAGCAGAGCCGCACCACCGCCGGGTCGGCGCGCCAGCCGGTGGGGTCGCCGGTGACCGACCCGATCAGGAAGCCCACCACGGGCCACCGGGTGACGATGGACAGCAGCATCGCCACCGCGTATCCCGCGTTGTACAGGATGCCGGGGAGGTAGACGTCGCGGGCCTCACCGGTGCGGGAGGCGAAGAACGCGCCGATCCCGATGCCGACGAGGCTATTGAGGACGAACTGCGGCGTCGAGCGCTGCGCCATCCGCACCACGAGCAGCACCACCGCCGCCGCGATGCTGACGGTCAGCGACCGCCGCAGGTCGGAGGTGGCGATCCATGCCACGATGAAGACGATCGTGGGCACGGCCGCCTCGACGACGCCCCGCACCCCGCCGAACGCCTTGGCGAGCTGGACGCGGATCGCCGCCTCGACGGTGTCGTGCGCGGCGGCCTCGGCGGTCTCGGTGGACGCCGCCGGCCCCGGCTTCGACGTCCCGGCGGAGGGCTCGGGGGTGGTCATCTTGTCGTTCACGCTCCGTGCTCGTCGATGGGTCACGTACCGCCCGCGGGACGCAGCTCGTAGCGCGGGTTGAACATCACCTTGCGTCCGTCCTGCATGCTGACGAGCCCCTCGGCCAGGACCATGCGGCCCGGCTCGATCCCGGCGATCTTCCGGCGGCCCAGCCAGATCAGCTCGACCACGTCGGAACCGTCGTAGAGCTCCGCCTCCAGCGCGGGGGCGCCCCCACGGGGACGCAGCGTCACCGTACGTAGTGTACCGGTCACGCAGAACCTGCGGCGCCCGGCGCAGGAGACGATGGGGGTGGCGCCGTGGCGGTCGAGGTCCTGCTGGAGCTCGTCGGCCTCCAGCTCCTCCTGACTCGTGGTCAGCCGCCGGAAGAAGCTCCGAAACCCGCGCTGTTTATGCGGCTCCTGAGAACCCACGGCTTTCTCCTTCAGATACGTGTCGCAACAGCGTACGCGATCCGGTGGGTCAACGGATCTCGGCGATCTCGGGCCCCCGCTCGAACGGCCGGAGGTCCCGGCCGTCCGGGGCCCCGGCCTGCTGCTCCATGGCCTGGCGGGCCTCCGGGGGCAGTTGCAGCTCGATCGGCTCCTTCGGCACCATCGGCTCGTCCCCTCGGACGACGACGATGTCGCGGATCACGTCCTCCAGTGTCGCGGCCACCCCGGCGTCCGTCGCGGCGCGTCCGCTGAGGACCGCCCGCAGGAACCAGCGCGGGCCGTCGACCCCGATGTAGCGGACCGGCTGGGCGACCCCTTCCGCGGGGACCCGCGCGTCCAGCTCGACGCCGAACGGGCCGTCCTTCTCCTCGGCCGTCCCGCCCGCGGTCTTCACGCCCGCGGCCAGCTCGGCCCGCACCTCGTCCCAGATGCCGTTGCGCTTGGGCGCTGCGAAGGCGTGCACCTGCAGGGCGCTCTCCTCGGCCAGGATGACCGCGCCGACGATCTGCTCGCCGGCGAGGTTGAGCTGCACCTCGAACCCCTGGTCGATCGGCAGCCGCAGGCCGCCGAGATCGACCCGCTCCCGCTCGGGGTAGGCGTCGGCGGCGTCCCACGGCCCGGACTCCCTGGCCGGCCCCTCTGTGGTCCCCTTGGGCTCCTCGGTCCGCGCGAACCCCTCGGCCGGGGCCTGGGACTCCTCGCGACGGCGGCGTCCGAACACTTTCCTCACGCTCCTTGAAGTCTCGTCTGCGGCGGGCCACCGGCTGGTCGCCCGCCGGCTCTCAGCGGCCGGTGGAGCCGAAGCCGCCGGCGCCGCGCGCCGACCCGGGCAGCCGGTCCACCTCGTGGAACACCGCCCTGGCGACCCGCTGGACCACCAGCTGCGCGATGCGGTCTCCCCTGCGCAGCCGTACGGCCCGCCCGGCGTCGGTGTTGAGCAGCGCCACCCTGATCTCGCCACGGTAACCCGCGTCGACGGTGCCGGGCGCGTTCACGATCGTCACGCCGTGCTCGGCCGCCAGGCCGGAGCGCGGGTGGACGAAGGCGGCGTAGCCGTCGGGCAGCGCGATCGCCACGCCGGTGCCCACGGTGGCCCGCCCGCCCGGCGGCAGCTCGACGTCCTCTGCCGCGCGCAGGTCGGCGCCGGCGTCGCCCGGGTGGGCGTAGTCCGGCAGCGGCAGCCCGGCGTCGATCCGGCTGATCAGCACCTCGACCTTCTCGCTCACGGGTTCACCTCGTAGTCGTGATGCTCGTCCAGGAGGGCCTGGGCGTCGCCGTGCTCGGCGAAGTGCTCCATGCCCACCTCGACGAAGAGGGCGGCGGCCCGTACGGCGACCGGTCCGTCGGCGGAACCGATCCGCCCCTCGGCTTCAAGGTACGCCTTCCGGCCCGACACCCCGGTGCACCAGGCCCGGAGATGCAGGGTGGTGCCGACCGGGACCGGCGCGAGGTAGTCGGTCTCCAGCCGGGCGGTGACGTAGGGGCGGCGGAACAGCCAGATGGACATGCCGATGACCTCGTCCATCGCCGTGGCGAGCACGCCGCCGTGCGCGAGGCCCGGGGCGCCCTGGTGGGCCTCGGCGACGGTGAACTCGGCGACCACCGTCTCCCCGTCGGGCGTGACGGCCTTCAGGTGCAGGCCGGTGGGGTGCCGGTCGCCGCAGCCGAAGCAGCGGCTGTAGTGGGAGCCGAGCGGCTCACCGGGGCCGGGTGCGCCGGAGGCCGGCCGGGGGCCGGCCGCGCCGGGCGGAGGGGTCGTCAGGGCTGAACGGGTCACGAGGCAGAACGTTACCGCCTGGGCTGCGGCGACTCCTCATTCACCGGATCCTCACCCTCCGGATCGGCGTTCCCTCCGGCGCCGGAGGGAACGGTCCTTTCCCGCGGCCCGGCCTCCCCTGCGACGCCGGACGACCCTCCCGGCGCGTCCCCGGCCGGCACGTCCGCGGACGGCGCGTCCCCGGTCGAGACGTCTGCGGACGGCGCGTCCCCGGTCGAGCCGGTCGAGGCGTCTCCGGCCTGCTCGGCCGCGGACGGCGGGTCCTGCGGCCCCCCGGCGTCCCCGGCTCCGCCGGGCGGTTCGTGCGGCGGGGCGGGCGGCAGGGCCCGCTGATCGCCGGCCAGCGCGGGCAGCGCCCGGTAGATCACCGCGGCGATCGGCACCGCCACCGCGGCCCCGGCGATGCCCGCCAGGACACCGCCCACGGCCAGCACCAGGATGATCGCCAGCGGGTGGAAGTCGAGCGCCCGGCCGACGATCAGCGGCTGGAGCACGTGGTTCTCCAGCTGCTGCTCGACCACCAGGATCCCGAGGAAGATCAGGGCGTAGACCGGCCCCTGGGCGCCGAGGGTCACCACGGTCGCGACCGCGCCGGCGAAGAGGATGCCGACGATGGGGATGAAGCTGGCCAGGAAGATCAGTACGGCGAGCGGCGCCCAGAGCGGCACGCCCATCCCGGCGAGCACGATGCCCATGACCACGCCGTGCACGGCGGCCACCGCGACGGTGCCCTGCACGTAGTGCGACAGCGTCGTCCAGGCGGTGCGCCCGGCCCGGTCGACGCGGGGCGCGGCCGAGCCGAACGCCCTCAGGAACCACGACCAGATCCGGTCGCCGTCCTTGAGCAGGAAGAAGGCGATGAACATCACCAGCACCAGGGAGGCCAGCACCTCCACCGCGACCGTGGCGCCGGTGAGGACCGTCTGGGTGATCTGGTTGCGGCTCGCGCTGAGCTGCTCGGTGAGGTTGTCGATCCAGGAGCTGATCTGGCTGCGCTGCAGGTGCAGCGGCCCGGTGTACAGCCAGTTCTCCACGTCCTTGACCGTGGACTTGACCTGGTCGACCATCCGGGGGAACTCGTCGTTGGCCCGCAGTCCGATGAACCAGCCGATGCCGCCCAGCACCGCGAACGCGATCATCATGGTCAGCCACGTGGCGTAGATCGGCCGCATCCCCGCCGCCCGGAACCGGCGGGTCAACGGGAACAGCAGCGCCGTCAGCAGCAGCGCGATCGCCACCGGCAGCACCACGATGCGCAGCGTCGCGATGAACTGCGCGAAGTAGAAGACGGCCCAGCCGACGATGATCAGGCAAAGGCTCCAGGCCGCGATGCGGAGCAGGGTGAGCGGCACCAGATGCTTCAGACGTTCCCGGTCGGAGATCACGCGTTCCAGACTGTCACGTCACGGCCTGTGGCGCGCATGGTCGACACCCGGAGTCGGAAGAGACCGGCCAAGGAACGGCAAAGGGGAGGCCCGGCGGGACGCCGGGCCTCCCCTCGTGCGGGCACCGGATCAGCGCTCTCCCGGCGGCCGGGAGATCACTCTGTCCTCGAGGTAGCAGTTGCAGCTGCCGCACCCTGGCGTCATGCGCCGTCCTCCCCTCGCCTGCCCTGGACCGGTCCGTGCCTCGACCGTACGGCAGGACCACCCGACACGGAGGACAGATTCCCGTGGGCTCAGGTGAGGACGACCTCCACCGTCAGCTCACCCTCGGTGGTCTCCAGCACGAACTCCTCGACGACGCCCGCACCGCACAGGTCGTCCTGCGCCTGCCGCACCAGGTCCGCCCGGGCGCCGGTGACGCTCAGCCGGGAGACCTCGGCGCGCATCGAGAGCCGGGCGTCGGACTTGGCCTTGCGGACGTGGCCGAGGACCGCCGCCACCGCCGGCAGCAGGTCGGGCAGGCCGCCCGTCTCGCGGGCCTCGGGCCAGGGCGCCCGGTGCACCGAGCCCTCGCGCCACCAGGACCAGACCTCCTCGGTGACGAACGGCAGGAAGGGCGCGAACAGCCGCAGCAGGACGTCGAGGGCCTCGCGCAGCGCCGCGCGGGCCGAGCGGGCGGGGCCGCCCTCGCCGTAGGCGCGGTTCTTGACCAGCTCCAGGTAGTCGTCGCAGAACTCCCAGAAGAACCGCTCGGTCCGCTCCAGCGCGCGGGTGTAGTCGTAGGACTCGAACGCCTCGGTGGCCTCGCCGACGACCTGCGACAGGCGGGCGAGCATCGACAGGTCCACCGGCTCGGTGATCTCGGCGGTCTCGGCGGCCCCGCCGCCCTCCGGGCCGTCTTCGGCCTCGCCCAGGCCGAGGATGAACTTCGAGGCGTTCAGGATCTTGATCGCCAGGCGGCGGCCGACCTTGATCTGCCCGACGTCGAACGCGGTGTCGGTGCCCGGCCGGCCGCTCGCCGCCCAGTAGCGGACCGCGTCGGAGCCGTACTGCTCCAGCAGGCCCAGGGGGGTGACGACGTTGCCCACCGACTTGGACATCTTCTTGCGGTCGGGGTCGAGGATCCAGCCGGAGATGGCGGCGTTGCGCCAGGGCAGGGTGCCGTGCTCCAGGTGCGCGCGGACCACGGTGGAGAACAGCCAGGTCCGGATGATCTCGTGGGCCTGCGGGCGCAGGTCCATCGGGAAGACCTTGTGGAACAGCTCGTCGTCGATCCCCCAGCCGCCCGCGATCTGCGGGCTCAGCGAGGAGGTGGCCCAGGTGTCCATGACGTCCGGATCGGCGATGAAGCCTCCCGCCTTGCCGCGCTGGTCCTCGGTGTAGCCGGGCGGGACGTCGCTCTCGGGGTCGACGGGCAGCGCGGACTCGTCCGGCAGGATCGGCCGGGAGCGGTCGGGCTCGCCCGCGGCGTCGAGGGGGTACCACACCGGGATCGGCACGCCGAAGAACCGCTGCCGGGAGATCAGCCAGTCGCCCGCCAGGCCCTCCACCCAGGACTCGTAGCGGACCCTCATCCGCTCCGGGTGCCAGGACAGCTCCCGCCCGCGTGCCAGCAGCGCCTCGCGCAGCCCGGCGTCGCGCCCGCCGTTGCGGATGTACCACTGGCGGGTGGTGACGATCTCCAGGGGGCGGTCGCCCTTCTCGTAGAACTTCACCGGGCGCTTGACCGGCCGGGGCTCGCCGTCCATCTCGCCCGACACCCGCAGCGCCTCCACCACCCGCTCCCGGGCGCCGTGGACGGTCAGGCCGGCCAGCTCGCCGTACGGCCCGGCCGGGACGCCGGCGGGCGGGTCGGGCAGCAGTCTGCCGTCGCGGCCGATGACCGGGCGGGTGGGGAGGTTCAGCTCGCGCCACCAGACGATGTCGGTGACGTCGCCGAAGGTGCAGACCATCGCGATGCCGGAGCCCTTGCCGGGCTCGGCCAGGTGGTGCGGCAGCACCGGCACCTCGACCCCGAACAGCGGCGTGGCGACGGTGGTGCCGAACAGCGGGCGGTAGCGCTCGTCGTCGGGGTGGGCGACCAGCGCCACGCAGGCGGGAAGCAGCTCGGGCCGGGTCGTCTCGATCCAGACGCGCTGCCCGGCGGCCGGGCCCCCGGCGGCGGTGAAGGCGATCCGGTGGAAGGCGCCGGGGTGCTCGCGGTCCTCCAGTTCGGCCTGGGCGACGGCCGTGCGGAAGGTGACGTCCCACAGCGTGGGCGCCTCGGCGAGGTAGGCCTCGCCGCGGGCGAGGTTGCGCAGGAAGCCGCGCTGGGAGGAGGCCCGCGCGCCGCCGTCGATGGTGGCGTAGGTCAGCGACCAGTCGACCGACAGGCCCAGGCGCCGCCACAGCTCCTCGAACGCCTTCTCGTCCTCGATGGTGAGCCGCTCGCACAGCTCGATGAAGTTGCGGCGCGAGATCGGCACCTGCCGCCTGGGGTCGGGGTCGGCCGGCGGGCGGAAGGCGGGGTCGTAGGGGACGGAGGGGTCGCAGCGCACGCCGAAGTGGTTCTGCACCCGGCGCTCGGTGGGCAGGCCGTTGTCGTCCCAGCCCATGGGGTAGAAGACCTCGCGGCCGCGCATGCGCCGGAAGCGGGCGATCGCGTCGGTGTGGGTGTAGGAGAAGACGTGGCCGACGTGCAGGGATCCGGAGACGGTCGGGGGCGGGGTGTCGATCGAGTAGATCTCGTCCCGGCTGCGCGACCTGTCGAAGCGGTATGTCCCCTCGGCCTCCCAGCGGGCGGCCCATACGGATTCCAGCCCGTCGAGAGTCGGCTTCCCGGGCATGGCCGCATGGCGTGATCGCTGGTGTGTCATGCCTCCCCATGGTATGGCTTCGCGCGTTCCCGCGACGGGGAGGGTTAGTGTTCTTCTGCAAAGCGATACAAAGGCAGGGAGCACATGCCGGGCAAAAGCGATAAGCAGCAGCAGGACATGGCGTGGCGGGCCATCGGCGGCCTGGTGGGCCTGGCGACGGCCTTCGCCGCGCGCAAGGCCATCGGGTTCGCCTGGGAGAAGACGACCGGCAGGAAGCCCCCCGTGGACACCGAGTCGCTCGACGTCGGACTCGGCGAGGCGATCGGCTACGCCATCGTGATGGGCGTGGGCATGCAGGTCGCGCAGATCCTCGCCGGCCGCACCGCCAGGAAGCGCTACGACGCCTGGAAGGCCGTGAAGTCCACCGCGCGCGACGCCGTCTCCTGACCCGCCTCCGCGCGCCCGCCGTACGGGCCTCCCGCGGGGAGTCCGTACGGCGGGCACCGGCGGGCGATCACGGGCGGCTCGTACGGCGTGCCGGCCGTACGGCGGTCACAGGTGGTCACGGACGGTGCGCCCGGCGTCCCGGCCGTACGGCGGGCGGCCGCACGGGCGGCGCGGTCAGGACTCCAGGTCGGCGAGGAACTCCTTCGCCCAGCGGTCCACGTCGTAGGTCGAGATCCGGCGGCGCATCGAGCGCATCCGCCGCGACAGGTCGTGCGGCGTGGCCCGCATGGCGGCCAGCATGGCCCGCTTGAGGCCGTCGATGTCGTAGGGGTTGACCAGGAACGCCTGCCGCAGCTCGTCGGCCGCGCCGGCGAACTCGCTGAGCACCAGCGCGCCGCGCAGGTCGTGGCGACAGGAGATGTACTCCTTGGCGACCAGGTTCATCCCGTCGCGCAGCGGCGTGACCACCATGACGTCGGCGGCGAGGTAGAGCGCGGCCAGTTCGTCGCGGCCGTAGGACTGGTGCATGTACTGCACCGGCTGCAGGCCCAGCTCCCCCTGCTCGCCGTTGATCCGGCCGACCTGCAGCTCGATGGAGTCGCGCAGCCGCATGTACTCCTCGACCCGCTCCCGGCTCGGGGTGGCGATCTGCACGAACGCCGCCTCCCCCGGCTTGATGGAGCCCTCGTGGAGCAGCTCGCCGAACGCCTTGAGCCGCTGGCCGATGCCCTTGGTGTAGTCGAGCCGGTCGACGCCGAGCAGCACGCACTCCGGGTCTCCCAGCTCGGAACGGATCTCTTTGGCGCGCTCCACGATGTGGGGCTGGCGGACCAGGGAGTCGAACTCGCCGAAGTCGACCGAGATGGGGAAGGCCGCGGCGCGGACCACCCGGCCGCCCTCCAGGTGGATCTCGTTCTTCTGGTGCTGCAGGCCCAGCAGGCGGCGGCAGAGGCGGGTGAAGTTGGACGCGCCGCCGGGGCGCTGGAAGCCGACCAGGTCGGCGCCGAGGAGGCCCTCCAGGAGCTCCCGCCGCCAGGGGAGCTGGTAGAACAGCTCGCCCGGCGGGAAGGGGATGTGCAGGAAGAAGCCGATGCGCAGGTCGGGGCGGAGCTCGCGCAGCATGGCCGGGACCAGCTGGAGCTGGTAGTCCTGGATCCACACGACCGCGTTCTCGGCCGCCTCCTCGGCGGCGGCGCGGGCGAAGCGCTCGTTGACCGTGCGGTAGGCGTCCCACAGCACGCGCGAGTAGACCGGGGGGGCGACCACGTCGTGGTAGAGCGGCCACAGCGTGGAGTTGGAGAAGCCCTCGTAGTAGAGCTCGACCTCCGACGCCGACAGCGGCACGGGGATGAGGTGCATGCCGTCGTGGTCGAAGGGGTCGAGACGCTCGTCGGGGGATCCGGGCCAGCCGATCCAGCCGCCCTCCCTCCGCTGGAGGACCGGAGCGATCGCGGTGACCAGTCCGCCGGGGCTGCGCCGCCACGTCCCCTCCCCCACCCGATCGACGGGAAGGCGGTTTGCGACGATCAGAAACGAGCTGCGGCCCGGCACGAAATCCTCCAGGGAGTTGGTTTGTTCTATCAACTACCCAGTTGGGGACTTTTTATGACTTAGCGGGAGGGAGTTCGTGGCGGCTTCTCAGGTCGGCGCGCACGACCTCGGCGAGCTTGCGGGTCGCGGCGCGGTTGAGCGTGCCACCGGCCACGGCGCCGGTGAGGAAGGGTCCGAGGGTGGTCAGGTTGCGGCCGAGCGTGCGCATCAGCCGGTTGCGCAGGGCCGTCTTGGCCGCCGTCCCGAGGGCGACGGTGACCGAGCCGGGGGCCACGGGGTCGACGCCGCGCTGCTTGGACCAGGCGTTCACGAACGCCACGGCCCGCTGGGCGCCGCCGCCGGGGATCTGCACGCCGTACACCTCGTGGAGTTCGGCGAGCAGCTTGACCTCGATGGCCGCCACGACGAGGGTCTCGGCCACGAGCTGGGCGGGGGCGGAGAGCAGCAGGGGCGGGGCGGCGAACTCGGCCGCCGCGAGGGCTCCGCCGATCGCGCCGACCGTCATGGTCGCCTTGCCCGCCGTGCGGACCAGGTCGTCGGCCAGCGCCTCGGCGGTGAGGCCGTGATGGTGCTCGGAGAGGGTGGCCAGGTCCCGGACGGGGATCCGGGGGGCCACGGACATGAACACGTCGGCCAGCCAGCGTCCCCGGCCGACGCCCGACTTCCTGGCGTTCTTCGCTCCCGCGGCCAGCGCCGCGGACAGGCGGCCGAGCAGCCGTCGCCGCTCGGCGCCCTTGATGTCACCGGGCTCGGTGAGCCTGCCGACGATCTCCGCCACTTCCCGTTCCGGTGCGCCGGCCTCTCCCGCGGGCGCGGGATCCTCCGGCGAGCCACCGGTCTTGCCCCTCTTCGAAGTCATGTCGCGGAACCTCCTCAAGGCCGTCCTGGCGCGCACTTACCCTTCCACGGGAGAACACACCTCGGACAGGCCATCGGAACGATCGTCAGGCCGCGCACTCCCGGCAGATCTGCTGGCCGTTCCTCTCGGTGGCGAGCTGGCTGCGGTGGTGCACGAGGAAACAGCGCGCGCAGGTGAACTCGTCGGCCTGACGAGGGATCACCCGGAGCGAGAGCTCCTCGTTGGACAGGTCCGCGCCCGGCAGTTCGAGCGACTCGGCGAGGTCGGTCTCGTCGATGTCGATGCTGCCCGAGGACTTGTCCGTACGGCGCGCCTGCAGTTCCTGAAGACTGTCCTCGTTGAGGTCGTCGTCGGTCTTGCGTGGGCTGTCGTAATCAGTGGCCATCGGTTTGCTCCATCCCCCTCGTCTCTCTTTTGCGCCCGTTCGCGCGTGTAACGTCTGAGAGGCACGACTTGTGCCCAATCCGACGAAGAGACTTTGCTTCGGTACCCCGTCGGAATGGTCACTGAACCTCCCCACACGTGAGGTACCTACTGCCAATGGCCATGGTTAGCCGAATATGGCGTAAACCACAGCATCGGCGGTATGAGCCACCGTGTTCGACGGCACATCCAACCACATGTGCGGCGTGAGCGAGACGCCCCCCGCCGGATCACCGTGGCTGGAGTCTCACGGTCACCACGAGACCGCCCCCGTCCCTGGGGACGGCGGTCACGTCGCCTCCGTGAGCCCGCACGACCGCGCGCACGATGGACAACCCGAGCCCGGCCCCCTTGGAGGAGTCGACCCGGTCTGCGTTGAGCCGCCGGAACGGCTCGAACAGGCTGTTCACCTCGTACGCGGGCACGTGCGGTCCCGTGTTGGCCACCTGAACAATCAGGACGCCCTCCACAATTCCCGCCCTGACCCACAAATGGCCGGCGTCGGGGAGGTTGTGTTTGATCGCGTTCTCCACGAGGTTGGACACGCACCGTTCCAGCAGCACCGGATCGCCTGTCGTTTCGGCCTTCCGGAGTTCGGTGGAGATCGTCACGCCGGCCGCCTCTGCCACCGGGGCGAGCTGCTCGACGGCGGTCCGCGCCACGTCCCTCATGTCCACCGGCTTGCGCACGCTGAGCTCGCGCTCGCTGCGGGCCAGCAGCAGCAGGCCCTCGATCAGGCGCTCGTTGCGCGCGTTGACCTCCAGCAGGGTGCGGCCCAGCGCCTTGAGGTCCTCCGACGCCTCCGGGTCGCCCAGCGCGATCTCCAGGACGGTCCGGTTGATCGTCAGCGGGGTCCGCAACTCGTGGGAGGCGTTGGCCACGAACCTGCGCTGTGTGTCGAACGCCACATTGAGTCTGGTCAGCATCGCGTCGAAGGTGTCGGCCAGCTCCTTGAGCTCGTCGTCGGGGCCCTTGAGCGCGATCCGCTCGTGGGCCAGCGTGCTGCTCGACAGCCTGCGGGCCGTCGAGGTCATCTGCTGGATCGGGCGCAGCGCCCGGTCGGCGACGACGTAACCGATGACGATCGCCAGGATCCCCACCCCCACCAGGGCCAGGAGCGTACGGCTGAGCAGGGCGTCGCGCGCCTCGTCGATCGCGGCGTGCTTCCACCACAGCCAGTCCTGCTGGAAGCGCTGCTCGTAGGCCAGCGGCGCGTCGGGCAGGCTGACGCCGGGCCAGGCCTCGTTGATGGCCCAGCCGACCATCATGTAGATGACGAAGACCAGCAGCATCCCGGCCAGGAAGAACAGCAGGCCGTAGGTGATGGTGAGCCGCCAGCGGATGCTGATCCGGTCGAAGATCGCCCGCACCCGCTCCAGCGGCCCGCCGTGCGCCTGGGCGGCGCCACCCGGAGGCGGCCCGTCCCACACCGGCGGGCCCTGCGGCGGCGGGGCCTGCCCGCCCTGCCCGGGACCGGTCCGCCCCGAGCCGGTCCGCCCCGGATCGGTCCGCGGCGAGGTCCGCCCGCCCGGCTCCGGACCGGCCTGCGGCGTCTCCTCGTCGCGCCGCGGCCCCCGCGCGGAGTGGGGGCTGATCATCGGGTGGGTGGGCGCGGAGAGACGCGCGTCGTCCGCCGGGACGCCCGCCGGGCGTTCGGCCCCACCGCCTGCCGGGGCGCTCACAGCCGGTATCCCACCCCGGGCACCGTCTCGATGACCTGAGGCTCACCCAGCTTCTTCCTCAGGGTCATCATGGTGACGCGCACCACGTTGGTGAACGGGTCGATGTTCTCGTCCCATGCCTTGTCCAGCAGGTCCTCCTGGCTGACCACGGCGCCCTCGGCGCGCATCAGCTCCTCCAGGACCGCGAACTCCTTCTTGGTGAGCGAGATCTCCTCGCCGTTCCTGGTCACCAGCCGCTTGCCCGGATCCAGGCGGACACCGGAGCGCTCCAGGACCGGCGGCAGCGCCGGGGCCGAGCGGCGGCCCAGCGCCCGCACCCGGGCGACCAGCTCGATGAACACGAACGGCTTGGCGAGGTAGTCGTCGGCGCCCAGCCCCAGCCCCTCGACCTTGTCGTCGACGTCGCCCGAGGCGGTGAGCATCAGGATCCGCGAGGAGGTCCGCTCGGCCACCAGGCGGCGGCACACCTCGTCCCCGTGGACCTTCGGCAGGTCCCGGTCCAGGACGATGACGTCGTAGTCGATGTAGCCGGTCCGCTCCAGCGCCGCGGCGCCGTCGTAGGCCACGTCCACGGCCATGGCCTCACGCCTCAGCCCCGTAGCGATCGCGTCGGCGAGCACCCGCTCGTCCTCCACCACAAGCACCCGCACGGCTTCCGAACCTCCCCGTGAAAATCTGTGAACAGCCGCCGGAACGGCCCCCCATTGTGAGCACTCCCCCCGTAAGCCGGCGGTAAGCCCCCAGTCACGATAACCACCGTGCGTGATGTATCCCACAACGAGGTTTAGCGCGAGGTGAGAGGTGGGTACGGCTGAAGGCCAGTCCCCTAGGCAGACCCAGTCCTTACATCCCCGCTGAGAAAGAAGGTGAGATGGGCGAGTTCACCTCCACGATCGAACACCGCCTCGACCAGGCGTACAAGAACCTCCACGAAGCCGAGTCCACGGGCGACCAGTATCTCGCCGACACCTTCACCGCCGAGATCGAGGATCTCCACCGCCTGGCGACGGACAACGGGGTCCACATCCGGCACTGACGCGATCCGGCGCTGATCCGTCACCGATGTGGGAGGAGCCCCCGGCCATCCGGCCGGGGGCTCCTCCCACATCCGGGCCCGCGAGGGCCCGGACCACCCGCGACCTCGGGCGCCGTCATCCACCGTCACCCGTCGTCACCGCACGGGGCCGGACGCGCGGGCCCGGACGCGCGGGGCCTTCAGGCGTCGCGCTCGGGGTCCAGCGGCGCCAGCAGGTCGCACAGCTCCTCGAACAGGCCCGGCGCCGCGCAGACCGTGAGCCCGGGGCCGTGCGGCCGGCCGCTCAGACCGCCGATCCTGGCGCCAGCCTCGACCGCGACGAGACCCCCGGCGGAGTAGTCCCACGTCTGCGGGCCGCGCTCGTAGTAGCCGTCCACCCGCCCGGCCGCCACCGAGCACAGGTCCGCCGCGGCCGACCCGCCCCGCCGGATGTCGCGTACGGCGGGCAGCACCCCGGCCAGCACCTCGGCCTGGACCCTGCGCCGCCCCGCGTCGTAGCCGAACCCGGTGGCGATCAGCGCGCGGTCCAGCGGCACGCCGGTGTTGCAGTGCAGCCGCTCCCCCGCCAGCCACGCGCCCTCGCCCCTGGCGGCGGTGAAGACCTCGCCCCGGGGCACGACGTTGACCACGCCCGCGACGATCTCCCCGTCGACCTCGACGGCGATGCTGACCGCCCAGTCGGGCAGGCCGTACAGGAAGTTGACCGTGCCGTCGATGGGGTCGACGATCCAGCGGACCCGGCCGTCGCCGGTCGAGCCGCCCTCCTCACCGAGGATCGCGTCGTCGGGCCGGACGGCCCTGATCCTGGTGCGGATCAGCTCCTCCGAAGCCCGGTCCAGCGCGGTCACCACGTCGGTCGGGCTGG
Organism: Streptosporangium sp. NPDC048047; assembly: GCF_040653115.1. Taxonomy (NCBI): domain Bacteria; kingdom Bacillati; phylum Actinomycetota; class Actinomycetes; order Streptosporangiales; family Streptosporangiaceae; genus Streptosporangium; species Streptosporangium sp. NPDC048047. Next base: position 81,065 of record NZ_JBEZNH010000029.1, on the reverse strand, counting down.
ACTTGGTGGCCAGCACCTCCGGCCGGGCCGGCCGCTTGGCCACGAGCATCTCCCCGGCCTCCCGGGCGATCTCCTCGGCCAGCTGGGCGAAGGTCACGAAGGTCTCCATGGCCTGCCCTCCTTCTCGTTCACTCGCCTCGTTCACTCTCCGTCCGTCCACGACGGCCCGCCGTACCGGGGCCGTCGTCCGTTCTCACGCCAGCGACTCCGGCCGCTTCCACTCCTGGCCCAGCACGTGCTGGGCCAGGAAGGCGAAGACCGTCTCGTACCAGGCGATCGCGTTGCCGGGCTTGAGGATCCAGTGGTTCTCGTCGGGGAAGTACAGGAACTTCGACTCGACGTGGGAGCGCTGCAGGTCCCACCACAGCCGGAGGCCCTCGGCGATCGGCACCCGGTAGTCCTTGTCGCCGTGGATGACGAGCATCGGCGTGGAGATCTCATCCAGCGACAGGTGCGGGGAGAGCTCGCCGTACAGCTCGCCGCCGAGGGCGCCGAACTCGCGCTGCCAGTACATCGGCGCGTCGGTGGTGCCGGCGAACTGGTCCAGGTGCCACAGCGAGGCGTGGGTGACGATCGCCGCGAACCGGTCGGTGTGCCCGGCGACCCAGTTGGCCATGTAGCCGCCGAACGAGCCGCCCATGGCCGCCGTCCTGGTCTCGTCGACCTCGGGCAGCTCCAGCGCGGCGTCGGTGATCGCCATCAGGTCGGCATGGGTGCGCGGCCCCCAGTTCGCCCAGCCCCGGCGGATCATCTCGGGGCCGTAGCCGGTGGACAGGCACGGGTCGGGCAGCAGTACGGCGTAGCCGCGCTCCGCCATGATCCACGGGTTCCACCGCCAGGACCAGTCGTTCCAGCTCGACAGCGGGCCGCCGTGGATCCACAGCAGGAACGGCGCCGGGTTCTCCGCCGAGGCGCCCTCGGGCAGCACGAGCCAGGCCCGGATCGTCGCGCCGTCGTCAGTGGTCGCGGTGACCTCGGTCAGGGTGCCGGGCACCTCGGGAACGGGCACCGGCGAGGCCAGCTCCTCGACCTCGCCGCCGGGGGTGATCCGCACCGGGCGGGCGGGCGAGTCCACGGCGCTGCGCAGCGCGTAGACCGAGCCGTCGGGCGCGGCGCCGAGCGACAGGTAGGCGCCGTCGTCGGCGGTGAGCCGGACCGGCTCCGAGGAGTCGGCCGGGACACGGAACACGGGGCGGCGGCCCCGGTGATCCGCGGCGACGTACAGCGAGCGGGAGTCGGGCGCCCAGGCGACGTCGGACGGCCACAGGTCGCCGCCGGCGGCGTGCCCCTCGCCGGTGGCGAGGTCGACGATCCACAGGGTGATCTCGGGGATGGTGGCGCCGTCGGCGCGGCGGGCACGGGTGCAGGCGACCAGCCGGCCGTCGGGCGAGACCCGGACCGGGCCGTCGAAGTCGTGGTCCTCCTCCTCGGCGAGGACGCGCGGGGCGTCGTCGCCGGACGTGCCGATCACCACGAGCCGGGAGCGGACCTCGCCGCCGGGCTGCGGCACCTCCCAGGTGGTCACCACCGCCGAGCCGTCCGGCGTCACGTCGTAGGAGGCGTTGCCCAGGGCCTTGCCCGGCTGCGGGGTGAGGTCCCTGACCTCGGTCAGCCGGTCGTCGCCGAGCGTGCCGGCGAACAGCCGCGTCTCCCCGGGGCCGAGGTCGTGGTCCCAGTAGCGCACCGGGGCGCTCTCGTGCAGGATCGCACTGATCCCGGCGTCCTTACGGCTCTTGCGCCGCTCGCCCTCGGTGGCCTCGTCGCCGGGCAGCACGTCGGCGGTGAAGACCACCGCCGGCCCGCCGGTGGCGAACCCGGCCACGCCGCCGGGCCGGGAGGCGACCTGCCGGGCCTCGCCGCCGCCCGCGGGCAGCAGCCACAGCGCGGGCGCCTCATCGTCGGGGTCCTTGACGACCGGGTCGGGGCGGCGCGAGCCGAAGAGCAGGTCGCCCCCCGCGGTGAACTCCGCCCCGCTCTCACCCTTGGCGGACCTGGTCAGCCGGTACGGCGCGCGCCCGTCGAGGGGGATCTCCCACAGGGACGTCCCGTAGGACTTCCCGTCGGGGTCGAGGGCCTGGACCACGCCGGCGAGGCGGGATCCGTCGGGAGAGAGGCGGAGGGACACCAGCCTGGGCGTGCCGACATAGTCACGCATGTCGCTGAAAGGAGTCACGGTCCGAACCTACTCCCGTCTCCGCCCGGACCGGATACCCCTCGTCCGGCGAGACGTCCCGCCGGACGTCCGGGAAGAGGCCGGAAACGGGGTCCGCCGGACGCCCGGAAGGGGAGAGCAGCCGGAATGTGACGAAGAAGACGCCCGAAAGGGGGCGGCGAAGGCGTCCGGGAGGACGCCCGGTTCCGAATCCCCTGGTGTGACCATGCAGAAAGACCTCCCGGCATGCGGTTTGATGAGTGCCATGGGGACTTACGACGCACTTCTCGTCGTGTCGTTCGGCGGCCCGGAGAAGCCGGACGACGTGATGCCGTTTCTGGAGAACGTCGTGCGGGGCCGGGGGATCCCGCGCGAGCGGCTGCTGGAGGTCGAGGCGCACTACCAGCGCTTCGGCGGGGCCAGCCCGATCAACCAGCAGTGCCGCGACCTGATCGCCGCCGTCGAGCCGACGCTCGACGTCCCGGTCTACTGGGGCAACCGCAACTGGCACCCCTACCTTGAGGACACGCTCCGGCGGATGGCCGCCGACGGCGTCCGCAGGGCCGCCGCCTTCGTCACCGCGGCCTACAGCTCCTACTCGGCCTGCCGGCAGTACCTCGACGACATCGCGCTGGCCAGGGTCGCGGTCGAGGGCGCGCCCGAGGTCGTCAAGCTGCGCCACTACTTCGACCACCCCGGGTTCATCGCGGCGATGGCCGACCACACCCGCGAGGCCCTGGAGCGGCTCCCCGCCGGGCTGCGCGACTCCGCGCGGCTGGTCTTCACCGCCCACAGCATCCCGCTGTCGATGGCCAGGACCGCGGGGCCGGACGGCGGGGCCTACGAGGCGCAGCTGCGCGAGGCGGCCGCCCTGGTCACCGCCGAGCTGGGCGGGGACCGCCCGTGGGACCTGGTGTGGCAGAGTCGCAGCGGCGCCCCGCACATCCCGTGGCTGGAGCCCGACGTCTGCGACCACCTGCGGGTGCTCGACGCCCCGGCCGCGGTGCTGGTCCCGATCGGGTTCGTCTCCGACCACATGGAGGTCGTCTACGACCTCGACGTGGAGGCGGCGGAGACGGCGAGGGAGATCGGCCTGCCGCTGGTCAGGGCCGCCACCGCCGGCACCCACCCGCGGTTCGTCTCGATGGTGGGCGAACTGCTGGCCGAGCCGGAGCCCGCCGGGTGCCCGCCCGGCTGCTGCCCGGCGCCGCTCCGCCGCCCCGCCGGGACGGGCAAGACGAGGTAAGCGGAGTAGGCGGAGCAGGCGGGGTAGGCGCGGGCCTCCGCGGCACAGGACCGCCGCGCGGCGGTCGCCAGCCGGGGTCTGACGCCGGGCGCGGGCGGGTCCTCGGTCAGGGGTAGGTGCGGGCGTAGGCCTGGGCGATCGACATGACCTTGGAGACGTAGGCCCAGGAGTGGTTGTAGAACCAGATGGACTTCTCCAGCTTCTTGCCGCCCTGCCCGGCGCCGTTGGCGCACAGGTAGTTGGCCGCGCCCGGGACCGCGTCGTACGGGCTCCAGATGTCGGCGACCCCGTCGCCGTCGCCGTCCACCCCGTAGGTCTTCCAGGTGGCGGGCATGAACTGCATCGGCCCCTGGGCTCCGGCCGACGAGGGCCCGTTGTTGCGCCCGTGCGAGCTCTCCACCTGGCCGATCGCGGCCAGGACGGTCCAGGACAGGCCGGGGCAGACCGCGGCGGCCCTGCGGTACAGCTCCAGGTAGCTGCCGGGCCGGCCGACCTGCGCGCGCCGGACGGTGGAGGCGCCCCCTCCCGAGACGTTCTCGGTGGAGGCGGTCCCGGTTCCGCCCGTGCCGCCTTTCTCGCCGGTCGCCGGCTTGGCGGTGGGCGGCTCGGCGGCGCGGGCGCGGGCGCGGCCCACGGTGATCACCTGCGTGCCGCCTCCGGCCAGCCTGCGCACCAGGGAGCCCAGCTTGGCCGAGGCGTTCTCCGGGCCGTTCACCAGCAGCACCACGCCGGGCAGGAGGCCGAGGCGGCGGCCGGTCTCGGCGCCCACCAGGCCGTCCACCCCGGGCAGGCCGAAGTGGGCCGAGGCCGCGACCCGCAGCAGCGGGCCGCCGTCCACCTGGTAGTTCGCCCCGAGGACCAGGCCGAGCCGGCGCGCCCCGGCGTCGTCGGCGACGAGCTCGCCCCGGTCCAGCGCCTCCCACACGGCGGGCTGGGCGGCCACGGCCTTCGGGGCCCAGGCGCGGAAGCGGGCGGGGTCGACCGCGAGCAGGTTGAGGCCCGTCCCGGAGACCTTGACCGCACCGCCGTCGAAGGAGTCGATCTTCTGGACGTTCCTCAGGCGGGAGATGTCGGCCTTGGTCCTCTCGGACAGCGCCGTCTGGGAGACCACGAGCAGGCGGGGCGGGGTGAGGGTGATGCCGGGCCCGCCGGTGGCGGCGGGAGCCGGCCTGGTCTCCGCGGGGCGGCTCGGGTCCTGGCTCTGGCTTCCCGGTCCGCCCTGATCCCGGCTCTGGTCCCGGCCCCGGCTCTGGTCCTGCGGCCGGCCCTGGCCCTGACCCTGGTCCTGGCTCCGGGCCTGTTCCCCCTCCGGCTGGTTCACGGGCTGCGGGACCAGGCTGGTCAGGTCCCTGACCTCGGACTCTGCGACGGGAACGGTGACGGGCTCGGCGGGGCGGGTGGCGAGGAACACCGCGGCGCCGGCGACCGCGAGGGCGACCACGGCGGCGAGCACCGCGACGAACGCCCCCATCCGGGGAACATGCGACACTGCGCTCACATTAGCTCCAAGTCCCCAGGAATGGGGTGCGGTCCGGAAAATGGCTTTCCTCCGGACGGACCGCCGGGCCATCCTCGGTACGATCGACGCCGGGAGAACGGGGAGGGGGTCCGACGGTGGCCGGGCTGTATCGAGGGCTGTTCGGCATGCCCGGAGCCAAGGGGTTCGTCGTCGCGGGCTTCGTCGGACGGATGCCAATGTCGATGCTCGGCATCGGCGTCGTACTGCTCATCCAGACGCTCACCGGCTCCTACGCCATGGCGGGGGCGGTCGCCGCCACCGTCAGCCTCTCCTACGCCGTCGCCGCTCCCCTGACGGGACGCCTGGTGGACAGGTTCGGCCAGGCCAGGGTAATCGTGCCGTTCGGGCTGGGGCACGGCGCCGCGCTGACCGGTCTGATGTTCTGCGCGGGGTCCGCGGTCCCCCGCTGGGCCCTGTTCGCCACCGGCGTCGCGACCGGCGCGACCGCGATGTCGCTCGGCTCGCTGGTGCGGGCCCGCTGGTCGTACCTGCTGGCGGGGACCGACCGGCTGCACGCCGCCTTCTCGTTCGAGTCCGTCGCCGACGAGGTCGTCTTCGTGACGGGGCCCGCGCTGGTCACCGCCCTGGCCACGATGGTGAACCCGTACGCCGGTCTGGCGGTGGCGCTGACCTGCATGATCGTGGGCACACTGGCCCTCGCCGCGCAGCGCGGCACCGAGCCGCCCGTCCGCCCGGCGACCGCGGGCGCGGGCACCCCGATCGCGATCCCCGGGGTCGCCCTGATGTCGGCCGCGTTCTGCGCGATGGGCGCGGTGTTCGGGTCGGTCGACCTGATCACGGTCGCGTTCGCCGACGAGCGCGGCATCAAGCCCGCGGCCGGGCTGCTGCTCGCCGCCGTCGCCGCCGGGAGCATGCTCTCCGGGCTCTGGTACGGCGCTCGGCGGTGGAGGATCACGCTGAACAGCCGGTTCGCCCGCTCCCTGGCGGTGTTCGCGGTGGGGATGATCCCGCTCTCCCTGGTCGGCGACCCGAGGCTCATGGCGGTGGCGCTGTTCGTCGCCGGGACGGCCATCTCCCCGACGGTCATCACCGGCTACTCGCTCGTCGAGCGGCTGGTGCCGCCCGCCCTGCTGACCGAGGGCATGTCCTGGCTCTCCACCTCCATCGGGCTCGGCGTGGCGCTCGGCGCCTGGGCGGGCGGGCGGCTCACCGACGCGTTCGGCGCGTCGAACGCGTACGTGTTCCCCCTGGGCTGCGCGTTGCTGGCCGCGGCCATCGGCGCCGCCGGCGCCGCCTGGCTGCGGACCCCTGTCGCCCGGCCAGAATCATGAGTACTGTTCATGTTCACGGTCGGAGAGGTGAGCCGGCGGCCGCGGCGTGACCTCGCCCGCCCGCCGGCGGGCGAGGAGCGAGAAGCATGAGCGAGGCATTCCGCAACTGGGCCGGGAACCAGTCCGCCACGCCCGCGGAGATCCGTACCCCCGCCTCCGCGGAGGAGGTGGCCCGCGCCGTACGGGACGCCGCCGCCGCGGGGCGCCGGGTGCGCATGGTCGGCTCCGGGCACTCCTTCACCGGGGTCGCCCTGACCGACGGGGTTCTGCTGCGGCCGGGCGCGCTGACCGGGATACGCGAGACCGGCGACGGAGAGGTGACGGCCGCGGCCGGGACGACGCTCGCCGCGTTCAACGAGGAGCTGCACCGCAGGGGCCTGGCCCTGGCCAACATGGGCGACATCACCGCCCAGACCCTGGCCGGGGCCGTGCAGACCGGCACCCACGGCACCGGGCGGCACAGCGGCGGACTCGCCGACCAGGTGACCGCCATGGAGCTGGTGCTCGCCGACGGTGAGATCGTCACCGTGCGCGACGGCGGGCAGGGGAGGATCCGCGACGGGGTGAGCGAGCAGGACCTCTTCGACGCGGCCCGGGTGGGACTGGGCGCGCTCGGCGTGGTGACCGCGCTCACCTTCCGGGTGGAGCCGTCGTTCCTGCTGCGCGGCGACCGGCGGCCCATGGCGATCGGCGACGTCCTCGGCTCGCTCGACGAGCTGGCCGCCGGCAACGACCACCTGGACTTCTACTGGCTGCCGCACACCGACGCCTGCCTGGTCAAGCGCAACAACCGCGACCCGGGCCCGGCCGACCCGCCGGGCGGGTTCCGGCGCTGGCTGGACGAGAGGTTCCTGGAGAACACCGCCTTCGGCGCGCTGTGCGCGCTCGGCGCCCGCCTCCCCGGCCTGATCCCCCGGCTCAACGCGGTCTCCGCCGCGGCGCTGACCGCCTCCGCCCGCACCGACGCCTCCTACCGGATCTTCGCGACCGTGCGGGAGGTGCGGTTCCTGGAGATGGAGTACGCGATCCCGCGCGAGCACCTCGGCCGGGCGCTGCGCGAGACGCGCGACCTCATCGAGCGGCGGGGCTGGCGGATCACCTTCCCGATCGAGGTCCGGGTCACCCCGCCCTCCGGCGCGTGGCTGTCCACCGCGTACGGCAGGCCATCGGCGTACATCGCCTGCCACGTCTACCGGGCGACGCCCAACCCGGCCTACTTCGAGGAGGTCGAGGAGATCATGACCGGGCTCGGCGGCCGCCCGCACTGGGGCAAGCTGCACACCCGGGACGCGGCCTACCTGTCCGCGGCCTACCCGCGGTTCGCCGACTTCCGGGCGCTGCGGGACGCGCTCGACCCCGGCCGGGTGTTCGCCAACGACTACCTGGACACCGTCCTGGGGTCAGCTTCTCGGCCGTAAACGACCGAGCTTGCAGCTCCTCGCCGTCGATGGCGTCGACGGTCCGGTCCGCGTCAGGCAGCGTGACGGACTGCCCAGCCCGCCTCACCGCGTGAGGCGATGTTGCGGGCCGCGTTGACGTCGGCGTGCTCAGCGAAGCCGCACGACGTACAGATGAAGGTTTCCTGGTCGGGCCGGTTGCAGGAGTCCACATGTCCGCAATGCGAGCATTGCTGGGAGGTGTAGGACGGGTCCACATGGATGACGGCTGTCCCGGCCCGGGCCGCCTTGTAGGCGATGAAGGCTCCCAGCTGGTGGAAGCTCCATGAGTGCAGCGTGACCCGCTGGGGCTTGCGAAGCCGTACCCGGTCGCGGATGCCCTGGAGGTCTTCCAGGGCGATCCCTTGCCCGGTGCGTTCTGCCTCGGTCACGATCTGCTTGGCGATGCGGTGGTTGACGTCTGCGGCGAAGCGGGCCTCCTTACGGCGGCGTCGTTTCAGTAGCCGCTTGGCCGACTTGGTGGCCTTGGCCTGCAGACGGCGGCGCAGCTCACGGTTGCGGTGGCGGACCGCGTTCAGGTGCTTGCCGCTGTGGCGGATGCCGTCGCTGGTGGTGGCGATGTTGGCGATGCCCAGGTCCACCCCGCAGAACCCGTCCGGCGCGTTGATCGGGGCGTCCGATACCTCGACGGTGGCGTGCAGGAACCACATGCCGTCCCGCCACACCAGGTCGGACTCGCCTTTGCGGTGTTCGGCCAGCAGCGCCAGCTGCTGGGCTGAGCCGGTGAACGTGATGCCGCGCAGCCGTCCGATGGTCGTCCAGATCGACACTGTCCGGTCCCCGTGCTGCCAGGACAGGCACCGGTCGTCGTAGGGATGTGCCGCGCCGGGTCGGAAGGAGATCGGTGTGCTTTCAGCCTTGATTCGCCGCGCCGATCCTCGTTTGCCCAGGTTTCCGGCGGCCAGGTTGGCATGCAGGGTGCGGTAGGCGTCGCAGACCTTCTTGATCACATGCTGGGCGGCCTGCGCGGCCAGTCCGAAGGTGGCCTTTACCTGCTCGTAGGTGTGCTTGCGCAGGTCGAAATTACGGAAACAGCGTTGCTGGAAGGCGATGCGCGAAACGAGATCGGCGGCCTTGTTGGCGGCGCGCAGCGTGGCCTCCAGCGCCGCCGCCTGCTCGGGCGTTGGCAGGAGCTTCACCTGCACCACCAGTCTCATAGTCGAACACACTATCATTTGGTCTATGTCACCGCGATGGGAACCGAGCCCGGATATCCGGCGAGGCCGCAGTGTGGTCTACAGCCTGCATGCCCATTTGGTCTTCACGCCCAGGTACCGGGGGAAGGTGTTCACCGACGAGATCCTGCTCCGCTGCCGGGACATCATGATCGAGGTGTGCGACGGCTTCGGCGCGTCGCTGGTGGAGTTCAACGGCGAGCATGACCATGTCCATCTCCTGGTCCACTACCCGCCCAAGGTCGCGCTGTCCACCCTGGTCAACAGCCTCAAGGGCGTCTCGGCCCGGTTGCTGCGCAAGGAGTACCCGGCCCACATCCGCGAGTATCTGTGGGGCGGCCGTTTCTGGTCGCCGTCCTACTTCGCCGCCTCCTGCGGGGGAGCTCCTCTGTCGATCATCAAAGAGTACATAGAGCACCAGAAGCGTCCGGGCTGACGTCCGGACGTAAGCCCGGGTCAGGGAAGCGATTCCTCCCGGGCGTAAACGCCCGGGGTTCCTCGCTAGATGAGGCTGAACCGTCACTCGCCGGCCGGGCCGACCCGCACGTCCTCACCGTCCTGGGCGTCCCCCTGGGCGGGGGCGTCCGTCTCGGCGGGGGCCGGCGAACCGGTCGGGTTCCCGGTGGGCTCTAGGGACGGCTCGACCTGGGTGGGGCTCGTCGTCGGAGCCTGGCTCGGCGTCACCGGGGTGGTCGGCTTAGACGTCGCGCCGGACCCCGGCTCCTCGGTCCGGGCCGGCTCTCCGGTGCCGGTCGGCTCCGGGGTGGCCTGCGGGGCCGTCGCCGGGGCCGAATCGGACGGCCTGGGCGTCCGCTCCCGCACCGGGGGGGCCTCCTCGCGCCGCACCACGGGCCCTGGGTTGAGGCTCGTGCCCGAACTCCGCTCGCCCTTGACGGTGCTCGCCACGGGCTGGCCGGTGACCTTCTCGAAGCCCAGGATCGCGCCCATGCCCACGGCGAACGTGATCACCGCCGTCGCGGCGAGCACCCAGATCCTGGCCCGGCCGCGGTCACCGGACGGACCGCCACCCCCGGAGAGGCCGGAGACGGCGGGCAGGACGGCCGTGCTCCCGGGAGGCACGGCCGTGCCGGCGGCGGCCGTGGCCGCCGCCGCGGCCGGCACGGCGGCGGGCAGTTCGACGGTGATCCCTGACGGCCCCGCCGTGGCGGACGCGGCCGCGGGGATCCCCGCCGTCGCGGGGCCGGCCGCGGGGATCACCGCCGTCGCCGGATCGGCCGCGGGGATCTCCATCGTCGCAGGGCCGGTCACGGGGATCTCCATCGTCGCGGGATCGATGTCCACCACGACGAGGTCCTCCGGCTCGTCGCCGTCGCCGTACGGCTCCGCGAGGGTCCCGCCATACGATCCCGCGAGGGTCCGGCCGTACGGTCCCCCGAGGGTCTCGCCGTACGGTGCGACGGGGCTTCCGCCGGACGGCCGCACGGGAGCCTCGCGCACGGTGGCCAGCGCCGCCGTCGCCAGCTCCCCGTTGTCCTCGATCTTCTTCGGCGGGTCGTCGCCGGCCTCCTGCCGGGACAGGAACGGCAGGTGGGTGCCGGTGCGCTTCAGGTAATGGGTGTATACGGCTCCGCCGACCGTGCTGCCCACGCTCATCACGGCCGCGCCGATGACCGTGCCCGCGACCCCGAGATACGAGGCGGCCACCGCCGCCGTCATCGTGGCCAGGGCTCCCCCGACGATCTGCGGCAGGCTCAGATCGAACCTCTGTTCGCCGCCCATTCCCCGAATCAGTCCCTTCTCACGAGCTTTCGGTAAAGGGGTGCGTAAAGGCTCCCCCGAAGAATGACGCATCCGCGTGTCCTGTTGTTCCTGTGACCTGTGCGACAGGCAGATTCGCAGACGCCCCGCGCCGCTCGACCCCGAGGGAGTCCGCCGGAGATGACATTCTCCCGCCTACCAGGCCCGCCGTCGCTTCACGCCACACCGGGCGCCGTGATCGCCACCTCCGGTGACGGCCGGGCCGGTCCGGCCCGCCCCCCGGACGCCCCTCGCCGGCGCGCCCGGCCGGGGGCGGCCGGCACGGTTCCGGCCCGCCCTTCCGGCACTTGCCCCAAGTCCCCGGCGGCGCCTCCGTTCATCGGAGAGAATCCGTTGGGAGACTTCAAAAACGCTGCTCCATCCCGGTGGCCTGTAAGTTGATGAATGGAGCAAATGTGACCGGCGTCACATCGCTGCGACCCCCATCCAGGAAGGCGATGTTCGGACATGCCGGGTACGGTGCTGGCAGGCAACCGGCACACGCGAGAGACTCAAGGGTCCGGGGGAAGATTGAGCACGACGACGAAGGGACTCGCATGCAGGAGCTCCGACTCGTCGCGGTGAGTGAGGACGGAACCTACCTCGTGCTGGCCACGGCCGGCCGGGGCACCCGGTTCACGCTGCCCGTCGACGACCGGCTCCGCGCTGCCGTCCGCGGCAACTTCTCCCGTCTCGGCCAGTACGAGATCGAAGTGGAGAGTCCGTTGCGCCCCAAGGAGATCCAGGCCCGGATCCGCGCCGGCGAGACCGCGGAGGAGATCGCCGCCACGGCGGGCATCCCGGTCGAGCGGGTGCGGTGGTTCGAGGGCCCCGTACTCCAGGAACGTGAGTACATGGCTCAGCAGGCGCAACGCTGCGCCGTGCGATTGCCGGGCGACTCCGCTCCCGGTCCCACCCTCGGCGACCTGGTCGCCGAACGGCTGACCCGTCGCGGCGTGCCCGCCGACGAGATCGACTGGGACTCGGCCAAGAGGGACGACAACCTGTGGCGGATCAAGCTCGGTTTCGTATGGAACGGCCACACCCGCCGGGCTGAGTGGATCTTCGATCCGCGCAGGCGGCACATCACCCCGCACGACGACGAGGCCATGCGCCTGTCGTCGGGCGACTACACCGAACCGGCCGAGGACGCGACGGTCACCCCGTTCGTGCCCCGCGTGGTGGCGAAGCTCTCACCGGTGCCGCCGCTGACGTCCGAGCCGCTGAACCAGCCGCCGGTGTCGTTCCCCTCCGTCGTGCGGAGCGACGCCCCGGAGCCGGACGCGGCCGAGCCGCCGGCCGCGCGCGCCGAGCCGGTGCCGTACGAGCAGCCGCCGATGCCGCCGATCCCGGCCGGGTTCGACCCGCCCAGGCCGACGGTGCCGCCGCTGCGCGCCCCGGACATCTACGAGCCGATCAGAGCGCCCGAACCCGGCTCGGTCACACCCGTGACCCGGGTACGGCCCGCCGAACCGCCGGAGCTCCCCGGGCCCACGGAGGTCGTGGAGCCCTCGAAGCCGGCGGACGCCACGGGTCCCGCCGGTGCGCCCGCGGAACCCGCGGAACCCTCGGTGTCCCCGGAGGCCGCGGAGCTCGGGAGGCCCACGGTCGCCGGACCCGTCGCGGAGCTCGGGGAGCCCGCGACCGGTGAACCGGCCGCGACGGAGGAGCCGAAGACCGGTGCGGCGCCGGAGCCCGGCCCGGGAGCCGGGGCCCACGGGCCCGAGACCGCTCCCGCCGGACCCGCCCCGGCGGCGAAGGAGGAGCCGGAGCCGGTCGCCGACGCCCCGATAGCCGTGCCCGCGGCGCGCATCAGCCTCGACACGGGCGCGCAGGCCGAACCGGCGAAGGAGGAGCCGCGGACGGCCGCGGCGGCGAAGGAGCCGCCGGCCGAGAAGCCCGCGGATCCGCCCGCCCAGCAGGCTCCGGCCGCGCCGCCGGCTCCGGCCGTTCCGCCCGTTCAGCCCAAGCCCGCGCCCGCGCGGCCGGCGAAGAAGGCCAGGGGGCGGCGCGCGTCGGTGCCGACCTGGGACGAGATCATGTTCGGCGCCCGGCGCCAGGACTGACCGCGACGCGGGACGAGGCGGGGGCGACCGGACCGGTCGCCCCCGCCTCGCCGTACCGGGTCAGGCGGGTGGTCCGTCCTCGACGAACGGGGCGAGCCAGGCCGGTGTGACCTCGGCGGCGAAGGCCACTCCCTGGGCCTCGCCGACGTCGATCGCCGCGTAACCTCCGCTGCCCGCCCCCACCCCGGCGACCACGGTCAGCACGCCGGCGCGCCGCTGGAACCACGTCTGGCGCAGCGTCCAGCCGACCACGGCGCGTTCCTCGATCACCACCTGCGAACGGCGCAGGGAACCCGAGCGGACCGACAGGCGCCCGCCCTCGTGGGTGTGGCCCAGGGAGCGGTAGCGGTCGAGACCGAGGGGCACGCCCAGGACCGCGAGGACGAGGGCCGCGGCCACCGCCCACCACAGCGGCGGCCAGGATCGGGCGGCGACCGCGGCGCAGGCGGCGGTCACCAGCCAGGGGAAGACCGCCCGGAACAGGCGGCGGCGGCGCGCGACCGGCGGGTGAGGCCGCAACCCGGTCAGGATCGGCCCGACCGCCTCGCGCACCACGTCCAGCGCGGCGCGGCGCGGGATCACGGACAGCAGCTGCCCCCGGGTCCCGGAGTCGCCCAGCCCGGTCACGATCGCCCAGGCGCGGGCGACCCCGGCCCAGCGTTCAGCCAGACCCTCGACCAGCTCGAACCCGCGCACCCTGCGCCGCTCCAGGGACACGCTCCTGCGGGTCAGCAGGCCGCGCTCGGCGACGAGGTAGCCGTCCCTGGCGCGCAGGGTGAAGTCCCAGTTGAACACGGCGTACATGGCGGCACCGAGCACCGGCATGGCGAGCACCAGCACCGCCAGCGCGCCGCCGAGGAGGAGGGGGTGGCCCCACAGCCACTCTCCGGCGCCGACCACGACCCTGCCGTCGATCCTCAGCTCCGAGCCCCACTGGAACGCCAGGCCGACCGCGCCCGCCACGAACGCGAACGGGGTCAGCAGGTAGGAGCCGGAGAGGGGACCGTAGGCCAGCCATCTGCGGGGCACCACGAACAGCACCCGTTCAGGGGACGCCTCCCCGGTCCGGTGAGGGGCCGGCGGGGCGGCCGGTGACGGTCCGGCGGGCGCCGGGGAGCCCGGGAGCGGCCCGGCGGGGACGGTGACCGCCGCTCCCGCGTGACCGTCGCCGTGGGCGGCGACGGCTCCCCGGGCCTCGGCGCGGCGCGCCGCCCGCGCGCGGGCGTGCCAGAGCAGGGCGGCCTTGAGGCGCTCGGCCTCGGCGAGCGTCACCCCGTCGAGCTCACCCTCCTGCTTGGCGCCGCCGGCGCCCGTGTCGATCCTCAGTACGGCGAGCCCGAGCAGGCGGTGCAGCGGCGGACTGCTGACGTCGACGCCGCGGATGCGCTCCAGCGGGATGGTCCGCACCGACCTGCCGATCAGGGCGCGGGTCAGCTCCAGCCTGTCCCCGATGACCTGATAGGTGAAGGTGGCCCAGCGGACGGCGGCGTACAGGACCGACCCGACGAGACCGAAGGCCGCCCAGCCGAACGAGCCGGACGAGAACCCGCCGAGGAACAGGACTCCGGTCAGCGGCAGGAGGAGCGAGGGCAGGGTTCTGATCGGCTCGGTCAGCAGCACCCGGGGGCTGAGCCTCAGGGACGGCCTGACCGGCGGCGAACCGGCCGGCGGCGGGCCGTACGCGTGGGGTCCGGGCGCGGTCCGCGGGCCGGGGCCTTCCGCGGCGGACCCGGCGTGCGGGTCGGCGGACGGACCGGCGTCCGGGCCGGTGCGCGGGTCACCGTGCCGGTCGGCCGGGCCGGGGAGACCGGTCACGTGGCGTCGTCCCTCAGTTCCTCGGCCCGCTGAGCGAGTCTCTCGGCCAGCGCGGCCGCGACGCCGTAGTCGAGGCCCTTGATCGTGGACGATCCCGCGTGCGAGGCGGTGCGGATGTCCACCGTCGCCAGGCCGAGCAGCCGCTCCAGCGTGCCCTGCTTCTTGTCGACCGTCTGTATGCGGCTGACCGGGACGAACGTCCACTGCCGGTCGATCCACCCGGAGCGGGCGTAGACCACGTCGCCGCTGAGCTCCCACCGGTGCACGGCGTAGCGCCAGAACGGCTCGGCGAGCGCGGCGGGCACGACGAGCACCGCCGTCAGCACGGGCAGCCATCCGGCGCCGTCGGACAGCCACTCCGGCAGCCAGCCCCACCGGCCGCCGCCGATCCACCCGGACAGGAGGAAGGCTCCGCCGACCAGGAGCACCGACCAGAAGAGCCCGTCCAGCAGCCACATCACGACGGCCTTGCGGGAGACCGGGTTGGCCGGGGGACGCAGCGGCACCCGCCCGGGAAGGCGCCCGGCGCCCCCGCCCTGCTCGGTTCGGTCGCTCACAGCGTCCAGCCTAAGGGGTCGCGTCAGGTCCGTCGGATCTTCGTGTCAGCGATATGTCAGCGGCCCCCCGCCCCGGCCCGCCCGATGTCAGGAGGCCGTCAGCGGCCCCGGGCACCCTGGTTCCCGTCGCGGCTCCGGGGCCGCGGTGACGAGAGGAAGGCTCAGATCGTGCGATACGCCATCCAGGCAGAGGGCCTGGTGAAACGCTACGGGGAGACCCGCGCGCTCGACGGGGTGGACCTCGCCGTCCCCCAGGGGCGGCTGCTCGGCGTGCTGGGACCGAACGGCGCCGGCAAGACCACCGCCGTGCGGATCCTGGCGACGCTCCTCCGTCCCGACGGGGGGAGCGCCTCGGTCGGCGGGTTCGACGTGGTGGACCGCGCCCACGAGGTGCGGTCGATGATCGGCCTGACGGGGCAGTACGCCGCGGTCGACGAGATGCTCACCGGCGTGGAGAACCTCGTGATGATCGGCCGTCTCCTCGGCCTGCGGAAGGCCGAGGCCCGGCGGCGGGCCGACGAGCTGCTCGACCGGTTCGCCCTCGTGGACGCCGGGGGACGCGCGGCCAAGACGTACTCGGGCGGCATGCGCCGCCGCCTGGACCTGGCGGCCAGCCTGGTCGGACGGCCCCAGGTGCTGTTCCTCGACGAGCCCACCACCGGTCTCGACCCGCGCAGCCGTACCGAGCTGTGGGACGTCGTGCGGGGCCTGATGGCGGACGGGGTGACGGTGCTGCTCACCACCCAGTACCTGGAGGAGGCCGACCAGCTCGCCGACGACATCGTGGTGTTCGACCATGGCAGGGTGATC
This sequence comes from Streptosporangium sp. NPDC048047, assembly GCF_040653115.1. Lineage (NCBI taxonomy): Bacteria > Bacillati > Actinomycetota > Actinomycetes > Streptosporangiales > Streptosporangiaceae > Streptosporangium > Streptosporangium sp. NPDC048047. Next base: position 65,218 of record NZ_JBEZNH010000029.1, on the reverse strand, counting down.
GCCGCCGGCACCCCCGACGAGCTGAAGGCCACCACGGGGGCACAGGTCCTGGAGGTCCGGCCGCTCCGCGCCGACCACCTGTCGCTGGTCTCCCAGGTGGTCGGGGACGTCACCGGCGAGTCCCCCGCGCCGGTCGGCGGCAGGGTCGTGGTCTCCGTGCACGACCCCGCGGCCGTGCCCGCCGTCGTGCGGCGGCTCGACGACCTCGGCGTCGTCGCGGCCGAGCTGACACTGCGCCGGTCGAGCCTCGACGAGGTGTTCCTGGCCCTCACCGGCCATCCGGCCGAGGAGAGCGCCGGGACCGAGGCCGGAACCGCCGGATCCGAGAAGGAAGGGGCCCTCGCGTGACGACGGCGACCATGACCGCCACCGGGCCGACCCCCGCGAGGCGGGTCGGCCCGGTGGCCGCGCTGACGCAGACGGCGACGCTGGCCTGGCGCAGCCTGGTCCAGATCAAGCACAACCCGTGGGAACTGCTCGACCTGGGCATCCAGCCCATCATGTTGCTGCTGCTGTTCACCTACGTGTTCGGCGGGGCGATCTCGGGATCGACGGGCGACTACCTGCAGTTCGCCCTGCCGGGGCTGCTCGTGCAGAACGCCCTGTTCTACACGCTGTCCACGGCGGTCGGCCTGAACACCGACATCACCAAGGGGGTCTTCGACCGGCTGCGCAGCCTGCCGATCTCCCGTACGGCGCCGCTGTCCGGGCGGGTCGCCGCCGACGCCCTCAAGCAGGTGTGGGCGTTCGCGCTGCTCGTCGGTTTCGGCATGATCCTGGGATTCCGGGTGGGGACCAGCGTGCTCGGCGTGCTGGGCGCGCTGGCGCTGCTGGTGGCGGTCGTGCTGGCCATGTCGTGGATGTCGGTGCTGATCGGCCTCAAGGCGTCCAATCCGGAGAAGGTGCAGATGTTCGGCTTCTCCGTCATGATGCCGTTGACGTTCACCAGCAGCGCGCTGGTCGATCCGGGCACCTTTCCCGGCTGGCTGCGGACCTGGGCCGATCTGAACCCCGTCACCCATCTGGCCGACGCCATCCGCGGCCTGCTGATCGGCGGTGAGGTGGCCGCGTCCGCGCTCGTCGCGCTGGCCTGGTCGGCCGGGTTCGTCGTGGTGTTCGCCCCGCTGGCGGTCCGCGCCTTCCGGGGCAGGGCCTGATCCCCTGCGGAGGCGGGACGGGCGGCGGGGCCGGAGCCGCTCCCGGACGGGCTCCCGAGCGGGTTCCCGGACGGCAGGCTCCCGGACGGGTTCCCGCGCGGCGGATCCCCGGGAGAGCATGAGTGACAGACGAGGAACGGAGTGATCGCGTGCTGGTGGTTCACGGTGGCTGGTACGGCGGGCGGCTGGCGCTGTGGGGGGAGGACGTCTCCCGGGGCCACTCCCCCGCTTCCCGGGGCCGCGCCGCGTCCTCCGGGGCCGCGCCCAGGCGGCATCCGTTCGCCGCGTCCGCCGCCGCTCTGGCCGCCGCGCTCGGCGCCGGGGGCTCCGACGCAGCAGGGGAGGCCGGAGGGATCCCGGGGAGCGAGAAGGCCGGGGCCCCCGGAGCGGCGCGGTCCGAGGCGGCCGAGACGACGGTCCGGCTGCCGGGGTCGGCCTCCCGGCCGCTGCCCTCTCCCGAGTCCGGGCTGACGGGCTCTGCACGCGGCCCCCGGATCTCCACCTGGCTCGTGCCGGTGCTGCTGCTCCGCCCGGACGCCGCGCTCACCCTGCTCGAAGCCCTCCCCCAGCCGGGCGAGGAGGGCTCCGTGGCCGCCCCCGGCCCTCAGGGGCCCCCCGGGGACGGGCGGGGCCCCGCCGGGGACGAAGACGGAACGTCCGCGCCCCGGGACGGGACGCCCGGACACGGGCGGGGGACGTCCGGGGACGCCGAGGAGCCGCCCTGGGAACCGGGTCTGTCGCTGCGCTACCTCGCCGTGGTCGCCGAGCACGCCCGGAGCCTGGTACGGCGCGGCCGGATCCTGCCACGACTGGTCGAGGAGGACGACGGTCACGCGGCCCGCTGGCGTCCGGTGCTCATCGGCGCCGACGCCGCCGCGTTCCGGGACCTCGCCGCCGCCATGCCGCCGGTCTGCCGGGCGCTGCCCGGGGAACGGCCGTCGGCGGAGGCGCTGCGGGAGGCGCTGGAGGGCCTGGTGGACGCCGCGGCCCGGACGGCGCTGCCCGAGCGGCTGATCGTCGGCAACCGGCCGGGACGCAGAACGGCGCTGGCCGACCGCTGGCTGCACGCGCTGACGGCGCCGGACGCCTCGCTGCCCGACGCGCGGCCCGCCGAGGCGGCGGCGCTCGGCGACGCCCTGCGTGACTGGTCGGCGGCGGCACACGAACTGGACGGTCCGGTCCGGGCCTGGTTCAGGCTGGTCGAGCCGACCGGTGAGGACGACCCGTGGAAGGTGGAGCTCGGCCTCGCCCCGGCGGTGACCGCGGGGACCGGCCGGACGGGCGGCGCGGGCCGTACGGCCGGGGCGGATCACGCGGGCGACGCAGGCCGTACGGCCGGGGCCGATCGCGCGGGTCACGCGGGTCACGCGGGCGGTGAGGGCGCGGGCGATCCGGGTGCCGGTGGCGCGGACGAGCCGGACCACCTGTCCGCCGCCCGGATCCGGGCGGGGGAACGGGCGTCCTGGCTGCCCGAGCGGCCCTGGGAGGTCCTGCGGGCCGAGCTGGCCAGGGCGGTGCGCCTCCACCCCGACCTGCACGGCGTGCTGCGCGAGGCCGAACCGGCCGTCATGGAGATCGACACGGCGCGGGCGTTCTCCTTCCTGCGCGGCGGCGCGCCCGCCCTGGCGGCGGCCGGGTACGTCGTGCGGCTGCCGGAGTGGACCGGCCGGCAGGGCCTCGGCCTGAAGCTGACCGTGCGCGCCATGGAGGGCGGGAAGGAGACCGGGCTGGGCGACAAGGTGGGTTTCCGGCTGGAAGCGGCCGTCGGCGGTCACACGATCGGCGAGGAGGAGCTGTCGCGGCTGGCCGGGCTGAGGGTGCCGCTGACCCGGGTCGGGGGCAGGTGGGTGGAGCTGGACGACCGGCAGCTCAAGGCGGCGCTGGAGGTCGTCGGACGGCGGGGCGGCGGGGAGACGACCCTCGGCGAGGTGATCCGCGAGATCGCCGCCGGCGGCGAGGGTGACCTGCCGCTGGTGGCGGTCGACGCCGACGGCCCGCTCGGCGACCTGCTGTCGGGCGAGGCCGACCGCCGGCTCACCCCCGTCGCCACCCCGGGCGCGCTGCGCGGGACGCTCCGCCCCTACCAGGAGCGCGGCCTGTCGTGGCTGAGCTTCCTGTCCGGCGTCGGCCTGGGCGGCGTCCTGGCCGACGACATGGGGCTCGGCAAGACGGTGTCGGCCCTGTCCCTCCTGCTGTCCGAGCGCGAGCGGGCGGCCGGCGGCGCGGGATCGGCGGCCCGGAGCACCGAGGGGACGGCCGGGCAGGCCGCCGGAGGAGCGGGCACGGCCGGGGACGCCGGAGGCGCGGAGCGGGCGCCGGGGCCGACGCTGCTCGTCTGCCCGATGTCGCTGATCGGCAACTGGCGGAAGGAGGCGGCCAGGTTCGCCCCGTCGTTGCGGGTGTACGTCCACCACGGCGGTTCCCGCAGGCGGGACGACGAGCTGCCCGCCGCCGTACGGGACGCCGATCTCGTCATCACCACCTACGGCACCGCCCTGCGCGACCTGGGGGCGCTGGCCGCGCTGAGGTGGGAGCGGGTCATCTGCGACGAGGCGCAGGCGATCAAGAACAGCGCGGCGCGGCAGTCGCGGGCGGTGCGGGCCATCCCGGCGCGCACCCGGCTGGCGCTGACCGGCACCCCCGTGGAGAACCGCCTCTCGGAACTGTGGTCGATCATGGAGTTCTGCAACCCCGGCCTCCTCGGCCCGGCCCGGCGCTTCCGCGAGCGCTACCAGGAGCCGATCGAGACCCGGGGCGACGAGGACGCGGTGGCGGCCCTGCGGCGGGCCACCGGGCCGTTCGTGCTGCGGCGGCTCAAGACCGACCGGTCGATCATCACGGACCTGCCGGAGAAGCAGGAGATGAAGGTCTGGTGCACCCTCACCCCCGAGCAGGCGGAGCTGTACAAGGCCGTGGTGAACGACATGATGGGCCGGATCGGCGGTTCGGCGGGCATCGAGCGGCGCGGCAACGTGCTGGCCGCGATGACGAAGCTCAAGCAGATCTGCAACCACCCCGCCCACCTGCTGAGGGACGGCTCGCGCCTGGCTGGGCGGTCGGGGAAGCTGGCCCGGCTGGAGGAGCTGGCCGGGGAGGTCCTCGCGGAGGGGGACAGCGCGCTGATCTTCACCCAGTACACCGAGTTCGGCGCCCTGCTACGCCCCTACCTGGCCGCCCGCCTGGACCGGCCGGTGCTGTGGCTGCACGGCGGGCTGTCCAGGACCCGGCGGGAGGAGCTGGTGGAGCGTTTCCAGCGCGGTGACGAGCCGACGCTGTTCCTGCTGTCGCTCAAGGCCGCGGGGACCGGCCTGAACCTCACCGCCGCCAACCACGTGATCCACGTGGACCGGTGGTGGAACCCCGCGGTGGAGGACCAGGCGACCGACCGGGCCTTCCGGATCGGCCAGAAGAGGAACGTGCAGGTGCGGAAGTTCATCTGCGTGGACACCCTTGAGGAGCGGATCGACGAGATGATCGAGCGCAAGAGGTCGCTCGCCGAGAGCGTGGTGGGCGCCGGTGAGGACTGGATCTCCGAGCTGTCCACCGACCAGCTGCGTGAGCTGTTCCGTCTCGGCCCCGGGGCGGTGAGCTGACGTGGGAGCCGACATTGGAGCCGGCAGGGGGTCCGCACGGGCCGGTGACCCGCGCCGTGACGCCGCCGTCCCGCGTGACGGGTCCTTCCGCGAGGACGGCGTGTCCTCCGGTGACGCGGCACGGGCCGGTGACCCGCCGTTCGAGGAGCTGCTCGGGGACTTCTACTCCCCCGGCGTCCCGCTGGACCGGCTGCGGCCGCGGCCGGCCGCGGCCGGTCCCGCGGACCTGCTGCTGCGGATGCTGGAACCCCCGGCGGTGAAGGTACGGCACATCCCCCTGATCGACCTGCTCAGGAAGCCCTACCGGGAGCTCGGGTCGCCAGATCGATGATCTCCTCGCGGGGCAGGGCACGGCCGTGCTCGTGGCGCCGGGAGAACCCCTCGCGGCCGAGCACGGCCACGGCGCGCTCGGTGACGCGCACGTGGTCGAAGTCGACCACCGCGTCGGTCCCCCGGGCCGCCGCGGCCCCGCCGAGGAGCACGGCGGCCCCACCGGGATCGCCGCCGGCCAGCGCCACCCCGGCGAGACCGACCAGGACCGGGACGAGCAGCGTCGTGTCCCGGCTCTCGACGGCCTTGGTGAGCGCGGCGCCCAGCAGCCGCCGGGCCCGGGGCGGGTCGCTCTCCTGCTCGGCCAGCAGTCCCAGCGCCGTGTCGAGCACGGCGTGCAGCTGCGGCGGCGTCCCGGTCTCGCGGTCGAGCAGGCCCGCGGCCTCGGCGTAGTGGCGCCGGGCCCGCTCCAGGTCGCCGTCCCGGCGGGCGAAGTCGCCCCTGGCGACGAGCAGGGGGACAGCGGTCATGCGGTCGCCGCTCTCCAGCGCTCTCAGGAGACTTTTCTCCAGGGTCTCCTCGGCCGCCGCCCGCTCCCCTCTCAGGTGGAGCCCGATCGCCAGGCGGCCGCGCATGAAGGTGACCTCGTCGATCGCGCCGATCTCCTCCATCCGCCGGATGGACTCGCGCATCCGCTCCAGCGCCCGCGCGGACTCGCCGTGCAGGAGGTCGATCTCCGCGAGGCCGGCCAGCGCGTTGCCGGCGCCCCAGCGGTCGCCGATCCGCTCGAAGCCGTCCAGCGCCGTCCCCAGGTCCGTTCCGGCCTCCGCGACGCGGCCGGCGCTGAGGTGCTCCACCCCGCGCATCAGGTGCGCGGAGCACACCACCCAGGGGTCGGGGTGGGCGAGCATCTCCCCGAAGTCGGGCTCGCCGAGGGGTCCGCCGCCGAACAGCGCGGCGACCGCGTCCGCCATTGCGACCGACGGGTGCCAGGGGCGGGGCAGTTCCTCGCGGGCCAGCCGTACCACCTCGCCGAGCGAGGCCCGCGCCGCGTCGAGCGTGACGCCGGCGCTCAGCGCGTTGTACCCGTGGGCGGCCTCGGCGAGGGCGATCAGCCGGGGGTCCTCCCCGCCCGTGGCCAGTCCGACCGCCTCGCGGGCGCGGCGCGCCCCCTCGGCCCGGTGGCCGCGCAGCCACCAGTACCACCCGAGCGCGCCGGCCAGGCGCAGCGCCAGGACGGTCCTGGACTCCTCGACGGCCCAGCGCAGCGCGGCCGACAGGTTGTCGTGCTCGGCGGCGAGGGCGGCGAGGGCGGCGACCTGCCCGCGGTCCCGCAGGGCGGGGTCGGACGCCTCGGCCAGCTCGGTGAAGAACACCGCGTGCGCCAGCCGTACGCGGGACTCCTCACCCGACTCGGCCAGCCGCTCGGCGGCGTAGGCGCGGACCGTCTCCAGCATCCGGTAGCGGACGGCGGCGCCGTGCTCGTCGGCCACCACCAGCGACTTGTCCACCAGCCGGGCCAGAACGCCGAGGACGTCGTCCCGGTCCAGCCCGTCCCCGGCGCAGATCCGCTCGACGCAGCCCAGGGCGGCTCCCCCGGCGAAGACGGCGAGGCGCCGGGCCAGCACCCGTTCCGGGCCGTCCAGCAGGTCCCAGCTCCACTCGACAACCGCGCGGAGCGTACGGTGCCGCGGCAGCGCCGTACGGCTGCCGCCGGTCAGCAGGCGGAAGCGGTCGTCGAGCCGCTGGGCGATCTGCGGGGCGGACAGCACGCGCAGCCGGGCCGCCGCGAGCTCGATGGCGAGCGGCATGCCGTCGAGCTCGCGGCAGATCCGCACGATCGCGGCGGTCTCACGTTCGGGGCGGTAGCCGGGGCGGGCGGTCTCGGCGCGTTCGGCGAACAGGCGGACGGCCGGGTAGGCGAGGGCCTCACGGGGGTCCGCGCCGTCCGGCGGCAGGCCCAGCGGCGGCACCGGCCAGGCCAGCTCGCCGGCGATGCCCAGCGGCTCGCGGCCGGTGGCGAGGATCCGCACCCCGGGGCAGGAGGCGAGCAGCCGTTCGGCGAGCGCCGCGGCCGCCTCGACCACGTGCTCGCAGTTGTCCAGGACGATCAGCAGCCGCCTCCCGGTCAGGGCCGCGACGAGCCGGGTGACCGGGTCTCGCCGGGCGGGCGCGGCGATCCCGGCGGGCGCGGAGGCGGGGACGGGTGCGGCGATCCCGGCGGGGACGGGGGCGTCGCGCAGCTCCAGCTCCGCGAGCGCCGAGAGCACGGCCTGCGGGACCTCCGACGGCTCGGCCACCGGGGCGAGCTCGACCAGCCACGCCCCGTCGGGCACCCGGCCCGCCGCCTCCTCCGCCGTCCCGGTCACCGTGGTCCCGGCCGCCGTGGTCCCGGCCGCCGTCCCGGTCACCATCGCCTCGGCCGTCTCGATCGCCAGCCGGGTCTTGCCCGCGCCGCCGGGGCCCGTCAGGGTGACGAGGCGGTGGCGGGCGAGGAACCCGGCCGTGCGCGCCACATCGCGTTCCCGGCCCACGAAGCTGGTGAGCCTGGCCCGCAGGTTGCCCCGCCGCGCGTCCCCGGCGGGCACCGGATCCACCGCGGACGCCGCGCCGGTGGACCGCGGCTCCCCGGCGACCGGCTCCCCCTGGGGCGGTGGGATCTCCCGGCCTCGCGTCCCGGCCGGCGGGGAGCCGGCCCCGGCGGGCGGGGAGATCCGCGCCGGGCGGGGTTCCGCGTGCTTCTCGGCCCACTCCCCCCGCAGCATGGCCAGGTGCAGCCCGGCCAGGCCGGGTGAGGGGTCGGCTCCCAGTTCGCGGGCGAACGCCTCCCTGGCCGCCTCGTAGGCGGCCAGGGCCTCCACCCGGCGGCCCGAGCCGTACAGGGCGCGCATGAGCTGGCCGTGGAACCGCTCGCGCAGCGGATGGGCGGTGATCAGGCCGGGCAGTTCGGCGACGGCCTCCGCCCACCGCCCGAGCAGCAGGTCGGCCTCGACCCGGTCCTCGACGACGGCCAGGCGGAGCGCCTCCAGCCGGGCGGCCGCGGCGGCCGCTGAACCTGCGAAGCCCGCGGCGTCGTCGTCCGCCGGGTCCACCAGGTCCGCCAGGGCGGGGCCGCGCCAGAGCCCGAGCGCGGCGCGCAGGACGTCCGCGGCCTCGGCCGGGGCCCCCGCGGAGAGAGCCGCACGGCCCTCGGCCGCCAGCCGGGCGAAGCGGTGGGCGTCCACCCGGTCGCGTTCGACGGCCAGCCGGTAGCCGGAGGCGGTCGCCTCGACGACCCCGCGTTCGGCGGCGAGCGCGGCGCGCAGCCGGGAGACCAGCGCCTGCAGGGCGTTGCCCGCCGCACCCGGCGGGCGGTCGTCCCAGATCCCGGTGATCAGGCGGCTCGCCGGGACCGTACGGCCCGCGTCGAGCAGCAGCAGGACGAGGAGCGCGCGCAGACGACGGCCGGAGATCTCCACCGGCTCGTCCCCCCGGCGGACCTCCAGGGCCCCGAGGACGGCGAAGGTCATTTTCCCTTCCGCCCGCACCCCCTCCATGCTCTGATTCTGTCCGATTCCCGGGTGTTTCCGCGCCATGGAACCTCGCGATCCGGTCTGCGCATCTTCCAGTTCCGCGTAGCATCATCGGGCATGGGGCAGCCGCACACGTCTACGCGCCGCCCGCGGCGAGCCGTACCGACGGCACTCGCCGCGGCGCTCGTCGTCGTCTCCTCCGGCTGCGGGATGGTGGGCAGCATCGCGTCCGCCGACCGGCTCCAGCTGGAGCCGATCAGCGTCTACAGTCCCCGCCTCCGGGACGGTGCGGTCCTGCCGTCCGGATACTCGTGCAAGGGATCGTCCGGCAACCCGCCGCTGCGCTGGTCACGGGTTCCGGACGGGACGAAGTCGGTCGCGATCGTGGCCGACAACAACGCGCGTGCCGGTGGTGAGGTGAACTGGGTGGTGTTCGACATCGATCCGCGCACCAACGAGGTCGCCGAGAAGAGCGTCCCGGTGGGCGCGGTGGAGGGAAGCACGACGAGCGGCAAGGTGGGCTACGCCCCGCCGTGCCGGCGCGGGCAGAGCTATCGTTTCACCGTCTACGCGCTCAACGGGAAGATCCACCTCGGCAAGGGGGCCCCGCTCAGCAAGACGCTGAAGGCGATCGCGGAGAAGACGATCGCCTGGGGCAGGTTGACCGCGGGGCACATCCAGTGATGCGCCGAACACCGGAGGTATTGATGGTTACCGATTCTTCACGTTGGGTGTGACAACGCTCATAGTGGTCCGACACAATCAGAACCGATGTCCGTGCGCAGGTGATGCAAGGGGGCAGGTCGCGTCGATGGCCGCGCGACCTCACCGGCGCCGCTGGAAGGCCATGGCCTTGAGGGTGGTGCAATGACCGCGGTCGTAATAATCCTGGTCGCCGTCGTGCTCCTCGTGCTCGTTGTCGTGGCACTGGGCATGCGGTCGATGAGCCGCAGGGAGAGCGCGCTCCCTGCGGAGCGTCTTCGCGAGATGGCGGAGAAGGAGGCGCAGACACCGTCGGTGTCCATCGACGACTTCGCCTCGCGCGAGCCGAAGATGACGCATTACTCCCCCGATCTGACGCCGTTCGACGAGCCCAAGCCGTCGCGTCCGCGGCCGTCCGGCGCGCGCGGCAAGCGCGGCATGAACGACTTCGGCGGGGCCGACGACTACGACGACGACTACTGGACGCGCCTGCAGGCCGACGTCGGCGGCTTCGGCGGTTCGCTGGAGAATCCGGCGGGTGCGGGCCGCGCCGCCTCCGGTGACCGGGCCTCCTCCGGCGCGGACCCGGACGCGACGACCGTCCAGGCGCCGCTGCCGCACCGCAAGCCCCAAGCCCAGCCTCGGATCCCGGCCTCCGCCGAGTCCGCCGCCGCCTCGCTGCCCTCCGGCCTCTCCGACCTGACCGGGCCGGTCAAGCCCGAGCCCGCTCCGACGTCCGCCGCGCTGGCCGAGCAGAAGACGGTCACCTTCGCCGCACCCACCGCGGGTGCGCCGCCCGAGGGACGCCGGACCGGCTCCCGGCGCGGATCCGGCCGCTCCCGTACCGCCGGCAACGGCGGATCAGGCCGCCCCGACCCGCTGGACGACCCGCTGAACGGTCCCACCCCCCGGCGCGGCTCGCGCGGCGCCGCGGGTCAGTCGCCCGCCACCGGGCCGGTGCCCGCGGCGAGCCCGGCCGGAAACCAGCTCGCCGGACCGCTGCCGCCGATGCGCCCGATGGGGCCGACCACCAGCGGCGGCTTCCCCGTCATGTCCCCGAACCCGTCGGCCGGGTCCGCCCCGGACCCGCTGGCCGCGCCGCACGCCCCCGCGCCCCGTCCCGCCCCCGAGGCCCGGCCGGCCCCGGCTCAGGGTCCCGCCGCGGCGGGCACGTCCAAGGACGTCGCCGACAATCCCTGGGCGAAGGCCACATCCCCGGTTTCCGGAGGCTGGCCCGCCGTGAACACCGCCGACATCCTCGACGACCCCGCCCCGTCGTACTCCTCGTACCAGTCGCCGGTGTACGGCGCGCCGACCGCGGGTTCCTACGAGGTGAGTCCCGGCTGGGCCACCATCGAGGACGACGCGCTGACCGGTCCGACCCCCGCGCTGTCGACCCCGACGGCCCCCTCCCGGAGCGTCTCCCCCGGCGACCGCGCCGCCGGCCCGCGGCAGGGCCCGGCGACCGGCGGCTACGGCTACGACCCCGTCCGCCCGGCGAGCCCGGAGGCGCCCGCCGCCTGGCCCGAGCCGGCCCCGGGCCAGTCCGCCGCCAGAGACGGTTACGGCACCGGCCCCGTCGCGACCCCCGAGGGCCAGGGACGGCCGGGCTCCCGGCGGAGCCGCCGCGCGCCCCAGCAGCCGGACCACCCCGACTATTACCGCTGATTTCCTCCCGGCTGCGTAAAGGCCTCGGGTAACCGCCCGACCGGCGGGGACCCGCGTCATAGGGTCTGTCCCATGGGGACGGACACGAAGAGTAACGAAACGATCGCACGGGGTGGCTTCTCCTCCGTGCTGCGGTACGACCTGCCCGCCTCCCTGGTGGTGTTCCTGGTGGCGGTGCCCCTTTCGCTGGGCATCGCCGTCGCCTCGGGGGCGCCGCTGGCGGCCGGGCTCATCGCGGGCGTCGTGGGCGGTGTGGTCGCCGGCCTTCTGGGAGGTTCGGTCGTCCAGGTCAGCGGCCCCGCCGCGGGCCTGTCACTGGTGGTCGCCGAGCTGGTCTCGACGTACGGCTGGCGCGCCACCTGCATGATCACCCTGTTCGCGGGCGCCCTGCAGCTTCTGCTGGGGGTGTTCCGGGTCGCCCGGGCCGCGCTGGCGGTCTCCCCCGCCGTGGTGCACGGCATGCTCGCCGGGGTGGGCGCGGTGATCGCCCTCTCCCAGCTGCACGTCGTGCTCGGCGGCAGCCCGCAGCGTTCCGCGATCGAGAACATCGCCGAGCTGCCCCGGCAGATCCTGGACATACACGATCACGCCGTCTACGCCGGTCTGATCACGATCGCGGTCCTGGTCGGCTGGGGCCGCCTGCCGCAGCGGCTGCGGCTCGTCCCGGCGCCGCTGGCAGCCCTGGTCGTCGCCTCGGCGGCCGCCGCGGTGTCCGGCTGGGACGTCACCCGGGTCGACCTGTCGAAGAGCCTGGACACATGGGTCATGCCGGCCTGGCCGCGCGGCGACTGGCACGGGATCGTCGCCGCGGTGCTGCTCGTGGCGCTGCTGGCCGGGGTGGAGTCGCTGCTGTGCTCGGTGGCGACGGACAAGCTGCACGACGGCCCGCGCACCGACCTGGACCGGGAGCTCACCGCGCAGGGCGTGGCCAACATGGTGACCGGCGCGCTGGGCGGGCTGCCGGTGGCCGGGGTCATCGTGCGCAGCAGCACCAACGCCCGCGCCGGAGCGCGCAGCCGCTGGTCCACGGTCATGCACGGCGTGTGGATCCTGGTGTTCGCGCTCTGCCTGGGCTGGACGATCACGCTGATCCCGATGGAGGCGCTGGCGGCCCTGCTGGTCTTCATCGGCGTCCAGATGGTCAACATGGGGCACCTGCGCAACCTTCGGGGGCACGGCGAGATCCCGGTGTACGTGACCACCATGCTGGGGGTCGTGCTCGTCGGCCTGGCCGAGGGCGTGCTGCTCGGGCTCGGGCTCGCCGCGCTGCTGGCGCTGCGCCGGCTGACCCGGGTCACCGTACGGGTCACCCCCGAGCCGGGCGGGCACTGGCACGTGTCGATCGCGGGGTCGCTGACCTTCCTCGGCGTCCCGCTGATCACCTCCGAGCTGCGCGCCATCCCGGCCGGGGTCCCGGTCGACCTGGACCTCAACCTCGACTTCATGGACAACGCCGCGTTCGAGGCGGTCCACGCCTGGCGCACCGACCACGAGCGGGGCGGCGGAAGCGTGGACATCGACGAGATCCACGACGAGTGGTACGCGATGGCGGTCAGCGGCGCCCGGGTGCTCCCCGCCAAGCCCCCGCCGCCGGCCCCGGACCGCTGGTGGCTGCCCTGGGCCCACAGGCGGCGCGGCCGGTCGTCGGCGGCGGCGGATCTCGCGGTCGCGTCCGCGCGGGCGGCGGACGCCGTGGCCGGTGGGGCCGGTGGGGCCGCGGCCGATCCGGCGGTGGCGGGCGGCGCGGTCACCGCGGGCGGAGACGGCTCGGGACAGCCTGACCTGCTGGCCGGGGCGCGGGAGTTCCACCGCCGCACGGCCCCGCTGATCCGCCCGTTCATGATGGGGATGGCCCGCAAGCAGGAGCCGTCGCACCTGTTCATCACCTGCGCCGACTCCCGGATCGTGCCGAACCTGATCACCGCGAGCGGGCCCGGCGACCTGTTCACCGTCCGCAACCTCGGCAACCTGGTGCCCCGCCGCGGCGCGGCGCCTCCGGACGACTCGGTGGCCGCGGCGATCGAGTACGCCACGGAGGCGCTCGGCGTCCGCACCATCACGGTGTGCGGGCATTCCGGCTGCGGCGCCATGGCCGCCCTGCTCGGCGGCGACGCCCCGGAGGGCATGCCGGCGCTCGGCCGCTGGCTGCGGCACGGCCGCCACAGCCTGGCCCGGTTCGTCGCCGGGAGCGGCCGCGGGGACGGCGCGTCGCCCGAGGCGTCCGGGGACGGCGGGGTTCCCGGTTCCGGGAGCGCGGGGTCCCCGGGCTGCGACGGCGGCCCGCTGGATCGTCTCTGCCGGGCCAACGTGCTCCAGCAGCTCGACAACCTGCGCTCCTACCCCGCGGTGGACCGGCTCGTCCGGGAGGACCGTCTGGAGCTGGTGGGCCTCTACTTCGACATCGGCACGGCGCAGGTCCACGTCCTGGAGCGTCCGCCGCTCGCGGCCAGCCCGCTGTGAGCCGCCGGTCCGCTGTGAGCCGCCGGTGCGCCATGGGCCGCCGGTCCGCGGTGAACCGCCGCTCTGCTGTGAGCGGATGGTTTGCGCCAAGGGTGAAAGCCCATGGCCACACCGTCGACGGTGGGCGAACAATGTTCGGCCATGAGAACTCTGGTAATCGGCGGCTCGATCTTCCTGGGCCGGGCGATCGTCGAAGAGGCGCTGCGGCGCGGACATGAGGTCACCACGTTCAACCGGGGCAGGAACGGTGTCGACGTACCCGGCGTCGAAGCGGTCAGGGGTGACCGGGAGGTCACCTCCGACCTGGAACGGCTCGCCGAGGGCCGGGAGTGGGACATCGTCGTCGACGTCTGCGGGTTCGTCCCCCGCGTCGTCGGCGAGTCGGTGCGCGTCCTCAACGGCCACGCGGCCACCTACGCGTTCATCTCCAGCATCTCGGCCTGCGCCTCCTGGCCGGGGCAGGCCAGTGACGAGAGCTCGCCCCGGTTCGAGTGCGCACCGGACGCCGGGCGGGACGACGGCGACTACGGCGTCCTCAAGGCGGGCTGCGAGCGCGCCGTCGAGCAGGGCTTCGACGGCAACGCCCTGATCATCGAGCCCGGGCTCATCATCGGCCCGCACGAGAACGTCGGCCGCCTCCCGTGGTGGCTCACCCGGATCGACCGCGGCGGCCGGGTGCTCGCACCGGGCGACCCCGAGATGGCGATGCAGCTCATCGACGCCCGCGACATCGCCGCGTTCACCCTCGACCAGGCCGGGGCCGGGACGAACGACCGCTTCTTCGTCAGCGGCGTGCGGGGCAACAGCACCTACCGCGGCCTGCTGGAGGAGTGCCGCGCGGTGACGGGCTCGGACGCGGAGCTGGTCTGGGTGGACGACGGGTTCCTGCTCGGCCGGGACGTCGCCCCGTGGACCGAGCTGCCGGTCTGGGCGCCGCGCGACGAGGAGTTCGCCGGGGTCTGGCTGCCGTCGTCGGAGAAGGCCCTCGCCGCCGGGCTGCGCTGCCGCCCGGTCGCCGAGACCGTCCGCGACACCTGGGCCTGGCTCCGGGAGATCCCCGTGGAGGAGCGCTCCTTCCGCGGCCACGGCATCGACCCGGAGAAGGAGGCCAAGATCCTCGCCGAGTGGGCATAGGGAGGTCCATGAAAATCCAGATCGGCTTCGACGCGAACGATCCGTCCACGCTCGCCGCCTTCTGGGCGGCCGGAGGATGGAACCGGGAGCGGACAGCCGGGACGGCGAGGTCACGGCGGCTCGGCGGAGCCGCGACGGGATCGACGGGTGGGGAGGCCGGTGATGGCGGACTGGCGCGTGGCGCGCGAGGAGATGGTCGCCCGGGTGCGCGGGCGCGGCGGGATCGGCGAGGAGGTCGCCGGGGCGCTGCGCGCGGTGCCCCGGCACCTCTTCCTGCCCGGGGTGCCCCCGGAAACGGCGTACCGGGACGAGGCCATCGTGACCCGGCGCGACGCCGAGGGCCGTCCGGTCAGCTCCTCCTCCCAGCCGACGATCATGGCGGTGATGCTGGAGCAGCTCGGCATGGAGCCGGGGCACCGGGTGCTGGAGGTCGGCGCGGGGACCGGCTACAACGCCGCGCTGCTGGCGTACCTTGCCGGACCCGGCGGCCGGGTCACCAGCGTCGACATCGACCCCGACCTGGTCGGGCGCGCCCGGGGCCACCTGGCGGAGGCGGGGTTCACCGGGGTGGAGGTGGTCTGTGGCGACGGCGCCGAGGGCTTCGCCCCCGGAGCGCCGTACGACCGGGTGATCGCGACCGTGGGCGTGTGGGACCTCTTCCCGGCCTGGCTGGAGCAGCTCGCGCCCGGCGGGCGGATCGTCGCCCCGGTGGACCTGAACGGCGTGCAGCGCTCGGTGGCGCTGGAGCGGGCGGACGGGCGCTGGACGAGCCGTTCCGCGGTGGCCTGCGGGTTCATGCGGCTGCGCGGGCCGTTCGCCGGCCCGGAGGTGCTCCGGCCGCTGGACCCCGAATCGGAGCTCATGATCTCGCTGCCCCGGGCGAGGAAGACAGGGGACGTCCTCGCGGCGCTCGGCGGCCCGGCGGCCGAGCTCCCCTCCGGGGTGGACGCCGGCCCGGCCGCGCTCGCCGACGGGTTCGGCCTGTGGCTGGCCGCGCACGAGCCGCGCTGGTGCCTGCTGTCGGAGTCCCGTCCGCGGTGGCTCACGGCGGGCGCGGCGGGCGGGCCGGGGTTCACGATGGTCATGGGGATCGTCGAGGACGGCGGCCTGTGCCTGCTCCACCCCCGGGAGGCGCCCGCGCCGCCGGTGGTGCGGGCGTTCGGATCCGGCGGGGCGGTGCTCGCCGCCGACCTCCTCGCCCACCTGCGGGCATGGGACGCGGCCGGGCGTCCGTCGACACCGGGCCTGCGCGTCGACGTGCATCCGGGGAACGGGCACCCGGGGAGCGACGGGAACCTGGGGGACGGCGTACAGGCCGGGAACGGCATGCAGGCCGGGGACGGCGTGCTCTCGGGAGGCGACGGCCGTCCGCCGGGCGTCGGCGCCCGCTCGCGGGCCGGGGACGACGACGGCTCCGGGACGGCCCCCGGAGACGGGCTGGTGATCCGCAAGCGTCACACCACGTTCGTTCTGTCCTGGCCCGCCGCCCGCGGGCGAACCTGACGAGGCGACGCCGCGTCAGGGATTCCGCTCCTCCTGACCCGCCGCCCGCGGGTGAACCGCCGGCCCGGCCGGGGTGGAGCGCGTCAGACGGTTGCAAGGAGCGGCAAGCCGCCTGCAAGCCGTTCCGGATATCTCTTGGTTCATCAGAAATCCGGTTTTTCAGGAGATGGACCCATGCATCCCACCGCCCGCCTGCTGCTCGGCCTCACGACGGCCGCCGCCCTCGGGCTCGGCCTGCCCGCCACGGCTGCCTCCGCCACGACCGCCTCCGCGGCGGCGTCGGTCGCGAGGGCCGCCGAGACCTGGTCGTGGGGCCCCACCGCCTCCTCCGATCGCAGGGGCTGGGCCGGCGGCGTCGTCAGGAGCTCCGGCACCGGCCTGCGCATTCACGGTGACCTCTACGACGCCGCGGGCGCGCGCACCTGCTCGTGGCTGAAGATCAAGTGGCTCTCCGACCACGGCCGGTGGCACACGAAGACGTTCCGGAACTGCTCCCAGTCGCGGGTCCTCTCCTTCCGGGTGAACGCCGGCTACATGCTCACCTCCTCCGCCAAGGTCTGCCGCGGCACGTCCACCAGGATCACCGGCCGCTGCTCCGGCTGGGAGGGCGTCTGGTCCCAGGGCGGCTGACCGGCGCGGCGGCCGTACATGCGGCGGCCGTACAGATGACCGGTGGGTGACCGGCAGCACGGCCTGCCGATGACCTGCGGGTGACCGGTGGGCCGGCCGTACCGATGGCCGGCGGGTGGCCGTACCGATGACCGGTGCCGCGGCGCGCGAGGAGGGGAGCGCGCCGCGGCACACGGGGGCCGGGCACACGGGGGCCGGGCACACAGGGGCCGGGCACACAGGGGCCGGTACACGGGAAAACGGACACCACGTCACCCGGGAAACGGACACGCGCCGCGCACTCCGGGGGCATGCCGTACGCGCCGGACGGGAACCCTGGGAGCAGAAGAGCATCCCGGTCCCGAGGAGGACGACATGAGCGCTCCGGCCGATCCCCGCACCGCCGAGACGGTCGACCTCTTCGATCCCGAACTGCTCGCCGACCCCTTCGGCGGGTACGCGCGGATGCGTGAGGAGGCTCCCCTGGTGCGGGCCCTCCTCCCCGGGTCCGCCTCGCCGATCTGGCTCGTCACCCGCTACGAGGACGTCAAGGCGATGCTGAGCGACCAGCGGTTCGTCAACGACCCGGCGCACGTCCCGGGCATGGACGTGGGCGACATCCGCGAGCAGATCATCCAGGCGCGCGGCATCCCGCCGGAGTACGCGAAGTACATCCTCGGCAGCGTCCTGGACGCCGACGGCGCCGACCACATGCGGCTGCGCCGGCTCGTCTCCCGCGCCTTCACCGCCCGCAGGGTCGCCGGGCTGCGGCCGCGCGTCGAGGAGATCACCGAGAACCTGCTGGACGGCCTGCCCGCCGCGGCCGAGGACGGCGTCGTGGACCTGCTGGAACGGTTCACCTATCCGTTGCCGATCACCGTGATCTGCGAGCTGGTGGGCATCCCCGAGGAGGACCGTCCGCGATGGCGTTCGTGGGGACGGGCCCTGGTGTCGACCGAGCCCGGCGCCCTGACGGATCCGCTGCGGGAGATGGTCGCGCACATCGAGGAGCTGATCGTCCGGCGCCGCGCCGAACCCGCGGACGACCTGCTCACCGGGCTGATCCGCGCCCACGACGAGGACGGCGACCGGCTGAGTGACGTCGAGATGGTGACGATGGTGCTGACCATCGTCCTCGCCGGTCACGAGACCACCGCCCACCTGATCGGCAACGGCGTCGCCGCCCTGCTCACCCATCCCGGCCAGCTCGCCCTGCTCCGCGACGACCCGGAGCTGATGCCGCGCGCCGTGCACGAGCTGATGCGCCGGTACGGCCCGGTGCAGATGACGCGGATGCGCTACGCGACCGAGGACGTGACGATCGGGGGCATGCCGGTACGGCGGGGCGAGGCGGTGACGGCCTCGCTGGTCTCGGCCGACCACGATCCGCGCGAGTTCCCCGACCCCGATCGGCTGGACGTCACCCGCGAGCCGGACGGCCGCCGGGAGAACCACGTCGGGTTCGGGCACGGCCTGCACTACTGCCTGGGTGCGGCTCTGGCCCGGCAGGAAGGCGAGGTGGCACTGGGAGCGCTGTTCCGCCGCTTCCCCGATCTGTCCCTGGCCATCGATCCGGCGGACCTGGAGCGCCAGCCCCTGCCGGGGTCGTGGCGGCTGGCCCGCCTCCCGGTACGGCTCTGAACCGCCCGCGAGGGATGGACACGGCCGAGCGGTACCGGCGGTTCGCCGAGCAGGAGGTCCGGGGGCGCTCCCCGGCGTACGAGGATCTCGCCCGGGGCGTCGCCTCCGACGCGCTGCTGCCGGCGCTGATCGACGGCCTGCCGCCCGCCAAGCGGCAGCCGAACCTGCTGCTGGCCTCGGTCCGCTTCCTCGGCGGGCCGTCCGCCGGTTTCCCCGCCTTCCGTGAGTGGACCGTACGGCACTGGCCACAGGTGCGCGAGACGATGCTGACGCGCAGGACGCAGACCAACGAGGCCGGACGGTGCGCGAGCCTGCTGCCGGTGCTCGCCGGCCTGCCCGGCCCGCTGGCCCTGGTGGAGGTGGGCGCCTCGGCCGGGCTCTGCCTCCTCCTGGACCGCTACCGCTACCGCTACGACGACCGGCCCGCCCTCGGCCCGGCGGACGGTCCGGTCGAGCTGCCGTGCCGGACGAACGGGAGGGCGCCGGTGCCCGCGCGGATGCCGGAGGTGGTGTGGCGGGCGGGTCTCGACCTGGAACCGCTGGACGTGCGCGACGAGGAGACGGCGCGCTGGCTGGAGTGCCTGGTCTGGCCGGGCCAGGACGACCGGCTGGCCCGGCTGCGCGGCGCCGTACGGCTGGCCGCGGAGGACCCGCCGCGCCTGGTCCGGGGGGACGCCGCCGGGGCGCTCGGCGACCTGGTCGCGCAGGCGCCCCGCGACGCCACGGTGGTCGTCTTCCACAGCGCGCTCATGCCGTACCTGGAACCGGACGAGCGCGACCGGTTCGTGGAGACGGTGCGGGGCCTGCCGGTGCGCTGGGTCTCCAACGAGGGCTCGTCCCGGCTGCCGTCGGTGCTCGCCCGGCTCCCACGCGGACTGCCCGCGAACCGGCTGACCTTCCTGTCCGCCCTGGACGGCGAACCCCTCGCCCTGGCCGGGCCTCACGGCGAACGGCTCGACTGGCTCACTCCCTGACCGGCCGCCGGCCCGGGCGGGGCTATTCGGCGACGCCGACGACGTGGGACACCGGGACCGTGGCCTGGCCGATCCCGTCCCTGATGAAGTAGCTGCGTGAGTCGAGGGAGATATGGCGGTTGTCCCCCTGCACCCAGAGTCCGCCCGCCGGGACGGTCACCGGGCCGAAGGCGACACGCGAAGCCTGGGAGTCCTTGAGGTAGGGCTCCTCCAGCGGCCGGCCGTTCACGGTCATCCGCCCGCCGCCGTCACAGCACGCCACCGTGGCTCCCGGGATCCCGATCACCCGCGAGACGCGAACGCCGTCACCGCCCCATGACGCGGGAGCGGTGAAGAAGACGACGTCGCCCTGTCTCGGGGTGTAGTCCCGGTCGGTCCTGACCGCCGTGACGACATCACCCACCTGGAACGTGGGTTCCATGGACTCACTGCTGACGGTGTAACGCTTCCGCCCGACCAGCCCGCATCCGGCGAGCAGCGAAAGGACCAGCGCCACGGACAGCCCGCGCGACACACGACGTCTCACCGCAGCATTATGCTCAGTGATCTTCGGCCTTGGCGACCCGGAGTGGATCACGGTTCAGCCGAACCGCCAGCGCGTCGCCGTCAGGCCGTCCGCGCCGTAGCCGAAGGCGCGGACGGGGACGATCCGATAGAAGCCGTACTCGGGTGAGCCCGGCAGGCTGTCCTCGTGGACCGAGCCGTCCCGCACGGTGAGCTTCCACCCGTACTTCGCCGTGAAGACGGCCGCCACCCGCCGGAGCTCGGCCTCGTCCAGTGACCGGGCGGCGTCGCCCTCGATCACGAGATCGAGGTCCTCGCCGGCGACGGTGAGGACGCAGCGGGGGTCGCCGGCGAGGTTTCTGCCTTTCCGGGACGTGGGACGGGTGGCGATCCAGGGCGCACCGTCGGCCCAGACCGGCATCACCGGCATGGCGTGCGGCCGGCCGTCGGGCCGCACCGTCGAGAACCACCCCTTCGGCACGGTCTCCAGGCAGGCACGCGCCTGCTCCCACGGTTTCACCGTCGACGCGTCCGTGTCGAACGGCGTCGCGTCCTTCTCGCCGAACAGCGGCTCGGCGGTGGGCGTCATCACGGTCATCACATGCCTCCTCGTACGGATATCTCAGGAAATTTCATCTCTTCACTGGGAACGCGGGACGGTTCACCCGATGGGACGCCGTCCGGACGTCGCCGTACCGGGGACGCTCAGGCCTCCGGGCCGCCGTCCTCGCCGTACTCGTCGTGCAGGCGCCACCAGCGGTAGGGCTCGGTCCGCGGGCGGCCCTCGGGAGAGTCCTCCCAGGTCTCCTGACGGCCGAACGGCGTCAGGTCGAGGAGGGTCCAGACGCTGCCGAGGCGCTCGACCCCCCGCGCCGTGGTGAAGTAGGTGCGGTGGACCTCGTCGCCGTCGCGCAGGAAGACGTTCAGCGCGAACCCGTCACCGGCGTCCATGTCGTCGTTGAAATCGTTGCCCAGCGAGGAGACCCACGGGATCGTCCAGCCCATCCGCTCCCGGAACGGGAGGATCTCCGCCAGCGGGCCACGGGACGCCAGCACCATCGAGGTGTCGCGGGCGCGCAGGTGGGCGAGGTGCCCGAGGTTGTCGACGAACATCGAGCATCCCGAACAGTACTCTCCGGCGCCGTGCCACATGAAGCTGTACACGATGAGCTGGCGGCGCCCGTCGAACAGGTCGGGCAGGCCCAGCGGCCCGGCGGGGCCCTCGAACACGTAGTCCTTGTCCACCCTGACCGCGGGCAGCCGGCGCCGTTCGGCGGCCAGCGCGTCCGCCGCACGGGTGTGCTCCTTCTCCCTGGCCGTCAGCGCGGCCAGGGCGGCCCGCCACTCCTCGGCGGACACGGTGCGGGGTCGGTCCACAGCGCTCTCCTCCCATTGGGTTCCCTGAGGGAACGGATAGGAGAGACCCTAGCGAAGAAAGTTCCCTAAGGGAACCAACAGGGTCTACGCTGTGGTCATGCAACGGACCCGATTCGGCGACATGGCATGCTCGATCGCCCGCACACTCGACGTCATCGGCGAGCCCTGGTCGCCCCTGATCCTGCGGGACGTCTACGTGGGCATCACCCGCTTCGACCAGATCCAGCAGGACCTCGGGATCTCCCGCAAGGTGCTCGCGGAGCGCCTGAGGTGGCTCGTCGAGAACGACATCCTGGGGCGCCGGGAGTACTCCCGGCACCCCCCGCGACACGAGTACGCCCTCACCGACAAGGGCCTGGAACTGTGCGACCTGCTGCTGGTGATGATCCGCTGGGGCGACCGCTGGACGGCGGGCGAGGCCGGTCCGCCCGTCCTGCACCGGCACCGCGGATGCGGCGAGATCAGCCGGGTCGAACTACGCTGCTCGACGTGCGAACAGCCGATGCACGCCACCGACATCGACGTCCTCCCCGGCCCCGGGGCGGCCCTCTGACCTCATCGCACACGCCCGCGGGCCCTCGCGCCGCGGACCGGCTGAGAAGATTCTCCCCGAAACACCGCCTGGAGATGAGTCGGTAGGGTCATCCCCCATGACATCCGATTCCGGCGGGTCGCCGGACACCGCCGGCCTGCCGGAGGCCGAGTTCGCCTTCCCCGGACCGCTGCGGGACGCGCTCGTCGCGGCGATCCTCGACGGCCGCAAGACCGCCACCACCTCCCTCGCCGTCGAGTACGAGCGGGCGGGCGAGCCGCTGCCCGAGGTCGGCGGACGGTCGGCGGTGGTGGACTCCGCCGGTCGTCCGGTGGCCGTCATCGAGGTGACGAGCGTGCGCGTCGTACCGCTGGGCGAGGTGGACGACGCCCACGCGGCGGACGAGGGCGAGGGCCACACGACGGCCGAACGATGGCGCGCGGCCCACGAGGAGTTCTGGCACGGCCCGGAGATGCGCTCGGCGCTGGGCGACGCCGCCTTCACCGTGGACGACGCCACCCCGGTGGTCCTGGAGCGCTTCCGCGTCGTCGCCGATCTCCGTACCGCCTGATGGTCCGCTCGGATCGGGAGGCGTGCCCGGTCGGCGTCCCGGACCACCTGGTGCTGTCGGTGGTGACCGGCTCCCGCGCCTACGGCCTCGCGACCGAGGACTCCGACGTGGACCGGCGCGGGGTCTTCGCCGCGCCCACCCCGCTGTTCTGGCGGCTGGACAAGCCGCCGACCCACATCGAGGGGCCGCTGCCCGAGCAGTTCTCCTGGGAGGTCGAGCGGTTCTGCGTCCTGGCGCTGGAGGCCAACCCGACGGTCCTGGAGTGCCTGTGGTCGCCGATCGTCGAGCGGCTCACCCCGGCGGGCGAGGAACTGCTGGCGATCCGCCGCGCCTTCCTGTCCCGGCGCGCCCACCGGACGTTCGCCGGGTACGCCCAGGCGCAGCTCCGCAGGCTCGACCCCGAACGGCCGAAGTGGAAGCAGGCCATGCACATGATCAGGCTGATGCTCAGCGGCCTCCACCTGGCCCGCGAGGGCGAGCCGCTGGTCCGGGTGGGCGCCCACCGCGACCGGCTGCTGGCGCTGCGGCGGGGCGAGATCCCCTGGCCGGAGGTGGAGCGCTGGCGGGCGGAGCTGGCCGCGGACCTCGACCGTCTCGGCGCCTCCGGCGCGCTGCCGGAGGCCCCCGACCGCCGGACCGTCGAGGACTACCTGGTGACCGTACGGAGGGCATCGCTTTGACATCCTCCCCCGCTTGAAGGCGGGGGATTTCAACCGTTCCTACGCCGCTGAGGGGAGGTCGGGTTGAGGTTCACGGTTCACGGGCCCGCCCGACGGCGGGCCTCCCCGTGCAGCGACGGCATGCCCTGCCGCCGTGTCGCGTATGTTCTTGGCCGCGTTGACGTCGGCGTTGGCCCGATACCCGCAGGCGACGCACCGGAAGAGGGCTTGGCTCTCGCGGCTCTCCCGGGCGATGTGCCTGCAGGCGTTACAGGTCTGCGACGTGTGACGCGGGTCGATCTTCCGGACGCGGCCCGGAGCCTTGTGCTCCAGCCGGGTCACGAGCCGGCCCCACCCGGCGGCGAGGATGCCCCGGTTCAGGCCGGCTCTCTGGCGGACGTTACGGCCAGGCGCTTCGATCGTGCCCCTGGCCGTCCTGGTCATGGTGCGGACCTTCAGGTCTTCGACGGCGATCACGTCGAAACGCCTGGCCAGGTCGGTGCTGATCTTCTCGACCCAATCTCTGCGCCGGTCGGCCTCGCGGGCCTTCAGTCGGGCGATGGCGGCCTTCACCGTGGCCCGGCGGTTCGATCCACGCTTGGCGCGGGCGAGTTTCCGCTGCAGCCGCAGCAGCCGCTTCGCCTCGGCCTCCCGCAGGCCGGGAGCGCGCAGCAGTCCCCCGGTGGACAGTGCCGCCGAGACGGTGACGCCCCGGTCGACGCCGACGACCTCGCCGGTGCCGGGTGCGGGAACCGGGGTGGGGATCGCGGCGAACGCCACGTGCCAGCGGCCCGCCCGGTCGCGGGTGATGCGGTAGGACTTCACGCCGCCGGGGACGGCGCGCGACCAGCGGAACCGCACCCAGCCGACCTTGGGGACCTTCACCTCTCCCACGGTGCGCGAGAGGCGGCGGACGTCTGCGGCCTTGACCGCGACGATCCGGAACCCCTCGCCCCGGCCGCGCTTGCGCCACGTCGGACGACGGTGGGTCTTGCCGAAGAAGTTCGCCATCGCCTGGGCGAAGTCTTTGAGGGCCTGCTGCTGCACTACGATCGACCCGGCGCGCAGCCACGCGAACTCGGTGCGCGCCTCGGTGAGCTGGCGGCACTGTTCGGCGAAGCCCGGCGCGGACGCCCTCCCCGGCGTCCAGTGCGCATGCTGTTCCACGGCGAGGTTCCACACGAACCGGGCGTGCCCGCAGTGCTCCGCCAGCGCCGCCTCCTGGGCGGGCGTCGGGGAGAGCCGGTAGCGGGACATGCCATCAATCTACCACCACGGAGATGGCACACGGTGGGTATTCTGATGTCATGAAACAGATCACACTGCGACTTCCCGACGACTTCCACGCACGGCTCAAGGAGCTGGCCGAACATGAACACCGATCCCTGCACGCGCAGGTGTTGCACATCCTCCAGCAGGCCGTCCCGCCTCCGGCGGGCCGTCCCTGACGGGGTCCGGATTCCTCCCCGACCTGAAGGCCGGGGCATCCTCCGGAGGTCATGGTGACCGTCCATCTCCCGGCCTGGCTGGCCGAGATCCCCGCCGAGCAGCCGCACGCCCTGGCGTTCGCCACGGTCAGCGGCGCGCACCTGTACGGTTTCCCGTCCGTCGACTCCGACGTGGACCTGCGCGGCGTGCACCTGCTGCCGCTGGAGGACGTCGTCGGGCTGCGGGCCGCCGAGGAGACCGTCACCCGCTCGTGGACCCGTCACGGTGTGGAGGTGGACCTCGTCACCCACGACCTGGCCAAGTTCTGCCGGCTGCTGCTGCGCCGCAACGGCTACGTGCTGGAGCAGTTGCTGTCCCCGCTGGTGGTGACGACGTCCCCGGTGCACGAGGAGCTGGCCGCCGCCGCACCCGGCTGCCTGACCCGCCACCACGCCCACCACTACCTGGGTTTCGCCCGGACGCAGTGGCGCCTGTTCGAGCGGTCCGGGGAGCTCAAGCCGCTGCTGTACACGTTCCGGGTGCTGCTCACCGGCATCCACCTGATGCGCACCGGAACGCTCGTCGCCGACCTCACCCGCCTGGACGGCGGCCCGCCGTACCTGGCGGAGCTGGTGGCCGCCAAGCGGCACGCGGAGCACGGGGCGCCGCCCGCGGACGGCCCCGGCCGCGCGCGGCTGGAACGCGACGTCACCCGGCTGACCGCCGTCCTGGAGGAGGCCCGGGACGCCTCACACCTGCCGGAGGCACCGGAGGCGGGCGGCCTCCTGCACGACCTCGTCGTCCGCGCCCGCCTGGCGACGCGGGCCGGGGCCGGGTGACACCGGCCGGGAGCGGGTGACACCGGCCGAGAGCGGGTGACACCGGCCGAGAGCGGGTGACACGGAAAATCGGTTTGCGGGTCGCCGGGACGTGCGGTTACGTGTCGCCATGGCGATGGACCACGCTGCCCGTTTCGACTCCTACTTCGTGTGCGCCACCCCCCGGTCCGGCTCCTCCCTGCTGCTCGGTCTGCTCGGCTCCACGGGTGTCGCCGGCCGCCCGCAGGCGTACTTCCGGGAACCCGACGAACCGCTGTGGGCCGAGCGGTGGGGGGTCCGCCGTACGGCCGGCGGCGGATACGACCACGCGGATTACGTCCGCGCCGCGCTCGCCGCGGGCCGGAGCGGCAACGGGGTCTTCGGGGCGAAGCTGATGTGGGGGACCCTCGACACGCTGCTCGCCAAACTCGGAGCGGTCCACCCGGACGTCGCCGGGGGCGACCTGGCCCTGCTGGAGCGGGCGTTCGGCCGTACGGCCTTCGTCTGCCTGCGGCGGGACGACACGCCGGCCCAGGCGGTGTCCTGGCTGCGGGCGGAGCAGACGCGGACCTGGTACATCGGCGGCGACGGCGAGATCAGCGGCGACGACGATGCCGACGGACACGAGCCGAGGTACGACGCCGAGGAGATCACCCGCTTCGTCCGGACGATCGAGGATCACAACGCGGCGTGGGAGGCGTGGTTCTCCTCTGCCGGGGTCCGGCCGTACCGGGTGCGCTACGAGGACCTCGACGAGGACATGACCGGCACGACGCGCCGCGTCCTCGGCTTCCTCGGGGTGGAGGCGCCGCCGGGGCAGGCGATCGTTCCCCGGCACCGGCGGCAGGCCGACGAGCTGAACCTGGAGTGGACGGCCCGGTACCGGGCGGAACGGGCGCTCCACGGCCGTCATTGACCCGGGCGCTCATCCGGCTCGCCGAAGGAACGAATCCATGTGATCCCGGCACGAGGCCCACGGTCCCGCGTTGTCCCGGGAAGGCCGGACATGGCCGTCCAGGAAACGTCATGCGCGGCGCCGCCCTCCGCGACGTGAGCGCATCCAGCCGGGGGACGGGCGTGACCCGTTCCGGAGCCACCGGATCACGAATCCGATCAGCCACGGCTGGACCGCCAGGGCCGGGACCGTCAGCAGCAGTCCGGTGGTGTACGCCTCCCCCATCGCGGGCGAGCCGCCGCAGCCCATGCCGCCGCCGCGCTGGTACCGCTCACACTGGATGTCGCGGATGACGGTCGTCACGACGAACCAGTCCGCGAGCGCCAGCGCCGGCAGCGACATCACCGTGAGGAAGGCCGCGCGGTCCGCCCGGTCCTCCCCCGTCACCTCCGTTCTGACCGGAACCGGCGCGAGCCGCCGTCCCATGTCCGGCTCCTGTCTGATGGGTTCCCGCCTCATGAGAGGGAAGCCAAGCAGGGGCATGTGATGGCCCCGGGGAGCGCGTGTGAAGGTTCCGCACGGGTGTCCGCCGGCACCCGTCCGAAAGAGACGGTGGACACGGATCGGCCTCATGTGATCATGTAGGGTGGCGGACTGTACGGCGTCACGCGCGAGGCCGAGACGTGACAGCGGCGCCCATACCGGGGATCCACGAGGTGCTGCGAGCGTGCCAGGCCGGTGGCAGGCCCGTCGCCGTGGTGGGCGACACCTGCTCCGCCGCCGTGGAGGCTCATCTGGTGGCCGATGCGCTCTTGGCCGTCCCCGCGGTGACCGCCCGCTGAGGCGGCCGTCGTGACAGGAACGGGCGCCGCTCCTCTCCGTACGAAGCCGCGTGGGCGGACGTCCATCCGTCCAGCGCGCGTGTTCTGAGGAGCCGGGTCGGGGCGCAACCATTCGGCCCGTGTGACCGAAGATCTCGGCGTGAGACCTTCGGGAGAGAACCCGGCGGAGACGTCAGGAAGAGCCGGGTGCGGCGCGCAGCGCGTCGAGTTCCTCGTTCATGACGTCGAGGAAGGCGGCCACGGTGCGCAGTTCCTCCGGGCTGAACCGTCGCAGGGTGTTGTCCGTGCTGCGGCCGAGCGGGCGGAAGAAGGCCCCGGCCAGTTCCTTGGCCGCGTCGAGGTAGTGCAGGTGGACCACGCGCCGGTCGTGCGCGTCGCGGACCCGGCGGATGTGCCCGGCCCGCTCCAGCCGGTCGAGGCACGCGGTGACCGCGCCGGAGGTGAGGTTCAGCTCCTCCCGCAGCCGGGTGGGGGTGATCGGCTCCGGGGCATCGAAGATCTTGATGAGCGCTTGGACGTCGGTGTGGTGCAGCCCGTGCTCGCCGGCGAAATCGTGGGCGATGCGGTTGAACTCCGCGGTCATCCTGCGCAGCCGTATCGCGAAGGCCAGCCGGTCGATGCCCCCCTCGCCGTCACCTTCCATGCCGCCATGCTACATTAACTCAATCATTGAGTATCTTGATTATTGAGTCATATGGCATCACGGAGAGGCGCCCCCATGGCACGGAAGCGAATCCGCTGGCTCATCCCGGCCCTGCTGGTGCTGGTCTGGCTGGCCGTCGGCGGCGGGCTGGGGCCCTTCGCCGGCAAGCTCGCCGAGGTCTCCACCAACGACCAGGCCGCCTTCCTGCCCCAGAGCGCGGAGTCGACACGCGTGCTGGAGGTCCAGGAGAAGTTCCGCGAGGGTGACACGCAGCCGCTCATCGTGGTGTGGACCGCGGACGGCGGGGCCGTCACCTCCGAGCAGACCGCCACGGCGACGCGGAAGCTCGCCGCGCTGCGCGGCACGGAGGGCGTCACCGGAACGCCCTCCCCCGCCATCGGATCGGACGACGGCCGGGCGCTGCAGGGCGTGGTCCAGCTCAGCCCCGCCGTCGAGGACTCGCTCGGGGAGACCCTGGACCGGATCGGTTCGGCGGTGGCGGTCGACGGCCTGCGGGCCCAGCTCGCCGGACCGGCGGCCACCCGGGCCGACCTGTCCGACGCCTTCGCCGGGATCGACGGCCTGCTGCTCGGGGTGGCGCTGGTCACCGTACTGGTCATCCTGCTGGCGGTGTACCGGAGCGTGCTGCTGCCGTTCGTCATCATCATCGGCGCGGTGTTCGCCCTGGGACTGGCCTGCGCCGTGGTGTACTTCCTGGCCGACCACGACATCGTCCGGGTCGACGGTCAGGTGCAGGGCATCCTGTTCATCCTGGTCATCGGCGCGGCCACCGACTACGCGCTGCTGCTGACCTCCCGCTTCCGGGAGGAGCTGGCCGCGACCGGCGACCGCTTCGCCGCGGGCCGCGTCGCGCTGCGCCGCTCGTTCGAGCCGATCGTCGCCAGCGCCGCCACGGTGGCCCTGGCACTGCTCGCGCTGCTGCTCAGCAGCCTGACCAACAACCGCGCGCTCGGCCCGGTGGGCGCCATCGGCATCGCGTGCGCCGCGCTCAGCGCGCTCACCTTCCTGCCCGCGGTCCTCGTCCTGCTGGGCCGCGCCGCGCTGTGGCCGGCCAAGCCGCGCCCGGCCGACGCCGGGAAGCGCGGGATCTGGGGCCGGGTGGCCTCCCTGGTCGACCGTCACCCGCGCCGGCTGTGGATCGCGACCCTGCTGCCGCTCATCGCCCTGGCCCTCTTCGCTCCGCAGCTCAACGCCCGGGGCGTTCCGCTGGACGAGACCTTCGTGAACGACGCGCCGTCGGTGGCGGCGCAGGCGACGCTGAGCGAGCACTTCCCCGGCGGCTCGGGACAACCCGCGATCATCGTCGCCCCCGCCGGGCGCGCCGCGGCCGTGGCGGAGAAGGCCCGCGGAATCGAGGGCGTCTCCGGCGCCGAACCGGTGTCCCAGAGTGGCCGGCCGGGCGGCGAGCCCAAGGTCGTCGACGGGCGCGTCCTGGTCGAGGCGACGCTGCGCGACGCGCCGGACGGCGACGGCGCCCAGGACACGGTGAAGCGGCTGCGCGCCGCGCTCGACACCGAGGACGGCGTCATGGTCGGCGGGTACAGCGCCCAGCAGTACGACACCACGGAGACCGCGCGGAGCGACACGCTGCTCATCGTCCCGGTCGTCCTGGCGATCATCCTGCTCATCCTGATCTTCCTGCTGCGCTCGCTCGTGGCGCCGGTGCTCCTGGTGGTCACCGTGGCGCTGAACTTCCTGGCCACCCTCGGCGTCTCCACGCTGGTCTTCACGCACCTGCTCGGGTTCACCGGCAGCGACGCGTCGGTGCCGCTGTACGGCTTCGTCTTCCTGGTCGCGCTGGGCGTGGACTACAACATCTTCCTCATGTCCAGGGTGCGCGAGGAGACCGCGCGCCACGGGGCCCGGGAAGGCGTGCTGCGCGGCCTGGTCACCACCGGCGGGGTGATCACCTCGGCGGGCGTCGTGCTCGCCGCCACCTTCGCCGCGCTGGTGGTGATCCCGCTGGCGTTCCTGGCGCAGCTCGCGTTCATCGTCGCCTTCGGCGTGCTGCTCGACACACTGGTGGTGCGGTCCCTGCTGGTCCCGGCGCTGGTGCGCGACCTGGGCCCGCGGGCCTGGTGGCCCGGCCGCCTGAGCCGCCCCGAGGTACGGCCGGAGCCCCGGGAACCGGCCGGGGTCTCGCGGTGATCACTGATCCCCCTCGGGCCGGCGGCGCGGCCGAGAGCGGCGCGCCGTGCCCGGCGAACCGATGACCGTCACGACGGATCGGATGTCACCGCCCTCTCGCGGGTAGGCCCGGGACCGCCCGCCGGTGCGCGGCCCCGGGCCTACCCGGCGGGCGGCTTCGCGCAGGACGAGCGCAGGACGAGCTGGGCGCCCACCCGGTAGGTCCGACCGGCTCGCCCGGTCCGTACCGGAGCCGCCGGCCGGTCGGTCCGCTCGATCTGCTGGAGCAGCAGGTTCATGGCGAGGTCCCCGAGTTCACCGGCCCCGTTGTCGACGACGGTGATGGGCGGCTGCCACCAGCGCAGCCAGGGAATGTCCTCATAGCAGATCAGCGAGAGCTGATCGGGAATGACGATGCCGGCGCCGACGAGGGTGGGCAGCATGCCGAACACGGCCTCGTGGTTCGCGGCGAACAGCGCCGTCATATCCGGGTTGCGACGCAGCAGCCGCTCCGTCGCCTCGGCGCCGAAGGCGGAGTCGAACGGCCCGCGTTCGACGAGTGACTCGTCGACCTGGGTGCCGCGTTCCCTCAGCGCCTGCTCGTAGCCGGCGAACCGCTCCAGGCCGGAGTTGGCGCTCCGCAGGCCGCCGAGGAAGCCGATCCGCTCGTGGCCCAGGTCGAGCAGGTGTGAGGTGGCCGCGTGGGCGCCCTCGCGGTCGGAGGCGAGCACCGACGGCGCGGCGCTCTCGGCGGCGGCGCGGATGACGTTGACGACCGCGATGCCCTCGGCGAGCAGCGCGTTGGCCATGGCCGTGTTCCTGCCCGTGCCTATCATGATCAACCCGTCCACCCCGTGCGCGGCGAGGGTCCGGAGGAAGGACTCCTCCCGCTGCGGGTCCGCGTCGGTGATGCAGAGCATCACCTGGTAGCCCTCGGCGGCGGCGCGCCGCTGCACCACCTCCGCGATGGTGTGGAAGGACGCGTTGATGAGATTGTTCAGCACCAGTCCCACGACGTGGGACTGCCTGGAACGCAGTGCGCTGGCGGCGCGGTTGAGGCGGTAACCCATCCGGTCCGCGACCTCCTGCACCGCCACCCGGGTCTCCGGGGCAATCAGCGGTGAGCCGCTCAGTGCGCGGGAAGCCGTACTGCGTGACACCCCGGCCGCAGCGGCGACGTCCTTCAGCGTGATCGCCATCGTCCTACTTTCTGGGATCGATCCCATCCGAGGGGAGATTTTTCCACAAGATCACGCAAGCTAGGTAGCGCTTCGGCAAGTCCGTCCAGGTTAAAAACCAATTTTAGTCTTGACCGGAATCTCCCGAGTACTGCAACCTTATGCAAGCGATCCCAAAAAATGACTACAAATCGACCTTCCGGGGGCTCCATGGACCGCGACGACGTCACCTGGCACGGCTACTGGCCGGCCGCGCCCACCCCCTTCACCAGCGAAGGCGCGCTGGACGAGGACGCGTGGCGCGCGCTGCTCCGGCTCTACGCCGCCCAGGGCGTGCACGGGATCCTGGTCAATGGGAGCACCGGTGAATGGTTCAGCCAGAGCGCGGCCGAACGCCGCCGGGTCGCCGAGATCGCGGTGTCCGAGCTCTCCGGCAGGATCCCGGTGGTCATCGGTGTCACGGCCTACACCCCCGCCGAGGCGATCGGGTTCGCGCGGCACGCCGCGGAGGCGGGCGCGGACGGCGTGCTCGCCACTCCCCCGCCGTACGTGCATCCCGGGCCGGAGGACATCCTCGCCTTCTACCGGCAGGTCAGCTCCGCGACGGAGCTGCCGTTCATGGTCTACAACTGGCCGCGCGGGGTGGCTGTCGACATCTCCGCCCACCCCGGGCTGATGTCCGGACTGGCCGACCTGGACAACGTGGTGGCCATCAAGGACAGCACCGGTGACTGGCTGCGGATGCTCGGCACCGTGGAGGAGGTGAGCGACCGGGTCCGGGTGTTCGGCAGCTTCCTGCACCGGCGGGGCCTCGCCGTGCTGCTGGAGCTGGGCGGGGACGGCAACATCGACGGCGGCGGCATGGGAGCCCCGTTCGCCGTCCCCTACTACGAGGCGGTCGCGGCCGGGGACCGCGAGGCGGCGCGCGGCTGGGCCGACCGGTACACGGCCCTCTCCTCCCAGCTGATCAATCCCGACTACAGCGGCGTGTACGGCGCGCCCATCGCCCAGCTCAAGGCCGCCATGGCGATGCTCGGCCAGCCGGGCGGGCACGTCCGTCCGCCGCTCCTGCCGATCACCGACCCGGAGAGGCTCGACGCGATCGGCGCCGTGCTGAAAGAGTTCGGCCTGGTCGAAGCCCTCTCCGGGGGCGACGCGGCCACCGTCCCGGGGCGGGCCGGACGATGACGGCGACACGGGACCGCGCCGGCCGGCATGGCGGACCGGGCCGGGCTCCGCAGACGGAGATCGTCGTCGACGGCGTCTCCGTGCGGGCCGTCGACGGCATCAGCCTCGCCGCGGTTCTCGTCGGCGAGCGGCGGTGGAGCCTGCGGCGCAATCCGGTGGGCGGTGACCCGCGCGGCCCCTTCTGCGGGATGGGCGTGTGTTTCGAGTGCGAGGTGACCGTGGACGGCCGTCCAGGGGTCCGCGCCTGCATCACCAAGATCCATGCCGGCATGCGGGTCGAGACGGCCGCAGAGGAAGAGGCCCCGCATGACCACTGAGCACAGCACGGCCACGTACGGCGCGGTCGTCGAACGGGACGTCGTCATCGTCGGCGGTGGTCCTGCGGGGCTCAGCGCCGCGACCCGGCTCGCCGCCGCCGGACTGTCTGTGACGATCCTCGACGAGCAGCCGGAACTGGGCGGGCAGTACTACCGGCGGCCCGCTCCCGCGGTGGCGGGGTACTGGGGCGACCACCGGCCCGAGGGCGGCCGGCTGATCGCCCAGATGCGCGCGGCCGGCGTCGAGTGCCGTACCGGCCATCTGGTCTGGGGCGTGGATGACGACGGGCGCACACTGCTCGCCTCCGACGCCGCCGAGCGTCCGGTGCGGTTGCGCGCCCGCCATCTCGTACTGGCGACCGGCGCCTTCGAGCGGGTGTTCCCCTTCCCCGGCTGGCAGCTTCCCGGAGTGACCACACCGGGCTTCGCCCAGCACCTGGCCGC
The DNA here is from genome assembly GCF_040653115.1 of Streptosporangium sp. NPDC048047. Classification (NCBI taxonomy): domain Bacteria; kingdom Bacillati; phylum Actinomycetota; class Actinomycetes; order Streptosporangiales; family Streptosporangiaceae; genus Streptosporangium; species Streptosporangium sp. NPDC048047. The sequence goes on along the minus strand of NZ_JBEZNH010000029.1, from coordinate 32,451 downwards.
GAGCGACCACACCACCATCGGGGACCGGGTCGTCCTGGCCGGTTCAGGACCGTTCCTGCTGCCGGTCGCCTGCTCGCTGATCGAACTCGGCGTGAGCGTGGCGGGCGTCGCCGAGGCGGGCAGGCCGTACCGGCCGAGCCTGCGGGCGCTGGGCACGCTCGGCCACCCCGCGCGACTGCGTGAGCTGGCCCGCTACGCCGCGCGGCTGGCCCGCGCCCGGGTGCCGGTCTGGCAGGAGACCGTCGTGCTCCGCGCCGACGGCCGCGACCGGGTCTCCTCGGTGACCCTCGCCGCCGCGGCCAGGCCCACGCGCGCGGTCCGCACCGTCGAGGTGGACGCGCTCTGCGTCGGGTACGGCTTCCGCCCCCAGACCGACCTGGCCCGCATGCTCGGCTGCGATGTGCGAATCGACGTGGCGAGCGGGGACGCGGTGCCCGTGACCGACACGGCGGGGCGTACCTCCCGGGCCGACGTGTACGTGGTGGGCGAGGCGGCGGGGATCGGCGGGGTGCACGCGGCGAAGACCAGGGGGCTCGCCGCGGCGCACGACATCCTGACCCGTGAGGCCCGCGTGGCCGTACCGGGGGCCGAGGCCCGGCAGGTGGCGTCGGCCAGGCGTCGTTCGGCGCGTTTCACCGCGCTGACCGACTCCCTCTACCCCGGCCCGGCGACGCTGCTCGACACGCTGGTGCCCGCGTTGCCCGCCGCCACCATGGTCTGCCGGTGCGAGGCGGTCCGCGCGGAGGAGATCCGCACCGCCGCCGCAGGAAGCGCCGACGGCGACCTGAACGCGACCAAGGCCTGGACCCGCGCGGGAATGGGCCCCTGCCAGGGCCGGGAATGCGGATTCGCGGTCGCCGGGCTGGTCCGGTCCGTCGCGTCCCGCAGGAGCGCGGACGACGGCGAGTCCCGGGTGGAGGTATTCCCCTCCCGCCTGCCGGTGCGCCCCATTCCCCTTGCCACGCTGCTGGAAATGGCCGGGCCGGAATCACCGAAAGGCGACGCATGAGCACGCGGACCGCGGACGCGGTGATCGTGGGAGCCGGGGTGCTCGGCGCCTCGGTCGCCAGCCACCTGGCCCGCAACGGTCATCGGGTGCTCGTGCTCGAACGCGGAGCCCCCGGTAGGGAGGGCTCCGGCACCACCGCCGGCAACTTGCACATGCAGGCCGTGCACACCAGACGCCCCGGTCAGACGGTACCGCTGGACAGCGCGCGTTTCCTGCCGCTGCAGCGCGCCGCGAGTGACCGCTGGGAGACGCTGGAGGAAGAGCTGGAGACCTCCGTGGAGGTCCGCCGCACCGGCGGCTTCACCGTCGCCGAGACCGAGGAGCAGTGCCAGGAGCTGCGCGACAAGCACGGCTGGGAGGCCGCCGCCGGGATCCACACCGAAATCCTCGACGGGGACGCCGCGCGGGCCGCGTTGCCCCTGCTCGGATCGACGGTGACCGCCGCCACCTGGTGTGACCTGGACGGCTACGCCAACCCGTTGAAGGTCACCCCCGCCTACCTGGCCTCGGCGGCCAGACACGGCGGCCGGACCGTGGCGTTCGCGCCGGTCCGGCGGATCACGCGCAGCGGCGACGGCTGGCGGGTGGTCGCCGGGCACGGCGCCGCCGAGCAGGTGGTGGACACCCCCGTGGTGGTCGACGTCGCCGGGCCCTGGCTGGGAGAGATCGCGGCCCTGGCCGGGATCACGCTGCGGATGACACCTGTGGCGATCCAGATGCACGCCACCGTCCGCTCCTCGGTCACCATGTCCCACCTGGTCCAGCACATCGGCGAAGGGCTGTCGGTGAAGCAGGTCGCCGCGGGCAACCTGCTGATCGGCGGCGGCTGGCCTGCCCTGAGCATGGACCTGACCGGCCGGAGCGCCACCAGCCTGGACAGTCTGGTGGGCAACGTCGCACTGGCGGCCCGGGTGCTGCCGTTCATCCGGGACCTGCGGCTGCTGCGGATGTGGGCCGGGCCGCTCGCGGCCACGCCCGACGAGATGCCGGTGATCGGCGAAGTGCCCGGCGCCCCCGGGTTCTACGTGGCGGGAGGCACCTACGCCTTCAGCTTCGCCCCGCTGTGGGGGGAGACGCTGCGCTGCCTGATCGAGGGCAGGCCGCCACCGGTCGACGTCTCCGACCTCGGTCCCGGCCGGCTGATGAAGCGGTGGAAACAGGAAGACAACGGCCCGGAGCAGGAAAACCACCAGGACAGCAAGGAGTAAGCGGTGCTGACATCACCTCGGCTGCGACCCACGTCCGAGACCGAGACCCTCTGGTTGACCGGTGGGCACGTCGTGGACGTCCGATCGGGGCGGATCCGCAGGAACGCCAACGTGCTCATCGCGGCCGGCCGGATCGAGAAGATCACGACGGACGCCCCGCCCCCGGGAGCGCGAACCGTCGAGCTGGGCGGCAGGTACCTGATGCCCGGCCTGATCTCGGTGCACACCCACCTGTCGGTGCTCTACCCCTTCTCCGCCACCGACGAGTCGGAGAACGCCGGGCTGACCGCGCTGCGCGCGCTGTCCCGGGCACAGGACGCCCTCGTCGCGGGGGTCACCACGATCCGCTGCGTACACGAGCAGAACCGCGCCGACCTGCTGGTGCGCACCGCCGCGGACCAGGGCTGGGTGGCCGCGCCGCGGATCGTCGGAGCGGGCCGGGCCATCTCCACCACCGGCGGCCATGGCAAGGGCGCCGACTGCTCCTACGCCGACGGGCACGACGGCTTCCTGTGCGCGGCCAGGCAGGAGCTGGACGCGGGCGCCGACCTGATCAAGATCTTCATCACCGGTGGCATCGCCCACCAGGACGAGTCGTTCACCGGCGCGCAGATGACCGCCGAGGAGATGCGGGCCGTGGTCCGCGCCGCCGAGGAGCACGGCAGTTACGTGACCGCGCACGCCGGCGCCGGCTCGGCGATCCGCGAGGCGCTCGCCGCCGGAGTCCGCGGCTACGAGCACGCCTACGAGCTGGACGACGACACGGCCAAGCTGATGGCGGACCGGCGGGTGTTCCTCACCCCGACCCTGTGCGTCACCCGCTGCCCCGACTGGATGGCCGAGCACGACTTCACGCCCTGGCAGATCGAGCGGGCGGTGGAGGTCGGCCCCGGCCATCTGGCGAGCATCCGCCGGGCGGTCGCGGCCGGCATCGCCGACCCGGACGACCCCGGCGCGCCCGGCATCACCATGCTCGCCGGCACCGACTACCCGCCGGGCGAGCCCATCGAGGACACCGTCGTGGCGGTCCGCGAGATGGAGTTCCTCACCGACGCGGGCCTCAGCCCCCTCCAGGCGGTGCGGGCCGGCACGTCCGAGGCCGCGCGCCTGGTCGGGCTGGCCGGTCAGGCCGGCGCCGTCGAGGAAGGCCACCTCGCCGACCTGATCGTCACCGAGCGCGATCCGCTGAGCGACGTCTCCGCGCTGCGCCGCATCCCCTTCGTCATGCAGGCCGGCCGGATCGTCCGTGACGATCTGCCGGTCGCCCCCGCCCCGCAGCAGGTCCCTGGAGGCGCCCTGTGAACTCCCCCGACGCTCCGGCCGGCCGTACCCGCTTCGCCGTGGACATCGGCGGCACGTTCGTCGACGCGATCGCCTACGACGAGGAGACCGGACGGATCCGGCTGCACAAGGCCTCGACCACCCCCGGCGCCCCCGAGCGGGGCGTCCTGGAGGCGGTGGGCGGTCTCGCCACCCGGCTGGACGAAGTGGAGGCGTTCGTCCACGGCACCACGCTCGGCCTGAACGCGATCCTGCAGCGCCGCGGCGCCGACCTCGGCATCATCACCAATGACGGCTTCAGGGACCTGCTGGAAATCGCCCGCGCCAACGTCCCCGGCCAGCACATGTACGACTTCTCCTACGCCCCGCCCCCGCCGCTGGTGCCGCGCCGCCAGCGGATCGGCGTGCCCTGCCGGATCGACGCGCAGGGCGACGTGGTGCGGGACCTGGACGAGGACGCCGTGCGCGAGGCCGGCCGGATCCTGGTCGAGGAGCAGGGGCTGGACTCACTGGCCATCTGCTTCCTGCACTCCTACGCCAACCCCGAGCACGAACAGCGGGCCGCGCGCATCCTGCGCGGGCTCTACCCGGACGTGTCGATCTCGGTCTCCACCGACATCACCCGCGAGTACCGCGAGTACGAGCGGACCAGCACCGTCACTCTGGACGCCTACATCCGGCCGGTGCTGAGCGACTACATCGGCACCCTGGAGGCCAGGCTGACCGAGGCGGGACTCACCCACCCGCTGCACATCATGCGCTCGGGCGGCGGGGCGATGACCGCGGAACTGGCCCGCCGCGCCCCGCTGATGACCGTGCTGTCCGGTCCCGCGGGAGGAGTGGTGGGCGCCTCCTTCCTGGCGCGCGAGCAGCGACTGCCCAAGCTGATCTCCTTCGACGTCGGCGGCACCAGCGTGGACTGCTGCGTCATCGAGGACGGCGAGCCGGGCGAGGCGCACGAGGCGGGCATCGACGGCTTCCCACTGCTCATTCCGATCTTCGACATCCGCACCGTGGGGGCGGGCGGAGGCTCGATCGCCTGGATCGACGAGGGTCTGCTCAAGGTCGGTCCGCACAGCGCGGGCGCCGTGCCGGGACCGGTGGCCTACGGCGCGGGCGGCACCGAGCCGACCGTCACCGACGCCGCGCTGGTGCTCGGCTATCTGGACCCCGCCGCGTTCCTGGGCGGCGACATGACCATCGACGCGGAGGCGGCCCGCGCCGCGATCGAGACCAAGCTGGCCGTTCCCCTCGGGGTGAGCGTGAACCAGGCCGCCGCGAGCGTCTTCCGGGTACTGCTGGCCCGGATGGTCGGCGCGCTGCGTGAGATCACCGTGGAGCGGGCGCTGGATCCGCGCGAGTTCGCGCTGCTGGCCATCGGCGGCGCGGGACCGCTGCTCGGCCCGATGCTCGCCAGGGAGATGGGCATCGCCACCACGATCGTCCCGCAGGTGCCCGCCGCGTTCTCCGCCTTCGGCATGCTGATGTCCGACCTGGAGTACGAGTTCGCCGCCACCGTGCTGCGCTCCCTCAGCGACGAGAGCCTGGCCGACCTGGAGAGCGAGTTCGCCACCCTGGAGGCACAGGGCGACGAGGTGCTGTCCACGCAGGGCATCAAGTCGGAAGACCGCACCCTGATCCGCAGACTGGACCTCCGCTACCACGGCCAGGAGCACAGCCTCGGCATCGACCTGCGGCCCGGCGACACCGCCGCGAGCGTCCTGGCTCGTTTCAACGCCCAGCACGAGGCGCGCTACGGCCACGCGATGGCCGATACCGGGCAGATCCTCACCCTGCGCGTACGGGCGGTGGGGCGGCTGGCCAAGCCGGCCCTGCGCGAACTGGCGCCCGCCGGGCCCGGCGGCCCCGAGGCGGTCGGCGAGCGCCCCGCCTTCGACGTCGCCACCGGCGAGACCGCCGTGTTCGCGGTCTACGACCGGACCACCCTGGCGCCCGGCCACGAGGTGAGCGGCCCGGCGATCGTCGACGAGGGCACCTCGACGACGGTGATCTTCGGTGATCAGCGGCTCACCGTCGACACCTACGGACAACTGCTGGTGACCGGTACCGGAGGGACCCTGTGAACACCCCTGAGCGTCTGGACGGCGCGACCGTCGAGGTGATCCGCAACTACCTGGTCTCGGTGGGCGAGCAGATGCGCCGCACCCTGGTGCGGGCGGCCTTCAACCCGGTGATCTACGAGGTGCTCGACTTCGGCATCTCGATCTACAACGCCGACCTGGACCTGACCGCCGAGGCCGCGGGTATCACCTCGTTCCTCGGGGCCAACGACCACGCCATCGTCAAGGGCGTGGAGTACGTCGGCCGGGAGAACTTCGCCCCCGGCGACGTCTACCTGCTGAACTACCCGTACTGGAGCGGCGCGCACTCCTACGACGCGATGCTCTTCGCACCGGTCTTCCGCGACGGGCACGAGGGCCCCGCGGCCTACCTCGCGGTGCGCGCGCACTGGATGGACCTCGGCGCCAAGGCCCCGGGCTATGTCCTGGACTCCACCGACATGCACCAGGAAGGTCTCATCTTCCCCGGCACCAAGATCGTGAGCCGTGGGGAGGTGGTCCGCGACATCGTCGAGCTCATCCGGTTCAACTCCCGGCTGCCCGACCTGACCATCGGCGACTTCCACGCCCAGCTCGCCGCCCTGCGCACCGGCGAGAACCGGCTGGCGCAGGTCTGGGAGAAGTTCGGTGGCGAGACCGTCGACCAGGCCGTCAGGCAGATCATCGAGCATGGCGAGCGGGTCGCCCGCAAGGCCCTGGCCGCCCTGCCCAACGGCACCTGGACGGCCTTCGACTACTGCGACGACGACGGCATCACCGAGGACCTGATCCGGATGGAGGTCAAGGTCACCATCGACGGCGACCGGATGGAGGTCGACTTCAACGGCTCCGACGGCGCGGTGGCCGGCCCGGTCAACCTGCCGATCGGCGCCACCGAGAGCCTGGGCAAGGCCATCTTCAAGGAGCTGACCACGCCCAGGGAGCCCTCCAACTCCGGGCACTACCGGGCCCTGGAGGTCAAGGCCGATCCCGGCAACTTCTTCCACGCCGTCTATCCGGCCGCGACCTTCACCCAGTGGAGCGGCATCGTCGCGTTCGAACTGATCCACAAGGCGCTGTCCCAGGTGATGGACTCGATCCCGGCCTCCTCCGGTGGTGACGAGCCGGGATTCATGGCGCTCGGCCACGACCCGCGCACCGGCACGGACTTTGTGATCAGCAACAACGAGGGCATCGGCTGGGGTGCGCGCAAGGACCGCGACGGCGCGAACGCCCAGCAGCACCCCTCCCAGAGCGTCGTGAGAAACACCCCCGTCGAGGTGCTGGAGCACAAGTCCACCGTGTTCCACGAGCGGTTGGAGCTGATCCCCGACTCCGGCGGGGCCGGCCGGTTCCGCGGCGGCGTCGGCGTGCTCAGGCAGGTCCGCTACCTCGCCGACGGCGAGGTGCTGTCGATGAAGAAGAAGAGCAAGACCCGGCCCTGGGCGCTGCACGGCGGCCAGGAACCCGAGCCCAGCGAGATGGTGCTGTGGCCGGACACCGACCGGGCCAAGCGGGTCGGCATGTACCGGGCCGCGATGAAGGCCGGCGACCGGTTCGTGAACCGGACCGCCGGAGGCGGCGGCTACGGCGACCCTCTCGACCGCGACCCGGCCACGGTGGTGGCCGACGTGCTCAACGGCTATGTCAGCGCCGAGGCCGCGGAGCAGTCCTATGGCGTGATCGTGGACGGCGACGGCTGGCGGCCCACGCCGGCCAGGGCCGCCCGGCTCAAGAGCGAAGGATAGACGAAAGTGCACCGACCCCCCGCCACCCCGGTGGCACGTGGCCGAAAGCGGACGGCGGGTCTGACCTCCGTCCTGCTCGTCGGCGCGCTGGTCCTCGCGGCCTGCGGTCAGAGCGGCTCGGGCGCCTCCGGCGGCTCCGATGTCCGCAAGCAGACACTGATCATCGCGGAGAACGAGCCGCCGGCCACCTTCGACCCGGTACAGGCCGACAACTCGACCGTCGACGAGGTGTCCATCCCTACCTACGACACCCTGGTCGAATACAGGGAGGACGGCGCGATCGCCCCCGCCGTCGCCACCGAGTGGACGTTCTCCAAGGACGGCAAGACCCTCGACCTGACGCTCCGCGACGACGTGACCTTCCACGACGGCACCAAGCTGACCGCCACCGACGTGAAGTACACGATGGACCGGATCGCCGAGCTGAAGATGGGCGTCGCGTCGCTGCTGACCGCCTACGACTCCGCCGAGGTCGTCGACGACACCCATCTGACGATCAAGCTGAAGCAGTCCTACGCGCCGTTCCTGGGCGCACTGTCGCGGGTCTACCTGCTCAACTCCAAGCTCGTCCAGGCCAACGCCGGCTCCGACGCCGGCCGCCAGTGGCTGGCGGCCAACGACGCGGGGTCCGGACCGTACAAGCTGGTCGGGTACACCCCCAACCAGGAGGCCAAGTTCACCCGGCACGACGGCTACTGGGGCGGCTTCACCAAGCAGGCCAAGGACGTGGTGATCCGCTACCTGCCGCAGGCGGCGACCCAGAAGACCGCGCTGAGCAACGGTGACGTGGACATCGCGATGGACATCGACCCCAACGACTGGGCCGGTCTCGAAAGCAACGGCTACGTGGTGGACAAGGCCGACACCAACGTGCAGCTGTACGTCTTCTTCAAGATGAAGGACTCACCGGCGGCCGACAAGGCGCTGCGCGAGGCCATCACCTACGCCTACGACTACGACCAGCACCAGTCGGCCATCCTCAAGGGCGCGGGCAAGAAGGCCATCGGAGTGCTGCCGAGCACCATGCCCTGCGCCGACCCCACGGTCGCGCAGGCGGGCCACGACCCGGAGAAGGCGAAAAGCATCCTGGCCACCGCCGGCCTGCGGAACGTCACGCTGACGATGAGCTACCTCAAGGCCACCGCCGAGATGGAGCAGGCGGCCACGCTGCTCCAGTCCGAGCTCGCCAAGATCGGAGTGAAGGTCGAGCTGTCAGCGGTCACCTACCCGCAGTACGTCGAGATGCTCAAGAGCAACGACACCACGCCCGACCTCGGCATGATCTACGGCTTCCCGCCCTATCCGGACCCGGACTCCGTGCTGTACCTGCAGTTCGACTCGAAGTTCATCAACAACGGGCAGAACAGCGGCGGCTATGACAATCCGAAGGTCGACAAGCTGGTCGAGGACGCTCAGAAGCTGACGGACCTGGAAGCCCGCTGCGCTCTCTACAAGGAGGCCCAGCAGACCATCGCGGCCGATCACCCCTCGATCAACATGTCCAACCCGCAGTACGTGACGGTTCACCGCAAGGGACTCACCGGCTACGCCTACGACCCCGCGCACCACCAGACCGTGGACGTCTACCGGGTGCAGGCCGGCTGACCCTCCGGGCTGGGCGCGGACCTCCGCGCCGAGCCCGCCCATCATCGGAGATCACCACTGAGGGGAGGTACCCTATGGCTCGTTTCCTGATACGGCGGCTCGTGACCAGCGTCGTCGTTCTGGCCGGCCTGGCCGTCGTCACCTTTCTGATGACCCAGGTACTGCCCGGCGACCCTGCCAGGACCGCCGCGGGGCGTAACGCGACCGCCGAACAGGTGGCACAGGTACGGATCGAGCTCGGCCTCGACCAGCCTCTGTGGCAGCAGTTCACAGGCTATCTGGGCCGGCTGCTCCACGGCGACCTGGGCATCTCGGTGTTCACCCAGCGGCCGGTGCTCGACGACATCGCGGCCATACTGCCCTCCTCGGTAGAACTCGTCCTCGCCGCGATGCTGATCAACATCGCGGTGGCGGTACCGCTGGGCGTGTACGCCGCCTACCGCCGGGGCGGACCGGCCGACACCGGGGCCCGGCTCATCGCCCTGCTGGGCGCGGCGGTCCCGGTCTTCTGGCTGGGCCTCATGCTTCAGCTCGTCTTCGCCTCGGAACTCAAGCTGCTGCCGCTGACCGGTCAGCTGGCCTTCGGCCAGGACGTGCCGAGGATCACCGGGATGACCTCGCTGGACGCGCTGCTCGGCGGGAACCCGGCCGCCTTCGGCGACGCCCTGTGGCACCTGCTGCTTCCCGCTCTCACACTGGCCGCCTCGTTCGTCGCGGTGGTGGCCCGCACGGTGCGCTCGTCAATGATCACCACGTTGGACTCCGACTACATCACGCTGGCCCGGGCGACCGGCGCCTCGGAGTTCCGCGTGGTGGTACGGCACGGCCTGCGCAATGCCATGGTCCCGGCAAGCACGATTCTCGGCATGCAACTCGGCTGGATGCTCGGCTCCACGGTCCTGGTGGAATCCATCTTCGGCAGGACCGGCATCGGCGCCCAGGCGGTCGCCGCCGTCCTGCAGAACGACCTCTACACCGTGATCGGCACGGTTCTCGTGATCGGAGTGGTCTTCGTCATGACGAATATCGTCGTGGACCTGGTTCAGCTCTGGCTCAACCCACGGCTGCGCAGGACGAAGCGCCGTACGGGTGAGCCGGCCGCACCCGCTCTCGCGGAGATGAACGCATGAGCGCCGGCGCCACCGCGGTCATCGGAACGCGCCGCCGCGGTCTGCCCCGCGTCCCGGTCGTCGAACGCGTCGCGGTGGTGGTGGCCGTGGCGATGGTGATCCTCGCCGTCATCGGGCCGCTGATCGCACCGCAGGACCCCTACGCGGTCGACCTGTCCAAGGCTCTGCTGCCCCCGTCGGGCGACCACTGGTTCGGCACCGACGCCAACGGCCGTGACATCCTCAGCCGGGTGCTGTCCGGCGCGCGGATCACCCTGCCCGCCACGATGATCGTGATCATCGCCGCGGCACTGATGGGGACCGTGGTCGGCACCGTCGCGGCCCTCGGCGGGAAGGTCGTCGACGAGGTGCTGATGCGGATCACCGACATCGGCCTCTCGCTCCCGTCGATCATCCTGGCCCTCGGCCTGGCCGCCGCGCTCGGTTCCGGCCTGCGGTCCGCGGTGATCGCCCTCGCCCTCACCTGGTGGCCCGGCTACGCGCGGCTGGTGCGCACGCTGGTCCGCGACGTCAAGGACGCCGAGTACGTCGACGCGGCCAGGACGCTCGGCGTCTCCAGAACCCGCCTCGTCTTCCGGCACATCCTGCCCAACGCGCTGAACACCCTGTACGTGCAGACCACGCTGGACGTCGCCGCGGTGATGCTGGTCATCTCCGGCCTGTCCTTCGTCGGCGTCGGGGCGCAGGTGCCGTCCGCCGAATGGGGGGCGATGATCGCCGCGGCGGCCAACAACCTCACCAACGGCTGGTGGGCGGTGGCCTTCCCCGGCCTCGCCATCATGCTGACCGCGATCTCCTTCAACCTGCTGGGCGACTGGTTGCGGGTGCGCAACGACCCGACGATCCGCGAGGGGGCCGGCCGATGACGGACACACCGCTGCTCGCCGTACGAGAACTGCGGGCGAGCTTTCCCGGGCCCGAGGGGCCGGTCGAGGTCGTACACGGCGTCGACCTGGAGCTGGCCCGCGGCGAGAAGGTCGCGCTGGTCGGCGAGTCCGGCTCCGGCAAGTCGGTCACCGCGCGAGCCGTGCTGCGGCTGGACACCGATGCCACGCTGACCGGGCGGATCGAACTGGAAGGCACCGACCTGCTGACGCTGCCGCCGCGCCGGATGCGCGAGATCCGGGGTTCGGGGGTCGGCCTGGTCTTCCAGGACCCGCTGGCCTCGCTCAACCCGGTGATGACGATCGGCTGGCAGATCACCCAGCCGCTGATCATCCGCGGGGTGCCCAAGAAGGTCGCCAGGCGGCGCGGCGTCGAACTGCTCTCCCGGCTGGGAGTGCGTGACGCCGAGCAGCGCTTCGACGACTACCCTCACCAGTTCTCCGGCGGGATGCGGCAGCGGGTGGTGATCGCCATCGCGATCATCGCGGAACCCGCGTTGCTCATCGCCGACGAGCCGACCACCGCGCTCGACGTGCGGGTCCAGGCACAGGTGCTGCAGCTGCTGCACGAACTGGCCGACGAGCGGGGCATGGCGGTCCTGCTGATCACCCACGATCTGGGCATCGTGGCCGGGTTCGCCGAACGGGTCGTGGTGATGCGCCACGGACTGGCGGTGGAGAGCGGCCCGATCGAGGAGATCTACGCCCGGCCCCGGCACCCCTACACCAGGGCACTGCTCGCGGCCGTGCCCCGGGTCGGGGGCGACCTGTCCAGGCCGCTGGCCACCATCGGCTCCGCCGTGGAGACGGTCGAGGAGGAAACGGTGAGCCCGTCATGAGCGAGCCCCTGCTGCGGGTGCGGAACCTGGTCAAGACCTTCGAGGGCAGGCGGGTACTGGACGACGTCTCCTTCGACATGATGCCGGGCGAGGTGCTCGGCCTGGTCGGGGAGTCGGGCTCCGGCAAGTCCACCACGGCGCGGTGCGTGGCGCGGCTGACCGAGCCCGACTCCGGCCGGGTGGAGCTCGGCGGGCGTGATGTGCTGGCGGCCCGGCGTGGGGAGCTGCGCTCCCTTCGCCGTGAGATGCAGATGGTGTTCCAGGACCCGTACTCGTCGCTGAACCCCCGGATGACCGTGGCTGAACTGCTTGAGGAGCCGCTCACCGTACACGGTCTCGAACCGGACCGGCGCCGGCGCCGGGAACGCGCGGCGGCCCTGCTGGAGACGGTGAGCATGTCCGCCGATCACCTGGACCGCTACCCCAGGTCGTTCTCGGGCGGGCAGCGCCAGCGCATCGCCATCGCCAGGGCCCTGGCGGTCGAGCCCCGGCTGCTCATCTGCGACGAGCCGATCTCCTCCCTGGACGTCTCGGTCCAGGCCCAGGTGCTCAATCTGCTACGGGACCTGAGACTGCGGCTGAACCTGTCGATCCTGTTCATCGCGCACGATCTGGCGGTCGTCTACTACCTGTGCGACCGGATCGCGGTCCTGGAGCAGGGACGGCTCGCCGAGATCGGCACCCGGGATCAGGTGTACGGGGAGCCGGAGCACCCCTACACCCGGTCGCTGCTGGCGGCCGTCCCGATCCCCGACCCCGCCGCCGAACGTGCCCGCCGCGCGGCCGAACCCCGATACTGAAGGAGACCCCGTGGAGAATCTGCGGATGTTCGTCAACGGCCAGGCGATGTCGGGCGGCAGCCTGAACACCGCGCTGAGCGGCGCGGTGTTCGTCGGCCCCGTCGAGACCGCCCCGCGCTACCGGTTCTACTCGGTACGCGACGAGTTCCCAGGCCTGTACCCGGTGGCCTCCGGTGGGCACGTCGTACCCGGTGAGCTGTACGAGGTCAGCTACCGGATCCTGCGCGAGCACCTGCTGCCGAACGAGCCGGAGGAGCTGGAGCTGAGCGTGATCGAACTCTCCGACGGCAGCGGGTCGCTGTCCATGCGGATGCGCGACGGGTCACTGACCCTGCCGGGGGTCACCGACATCAGTACGGCCGGCGGCTGGCGCGCCTACCTCGCGTCCGGCCGGACGCAGGACCTGATCTGATGAGGGACGCCGAACTGGTGGTGCGGGGTGGCACGGTGGTCGAGGCGGGCTGGTCCGCCCCGGCCGACGTGTTCGTGGCAGGCGGCGTCGTCGTCGCCCTGGCCGAACCGGGCGCGCCCGCGCCGGGCGGCGCCACCGAGGTCGACGCGACCGGGCGGCTGGTCATGCCGGGCGGGGTGGATCCGCACTGCCATGTCGGCTTCACCTCCGGCGACTTCACCTCGCTCGACGACTACACCGAGTGCACGACGGCCGCGGTGTTCGGCGGCACCACCACGATCGTGGACTTCGCCATCCCACGGCCCGGCGAGGCACCCGCCGACGCGGCCTACGCCCAGCGGGCCGAGGCCGCTCGGGGACTGTGCGACAGCGCCCTGCACGCCTGCGTCGTGGAGTGGGACGAGACCGTACCCGACCAACTCGGCGCGCTGGTCGCGGACGGCATGCCGACGGTGAAGATGTTCACCACCTACCGCGGCGAGACCATGGCGGGCGAGGACACCATTCTGCGGACCATGCGGACGCTGCGCGACCTGGGCGGCATGGTGGTGATCCACTGCGAGGCCGACCACCTCATCGAGGACGCCCAGGAGCGGTGCGCGGCGAGTGGCAGGCTCGGCGCCGAGCACATGGCCGCGACCCGCCCCGAGCAGGCCGAGACCGCCTCGGTGGCCGAGGTGCTGGCCATCGCCGAGTCGCTGTCGGCGCCGGTCTACTTCGTGCACCAGTCCACCGCCGAGGCGGTCGAGCTGGTGGCGGCGGCCAGGCGGCGGGGCGTGCCGGCGTTCACCGAATCGGTCGCCCACCACCTGGTGCTGGACGACGGCAACTATGCCGGACCCGCCCCGGAGCGGTTCGTCTGTTGCCCGCCGCTCCGCTCCCGCCAGGCCGTCGACGCGCTGGGACGCCACCTGTTCACGGGGGAGATCACCACGATCGGCAGCGACCACTGCTGTTACGACGTGGCGCAGAAGGAGTCGCGGCGCACCGACGTGCGGGCCATGCCCAACGGCCTGCCCGGGGTGGAGACCCGGTTGCCGGTGGTCTTCTCCGAGTACGTCGTCGGGGCCGGGCTGCCCGCCACCCGGTTCGTCGAGCTGACCGCCGCCAATCCGGCCAGGACCAACGGCCTGTACCCCCGCAAGGGGACGCTGATGCCGGGCGCGGACGCCGACATCGCGATCTGGGATCCGGCCGCCCGGTGGCGGGTGAGCGCCGATGACCTGCACATGGCGACGGACTACACGCCGTACGACGGCATGTCCCTGACCGGCAGGCCGCGGACCGTTCTGGTCGGCGGCCGGGTGGTGGTCCACGACGGCGTCCTGGTCGACCCCGTTCCCCGCGGCCGGCACCTGCCCGCCGGGCCGATCTCGCTCACACCGGCGCTGGGACGCTGAGCGGAGACGGGCCCTCGGCGACTTCGCCGTGCCGGCGAACAGGACCACTGACGAACGCCCGCCCACGAGCCGAACAGGGGCCCGGCACCCCCGCTTCGGACACCTCGTGGGCACGCTCCCATACCCCAAGAGAGCGCTTTCTTTTATTCTTGACCAATGGAGCTAGCGGAGATCCGCACCTACCCCCTCAAGTCCGCCAAAGGCATCTCCCGCTCATCCGCCCGGGTCCTTCCCTGGGGCCTGGAGGGCGACCGCCGCTGGGGCGTGGTGGACCCGCTGGGAGAGCTGATCTGGGTGGGTGAACACCCACGGCTCCTCTCGGTTTCGGCCGTCGAGACCCCCGAAGGCGGCCTCCACCTGTCGGCGGAGGGCCCGGGTGAGATCAAGGTTCCCCCCGCCACCGGTGACACGATCCCGCTGGACTGCTCCACCCTCGATCGGGCCGTGCTCGCCCACGCCGACGCCCACGAGTGGTTCACCCGCCTGCTCGGCAGGCCCGCCCGTCTCGTCTGGCTGGACGATCCTGGACGCCGGACCATCACCGAGAAACAGGGCGGCCTCTGGGACGGCCCCCTCCATCTCGTCTCCAGGAGCTCGCTCCGGCTCCTGGACGACTGGATCACCGAAGGCGCCGCGGAACGCCAGGAGCAGCCCCCCTGCCCCCTCGACATCGCCCGCTTCCGGCCCAACGTCGTCATCGACGGCGAGGAACCCTTCGCGGAGGACGCCTGGGCGTCGGTCCGCATCGGGGAGATCGACTTCCGTGTCTCGGTGGCGTGCGACCGCTGCGCCACCACCATCTGGGACCCGGCGACCCAGGAGCGCGGCAAGGAACCCCTGAGAACCCTGGCCAAGCATCGGCGCTGGGACGGGAACACCTGGTTCGGCATCCGCCTGGTGCCCAGGAACCTCGGCGATCTGAGAGTCGGCGACGAGGTCCGGCCGGGCTAGGTCCCGGGTCCGGATCCAGGGCGATCAGCCCCATCTCGGGGCAGGTCAGCGGAACCCCCGCCTCATCGAGGCGACGACCCCGCCGGCCGTGATGAGACGAATCGGATCTCCAGCGGCGGAAGGCCGGCCGTTGACCGTACCATACCGTATGGTACGGTCGGGTGATCCCGATTCGAGGAGAGACATGTCCGCATTGCCCGACCCCGTCTGGCCGGTGATCCTCCTGGCGCTCATCCAGGCCGGGGACGCCGTCATGTGCATCAAACCCGCCCCGTTCATCGCCCGGTGCCTTGAGGACGTGAACTGGCCTCGGCGTCACTGGTGGATGCTGCCGCCGCTGAAGTTCGCCGCGGCCGCCGGCCTGATCCTCGGCATCCGGCTGCCGTATCTCGGCGCCGTCACCTGCGCCGCCCTCGTGCTCTACTTCGTCGTCGCCATCGCGATGCACGTCGCGGCCCGGGACTTCGGCCGCAACCTCTTCCTCAACGCCGTCGGCATGCTGCTGATCTGCGTCGCCGTCGGCGTCTACGGCTTCCTCGCATGACGCTCGCGAGCGCCCCGACGAGCGCGGACCGTTCCATACCCTGTGGTACGTTCGCCCGATGAGCACGGCACGGGCCCGGTGGCTGGACGAGGGCCTGAAGGTCCTCGCGGAGGAAGGCGCGGCAGGGATCCGGATCGACCGGATCGCCGCCCGGCTCAACCTGTCGAAAGGGTCGTTCCACCATCACTTCGACGGCGCCGACGGGTACAAGAAAGCGCTTCTCGCCCACTTCGAGCGTCTTTCGATTGAAGCGCTGGAGAACGCCATCTCCGAGGTGGGCGAATCGGCCGGTCCCCGAGCCGTCCTCACGCGACTGACGAATCTCGTCGGCTCCGACGGCGCAGGGCTCTACCGGCCCGAGGTCGAGACCGCACTGCGGGCGTGGGCGACCTGGGACGCGGACGTGCGGGCCGTGCAGACCCGCCTCGACGAGGCACGACTGGCCGCGCTGCAGCGGGTGTGGCGACCGGCCGCCGCCGATGACGAGGAAGCCCGGACCGCGGCCCTCCTGCCCTACCTCCTCGCCGTCGGCGCCACCCTCGTCTTTCCTCCCGTCGGCCCCGACCGGCTTCGCGATCTCTACGAGCTCCTCCTGCCCCTCGTTCCGGACGACTCCAGCGAGACGGCCTCCGCGTAAGCCGCCCACCACGCCCCACACCGGCCGCCTCCATGACGGAGCGGTATCATCCATGCTGGTTTTTCGCGGAAATATCTCACTCAAAGTATTTTTCAAATTACATTGAGCGACATTCTGTCACCCCAACACACCTCGATCCTCCGGCTCCTCCGCGAGCGCTCTCAGCTCGCGGAGACGGTCCTGCGGGCGTTCCTAGGCGATGAAGCGCTCGCCGCAGCGCTCGCCGAACTACCCGCCGATCATGCTCTGAAGCGATACAAAGATGTTTGCGATATGTCCGTTTCCGAGGCACAGCCAGCCTCGGAGGAAGAAGAGGAGTTTCATGGCTGGCCCGTCTACAGCCCTTTCGGCCGCTTGCACTACGGCCAAGGTCTCCGGGACGGCCTCCGGGAAGGCGCGGAGAAGGGCAGGCCCGAGGTCAGGGCGGAGGGCAAGACGGAAGGCAGGGCCGAGGGCCTGGTCGAGGGCAGAGCAGAAGGCAGGATCGAGGGCAGAACGGAAGAGGCCACCAGGCTGGTCCTGCTGGTGATGGCCGCCCGGGGCTTCGCCGTCTCGGACGAGGCGCACACCCGGATCACGTCCTGCACCGATCTCACCCGCCTGGAGGCCTGGGTGATCCGTGCGGCGACCGCCCAGACCGCACACGACCTGCTCCACGAGACGAATGAACAGGACCGCTGACAAAGAACCGCCTACAAGCAGAGAGGGGCCGGCGAGCCGGCGTTCCGGGGAGCGCCGGCCGGGGCGGTGAGGCCGGAAGCGGCCGAAAGTGTCGGTACGGCTGGTTAGGTTCCCCGCCATGGATCACTGGGACGAGGTCAGGAAGCTGATCGAGAGGCGGCACGCCGACCGGCTCGCGGAGAAGCTCAGAACGCTGGACGGCGAGGGCCGCAAGGAGGTCGCCGCCCGGCTGCCGGAGCTACTGAAGGAACTGCGGAGCCGGTTCGACCGCTGGGACGACGGCCTGATCGACTACGGCCCCGCACTGCGGGCGGCGGGCGCCGCGACCATCGGCGGCGCGGCGGCCGTTACGGCTTGGCTGTACCGGCGCGACTTCGCGCCACGATGGGGCGGCGCCGACAACGACGTGGACCTCATCCTGGCGGTGCTCGCCGACCGGCCCGCCGCCTGGCGCGCCGACCTGGCCGAACGGCTCGCGCTGCGCCTGCGCGCCTCCGACGACCGCGGCATGGCGCTCGCCCTGGCCCTGCTCCGCCAGACCGGCGTCGAGCCGCCGTCGCATGACCCGCTGGTGGCCGGCTGGGCGGGCCTCGCCCCTTCGGGCCTGGACGCCGACCCGCTGCTCGACCACCTGCTGCCGCGCCTGTTCGAGGCCCAGGACGTGGGCCGGGTGCTCCAGTGGGAGAAGAACCCGCACGCGGGCTGGCTGGGCGCGCTGACGTCCCTCGCCCATGCGGGCCGGGTGAAGCGCGAGGAGCTGATCGAGGGATGCGTACGCCGCTTCCTGCTCGGCGGTACGGCGATCGACCTGCGGTTCTTCGTCCGCCTGCACGAGGCGCTCGACCCCTCGCCCGCTGAGACGGCGCCCCGGGCCCGTGACTACCTGTGCCTGCTGCCCGCCTCCCCCGGCCCGGTCGCCGAGCTGGCCGTCAGGCGGCTGCGCAACTGCGACGGCCTCGCCGCCGACGATCTCGCCGAGGCGTGGGAGTCGCTGCTGTTCCGTCCCGAGCGCAAGCTGGTGCGCGCCGGGCTGTCATGGCTCGACCGCTCCGTACGGCGCGCGCCCGCGCTGGCCGACGTGGTCGCCACGCCGCTGGCCCGCGCGTTCGGCGCCGACTCCGCCGACCTCCAGGAGAAGGCCGTCGAGCTGGCCCTCGCCCACGCGGGCGGCATGGGTGAGGAGGGCCGCGCCACCGTGGGCGAGGCGATCGGGCTGCTCCCGCCCCGCCTCGGGCACCGGGCCGCCGTGGTGTTCACGGGCGGTGCGGTCGCCGAGGCCGAGCCCGTGTTCACCCCGCCGCCGCTGCCCGCCGCGCCCGAGCGGTCCCTGGCCCTCGAACCTCCGGTCGAGTCCGTCGAGGAGCTCAGCCTGCTGATGTGGCAGGAGAGGCCGTATTCCTGGCAAGTCTGGGAGCGGTCGCTCGCCGGCCTCGTCGCGCTCGCCCACCGCGACCGGGCGGGCGTGGTGGCGGCGCTGCTCCCCAGGCTGCGCGAACGGCTCGCCCGGCCGTGGGCCGACTGGGACTACCAGCGGGAGACCTGGGAGAGCGCCGGCCAGTGGCTCCAGGGCGCCGTCCGCTCCCTGACCGCGACCGCGCCCGCCCCGCACGCCTGGCGGCGCTTCATGCCGAAGGGGAATCTCGCCGCCCCGCACCGGCTTCTGCTGCACCGGGCGGCCGAGGTCCTGCGGGCCGTCGAGGAGGACGCCCTCCCGCCGCTGCTGCTGGCCACGCCCACGCACGACACGGGGCACGTGGCGGCGGCCGAGCTGGTCCGGCGGCTGGAGGTCCTCGAGGCCGCCGGGGCCAAACCACTGGCGGCCGACCTCCAGCAGGCGCTGCTGCGCCTGCCGCGCACCCCGGACCCCGAGGCGGCACGGCGGGCGGCCCGCCTGACGTCCGCGGCGGGCCGGATCCTCGCCGCGTGGACCTGCCCGCGGGTCGGGATAGAGCTGGAGTGGACCTGCGGGAACAACGTCGACGACCACGACTGGCACGACCGGAGCCACTACCACGACGTGCGCCTGGTGCCCACGGCCACCGCCGTGCCCGCCGGCCTGCCGCTGGTCGACCTGGTGCTCGGCGTCCCCAGGCACTGGGCCGGGGACGAGCAGTTCGAGTGGTGGTCCTCGATGCTGCCTTCGCACCGCGAGGTCGCCGCCGCCCACCTCATGCCGTACGCGCTCAGGCGGTCCTGGAACGGCCTCTCCATCGGGCCGGAGCAGATCCGCCATCTCGCGCGGGCCGAAGGGCCGGCCGGGGCGGCGTTCTCGGTGCTGCTCGCCCGCGTCCTGGGCGAACCGGGGACACCCGAGTCGGTCGACGTGCTGCTGGAGGTCGCCGCGCGGGACGAGCTGCCCGCGGCCGAGGTCGGCCGCCAGGCGGGGCTCCTGCTGGCCAGTGGCGAGGTCAGGATGATCGACATGGTCGCCGCGCTCGACGCCGCGGCCAGGCGGGGCGCCCACGCGCACGTGTGGCGGATCACCGCCGCGGCGCTGCCCGTGCTGCTGCCCGCACCGGGCGGGCGTCCGCGCAACGGCCTGGCCGACTTCGTCACGCTCGCCGTCACGACCGCCGAGTGGTGCGGCGCCCGCGGTGAGATCCCCGAGGTGCGCGACATGGCCGCCCGCAAGGGGAACAGCGGACTGCTCCGCGAGATCCGCCGGCTGCACGACCGGCTCACCGACGGCACGCCGGAGACAGCGGACGCCGACGGCACCGGTGACCGTACCGGCATCGGTGCCGGAGCCGGCATCGGCATCGGCATCGGCCAGGAAGGGTGATCATGATGACCAAGCGGAACCGGAACTGGCGCTCCCGGAACGACGAGGCCCACGCCAGGCTGATGGAGATATGCGATCTCACCCGTACCACCGCCGCACCGGGGTGGTCACGGCTGACCGTACGGCATGCCCAGGTCGGCCCGTACGCGCTGACCACCGTCACCCGCGACGGCCGGGAGATCACCGTGGAGGGTACGGCGGAGCCGTTCCAGCGCCTGCGCGAGCTGTCCTACCGGGAGGACGCCGGTACCTGGTTCACCTGCGAGCTGGAGCTCTCCCCCGGTGGCAGGGGCTACACCGGCCGTGTCGACTCCACCGCGCCGCCGTTCGGGGACGTGCCGCCGTCGGCGGCGCTGGCGGAGCTGACCGCCTTCCCCCGCGAGGAGCCGCCCGGCTGGCTGCTGGACGCGCTGCCGACCGCCGTTCCCTTCGGCCTGTCCACCGCGTACGGTGACCGCTACGACCGGTGGTACGCCCATTTCGGTGACCGCCGGCCGCCGGCTCCGCCGCCGATCACCGGGGAGCTGGCCTACCGGCCGGCCACGACCATGACAGCCCGCGCCTACGGGCACGACCAGGACCGCGGCCGGCGCCTGGTCTGTCTGACGGCACAGGCCGACGACCCCGGGGCCGATCACCTTCTGGTGACGTCCCACCGGGAGGGATACTGGGTGGCGCGCCAGGACATGCGCGGCACCCGCGAGGGGGTGCGCTCCATCACGCTGGACGGCACGGTTCTGCGGCTGGAACTGACGCCTGAGGCGGCCGACCGGCTGGAGACCGAGAGCGTCTTCGAGGTCCGTCTCGACCTGCCGCCCGGGACGCTCGGCGAGCTGCGCACCGTCCTGCCCGGCATACTCCGGTCCGTCGACCGGGCGCCGGAACTGATCGGCTTCTGATCCGCGACGGCACCGCCGGCCGAACCTCCGGGTCTGGCTCCCCGTCACCGCCGGGAGGGTGGCGGGGCCGTCGTCCGCACGGTCCCGTCGCCGGCCGCCGTGCCGTTCCGTCGGCGGCCGGCCAGGATGAGCAGGCCGGTGGCGGAGAGCGTGGCGATCATGATGACGATTTGCACACCGTAGGTGATGTCCCGGGTGGGCAGCAGCATGTTGGCGATGTGGGAGCCGGTGTGCACGCCGACCGCCGCCCACAGCGCCCCGGTACGGGCTCGCGCGGCCGCGCAGGCGAAGCCGAGCGCGGCCGCCTGGCCCACGTAGAGCAGTCGCTCGACGGGGGTGTCGGCCGCGCTCTGGGAGATCAGGTGCATCGCGCCGAAGCCGATCGACACCACGGCCAGCACCACCGGCGGGGTCAACCGGCCGGACAGGGTGTCGAACAGGTGCCCCCGCCACAGCAGTTCCTCGGGAAAAGCCTGGCTGAGCAGGGCGAACGCGATCGCCAGCGGCAGGTACGGCAGCCCGGCCGTGACCATCTCCCAGGGCTGCCAGGCGGCGACGCCGACCGCCACCGAAAGGGCGTTCGCCGCGGCCATCCCGGCCATACCCGCCAGTGCGCCCAGCAGCAGGTGCAACGGGGCCCGCCGGGATCCCGTCAGGCCCACGCCCCGCCACGGCTGGCGGCCGAGGCGGCGGATGAGGTGGACCAGCCCGAGCGAGGCCAGCGTGATGCCGATCATGCCGAGGGGCCGGTAGAGGACGTTGTCGCGTTCGAGGAGCAGCGTCACGGGGGCGGTTCCGATGATCACCTGCGCGAGCATGGCGACGGCGGTGATCAGGACGGCCCAGACGGGATGGGTGACTCTCATGAACCGCCACGCTAGGGAGCGGGCCGTCGTGCGGCATCGGCCCGCGGGAGGAACCGACCATGACGTTCGTCATGGATCTTTGGGGGGATCACACCGGCGGCGCGAGAAACTAGGGTCGTGTCGTGCCGCGTCGTCGGATGCCCCGTGTCCCCGGTCCAGTCGCGTGACGCCGGTCCACCGCCGCTGCTGAGCGTCGTGTTCTGGGTGGTGCTCGCCGCCACCGCGCTCACCTACGCCGTGCACGCCGGAACGTCCGGCCTCCCGATCGCGCGGATCGCGGTGTTCGGCGCCAACGTGGCGCTGGTGGGCGCGCTGTGGCTCGTGCTGCCGTGGCGGCGCATCCGGGGATGGCGGGGGCCGGCGGCCGTGGTGTTCCTGGTGGCGACGTTCACGCTGGGGCCGGCCGGCTCCGATGAGATCCACCAGCTGCTCCCGCTCATCTCCATCGCCAACCTGGCGTTCGTCTACGGCATGCGGACGGCCGCCGTGATCGTCGGCTGCCTGTGCTGCGGCCTGTTCCTCTCGGTCGTGAAGGTGTACGGGCGCGGGATCCTGGACGCCGTCGCGCAGACCGTACCCCTCGTCGTGTTCGCCACCTTCGTGCTGGGCATGATGTCGGCCGTACTGGAGGCGCGGCGCAGGCGTGAGGAGGCGCAGCGGCTGCTGGCCCGGATCAGGGAGCTGACGGTCGCCCGGGAACGGGCGCGGATGGGCGCGGAGATGCACGACTCCATCGGCCACCACCTGACGGTGATCAAAATGGGCCTGGAGAACGCGGAACGGTTCCGGCACCGGCGTCCCGACGCCGCCTGGGACGAGGTGAGCCAGGCGAAGGACCTCACGCGCCAGGCGCTGGCCGACGCCCGCCGCTGGGTCCGGGCGTTGCGCCCGCTCGCGCTCGACGGGCACGTCGGCAGCGCGGCGCTGCAACAGCTGGCGGCCTCGTTCGACGGCACGGGGCTCAAGGTCTCCTTCGAGGTCACCGGTGAGGAGGTGCCGATGGAGCCCGATGTGGAACTCGTGCTCTACCGGATGCTGCAGGAGGGTCTGGCCAACGCCGTCCGTCACTCCGGCGCCCGTCAGGTACGGGGCGGCCTGGCCTTCCTCGGTGACCGGGTCGTGCTGACGGTCACCGACGACGGCGGTGGACGCCACCGCGACGCGCACGGCGGGTTCGGCCTGCGCTCGCTCGCCGAACGCGCCCGGGCGGTAGGAGGCACCCTGATCGCGGGCGACCGCCCCGGCGGCGGTTTCGAGATGCGCGCGGAACTGCCCGTCCGCCCGGGAGCCGCGGTGTGAGCGCCGTCAGGGTCCTGCTGGCCGACGACCAGGAGCTCATCCGCCAGGGGCTGCGCAAGATGCTGGAGATCGAGGAGGGCATCGAGGTCGTGGGCGAGGCCGCCGACGGCGAGGAGGCCCTGCGAGCCGCCGGGCGGTGCCGTCCGGACGTGGCGCTGGTGGACGCCCGCATGCCGAGGATGAACGGCGTCGAGCTCATCACCCTGTTGTCGGCCCGGTATCCGGCGGTGGCCTCGGTCGTGCTCAGCACGTTCGACGAGGACGACTACATCTTCGGCGCGTTGCGGGCCGGCGCCGTCGGCTACCTGCTCAAGGACTGCACTCCGGCGGAACTGGTCGACGCCATCCGGCGGGCCGGCCGGGGCGAGACCGTGCTGGCCTCCCCGGTGGCCGCCCGGCTGGTCGCCGAGCTTCGCCGCTCCACCACACCGGCGCTACCCGACCAGGAGAGGCTGTCGGTCAGGGAGGCGCAGGTGGCCCGGCTGATCTCGACCGGGGCCACGAACCGGCAGATCGCCGACCGGCTGCTCATCACCGAGGGCACGGTGAAGAACCACGTCACGAACCTGCTCCGCAAGTACGGCCTCCGCGACCGCACCCGGCTCGCCCTGCACCTGCAACGGGCCAACCGGCCCTCATCGTGACGACCGTCGCCCACCGCCTCCGCACCGACGCGCCTCCTCCCCTGCGCGACGCACCCTCCGATTTTCTGCGAAACACAGTCACGTAAAGTGATGTTCACGTTACATTAAGCGACATGCCATCTCCCGCCCACGACGCTCTCATCGAGCTCTTCCGCGACCACCCCCACCTGGCCGTGGAGGTCCTGCGCGACCTCCTCGGCCACGACCTGCCCGCCACACCCCTGGCCCGCGCCGAGCACTTCGCCTTCAACACCCGCCCCTCCGACGACATCGAGCCCGACCTCGTCATCGTCCTGGGACCACCGCCCAGCCCCGCCCACGTCATCATCGTCGAGATCCAGAAAGACACCTCCAAAGACCCCCGCCAGCTGGCCCGCTACGCCGCCCACGCCTGGCTGATGCTCAAATGCGACGCCACCGTCCTGGTCGTCTGCCCCGACACCCGCACCGCCGCCCACTACGCCCGGCCCATCGACTCCGGGCTGACCGGCTACCGCCCGCAGCCTCGGGTCCTGGGGCCCGGCGCCATCCCGGCCATCACCGACCCCCAGCAGGCCGCCGCCCACCCGGAACTGGCCGCCCTGGCGGTCATGGCCCACGGCCGCGACCGCAAGGTCGTCGAGGCCTTCGCCACCGGACTCGCCGACCTCCCCGGCGAACACGCTCCGCAGTACTATGAATACGCTTACGACATGTCCGCGCCCGAGGTGCGGCGCCTCCTGGAGGAGATCATGAAGTCTGCCACCTGGCCCGTCTACAGCCCCTTCGCCCGCGAGCACTACGGCCGCGGCATGGCCGACGGCGAAGCGAAAGGCAAAGCGGAAGGTAAGGCCGAAGGCAAGGCGGAAGGCAAGGCGGAAGGCAAGGCCGAGGAGGCCGCCAGGCTGGTCCTGCTGGTGCTGAACGCCCGCGGCCTCGACGTGCCCGACGACGTCCGCACCCGGATCGCCTCCTGCGCCGACCTCGACCTCCTGGAGACCTGGGCGGCCCGCGCGGCGACCGCCCGGACCGCGCACGACCTGTTGCACAAAGCCGACGCAGAAGACCACTGACGAAACCGTCCCCGAGCAGAGCGGTGGCGGGCGGGCCGCCGCTCCGGCTCCGACGACAGCGAAGTCTCTCCGGTGCGGAGTGCCATGAAGTCCACGGGCCGAGTCGTCATACGCCACCGGCGCGGTCGCCGAGCCGGTGGCGCTTCATGCTCTGACGGCCCAACCCTTCGGCCGCATGCGACCGGCACGACGGCGTCATCGGCAGTCGGATCGGGCAATTCAACGTCCCACCGGGGCGTCCATTCTGTGGAAAGTTCAAACGTGACCGGGGTACCGACACGCCGGCCGGTCATTCCACGGTGACCGCGTCGCCTGTTTCCTCATACCGCCCCACCGGCATTCTCAGCGGGCGCGGTGGCTTCCGGGAGGGCCCGGAGGACCGATCAGACGTAGTGCAGGTCGTTCAGATTGTTACTGGGGTTGTAGGTGCAGTAGTAGTCGCGCCACCAGTAGTTGTACTCCAGCGCGAACTCGTTCGCGCGGCAAGTTTTGCAGTTGCTGTAGCTGCTAACGTACGTGCTGTTGGGCCGGGCGGACGTGGGATAGTTGCAGCTGTTTCCCAGGGTCGATGCGCTCCCCGAGGCATCGGTCACCGAGGCGGACGCCGGCACCGTCGTGAAAGTGTGGGCGCCGAGCAATGTCACGGCCGCCAGTGCGGAGCCGGTCAGTATCCTGCCGAGTCTGTGTCGCATTTTTCCTCCCAATAGGGGTTCCACTGGAAATCGACGATCCTCATCGACTTGATGAAGACCAGAGTGTCCCAAGCGAATTTCGATCGCAACGCTTTTGGTCCTGCCTGAAAGGGGGCCGCTCCGTTTCCCGCAGCGCGCTCGAGAACCGATCGTGAAGCCGTCCCGCAGGCGGACGGTACGGCAGGTACGCCGACCCTGTCCGTCCTTCCGATCCCACCGGCGAACCGTGGGAGCCGCAGGGTGACCCGCGCGCCCATCTGCGGATGGGGGACGATGCCCGCCGTACGCGACTCCGTCGAGAACGCCTCCATCGCCTGCCGGACCCGTTCCCGCCACCGCGGCCAGACTGTTGACGAAGGCGAGCCGGGCATGGGCAGACCTGCTGCGGGGGCGACCGGAGCCACTGGATCGCACGGCCGCCCCTCGTGAACCACGCCCCATCGAGAACAGCTAGGCCGGGTTCATCGATAAGGACTGGACATGACTCGTCTGCCTCGAATGCGCACGAATCCTTACTCGGACTTGTCCGGATACGGTAATCGAGCCAGAATAAGTTTATCCTTCAACTACTTAGCTGAAGGGTCACCGTACGGATGAGGAGAGGCATGAAGCGCACCATCTCCACTCTCGCCGTCGTCACCGGTGTCCTCGGCGCCACGCTCATCGGCATCGGTCCCGCGTCCGCGGCCGGCTCCGAAGTCGACTGCTCCGCGGGCGGGTACACCCGGGTCCTGAACACCTATGTCCCCACCAACGACCAGCGGGTCGCGGTCGACGGCCGTAGCTACAACATCGCCGGACCGGTGGCGTACACGTACGAGGTCTGCCTCGACATCCCGGACAGCTCGACATTCACGATCGAGGCACGGATCTACCCCGGCGACGGCACCATGAGAGTGTTCACGGACGACCGGCCCGGGGACAAGGTCTTCCGCTACTCACCCGGCGCCAACAGCTTCTGGCAGGTCTACGGCACGATGACCGGACCCGACAGCACCTACGTCTACTACACCTGGTACGAGAAGCAGATCCCGGACTGACATGGAGAGGGCCGGCCGCCTCGCCCGGCGAGGCGGCGACCCCTACCCGCTCAAGCGGCCCAGAAATCTGCCTTGTCCTGGATTCAGCAGGGGCGTGGAAGGCTACGGGATTCTTCGGTCCACGGTCGTTCAGGGCCGTACGGACCCGATGTCGACATCCGCGTCAGCGAGATCGCTCATCATGGCATCCGCCTGTCGAGGCCCGCCTCAGATCAAGGTCTCCGGCCGGAGGACCTCGCCGCGCAAGATCCGATGGATCTCACTCACATCGGCGTTGTGGTTCGTCTGGCGCCGAAGCTCCTTGCGTACGGCGTCGGCCACCACGTCGGACAGGAGCACCTGAGCCAAGGACTTCGGTGACGTCGCGGCACGAGCCCTCCACAGGTCATCGATCAGGCGGCGTTTGAACGCCTCCTTGGTCAGATAGAAGAGCGCGTCCGTCTTGGAAGCCAAGCCGGCGTCACTGAGCAGGTCCACTTCAAGGGCCAGGTCGATGACCACAGGCAGGCCGGCGGTCATGTGATAGGCCTGCCACACCTGTCCGTTGGACAGGATCATCCATTCGACGCCCTCGTTCACGGCATACATCTGCACTTGACGCAGATGCCTGGTGTTGAGCTTCTGGCTGCAGCGCTTCACCTCGATGAAGGCGACCAACTGCTTGTCGATGCGGATGCCGTAGTCAGCGAACTCGCCCTTGACCTGGTATTCCGTGGTGAGGTCTTCATATTTGTCGTATCCGAGTCCTGCACACAGGAAGTCGGTGATGAGAAGTCGCGTGTCCCCTTCGTTGGCATCGCGCCCCACGAGATCGTTGAGTGGCTTGGCGTAACGTCGTATCGCCGCTCGGACACGGTCCCGTGCGTCGCTCTCCCACTTCGGAGCCGTTCGTGCTCCTGCGGTCTTCTTGGCAGGAGGGCTTTCGGCTCCCTTGGATGCCTCAAGGGTGGTGATGGTCTGCTCGTCGCCGACAATCGGCTGTGCTGCCTGCTCGTTCACGGCTTCCACCTGCGGTCTAGTAGGGACAAGGCAGGTTAAGCACTTCCGAGAGATCAACGCATCGGCCAATTTGCAATCGATACAGAAATGACTCTTAACACAAAGGGGTAATTTATAATAAATATCTTAAATGTTACAAATTAAGCAAAAAGCTCACGAGGTTAGATATCTCGACAGCAAGACGCCCGGGCCAGGGCACAGGACCGTCAGGCGTGAACCACAGGAAACAGCGAAACCGCATGGCAGTCCGCTTTCCAGGCCGCACAACGACTCTGACCGCGTACGGCAAGCCCAGGGCAGCCGGTAGCGGGCGGTGCCCGGAGAATGCCTCTGGTGCCCGACGCCGCTGTCACCGTGTTCCCACACTTCGCTGGACGTGATCGGCCACCCACCGGGGGCGCTGTGAAACACCATGAAAACGATCCTGGGCAGCGATCCGTCTGACCAGGCCGACATGATCGGACCGGCGCTGCCGGCTTGACACGGCCCGCACGTCAGGTGATCGTCAGGGCCCGGCCTCCCCCGGGTCGCTCGCGAACCGCCCTTCACAGCAGGGAGACCCATGCCCGTACGGAAAGCCCCCTCGCCTTGCCGGCGGCGGCCGTGCCGCGCGACGCGGGAGGGGACGGCATGAGCGCGGTCTCGGCGCGCGGGCGGGGTCGGTCCGGACGTCTCGTCCGGGTCGTGACGGCCGCCGCGCTCGCACCGGTCACCGCCGCGGCCCTGGCCGCCCCCGCGGTCGCCGTGCCCGCTGCCGCCGCCGGGGGCAGGGGACTGCGGTGGGAGGCGTGCGCCGGGGTGAGCGCTCCGGACCTGCGATGCGCACGGGTCACCGTCCCCCTCGACCACCGCCGCCCGCGCGGCCGTACCATCTCCATCGTCATCTCCCGGCTGCCCGCCACCGACCCGGCGCGACGCCGGGGCGTTCTGCTCACCACCGGCGGCGGACCCGGCGGGCCGGGCGTCCCGCTGCCCGTGAGCCTCGCCCCGGCGTTGTCCGCCGAGGTCCGTGCCCGGTACGACCTGGTCGGGTTCGACATGAGATTCGTCGAGCGCAGCACGCCCATCGGCTGCGGGCAGCCCGAAGAGGAGCCCGGCGGGTTCTGGGTACGCCCCGCAGCCCTCGGACGCTTCCTCGCCGAAGCCGCCGAGGCCCGGCGGTACGCCGAAGACTGCGTACGGGCCTCCGGCTGGGCCCTGCCGTACGCCACCACCGCGAACGCCGCCCGCGACATGGACCTCATCCGCGCGGCCCTCGGCGAGGAGAAGATCTCCTACCTGGGCGGCTCGTACGCGGGACTGCTCGGCACCGTCTACGGCACGCTGTTCCCGCGCCACGTGGACCGGTTCGTACTGGACAGCCCGGTGAACGCCGACACGATCTGGCGGCCCTACGAGATGAGCCGCACCCCCGCGTTCGAGGAGGGAACGGTGGCCCTCGCCGCCTGGGTCGCCGGGCGGCACCCCGAATACGGTCTGGGGGAGACCACCGCGCAGGTGCACGCCACGCTCACCGGGATCCTCGACCGGGCCACCCGAGCGCCCATCGTCATCGGCGGTCACGCCTGGACCGTCGGCGAGCTGGGTGCCCTGCTGGTGGCCGGGATCTACGACGAGCGGGCCTTCGGCGTCGTCGCCGCGGCCTTCGCCGCCGTCGCGGCCGGACGGGAGCCGTCCCTGCCGTTCCCCATCCGCCCTCCGCGGCCCGAGGACGTGCCCGGCGTACCCGCCGGCCACCACACCGCCACCAACCTCGCCTACCGCTGCGCCGACGCCCCCTGGCCGCGCGACCCGCGCGTCTACCTGCGCGACATCGCCTCCCAGCGGGACCGCCACCCGCTGTTCGGCCCGGCCAACGCCAACATCAACCCCTGTGCGTTCTGGCCGCCGGTCAAGGACGAACCGGTGCGGCTCGACGGCAACCGCGCGCCGGCCGCCCTGGTCATCGCGGCCCTGCGGGACGTGGCGGTGCCGCCGGCTGTGAGCAGGGCCGTGGCCGCACGCATCCGCGGGTCACGCCTGGTCACGATCGACGCCCACACCCACGCCCCGTTCCCGCACTACGGGAACGCCTGCCTTAACGCCACGGTCACCCGCTACCTCACCACCGGCGAACTGCCGGCCACCGACACCGCTTGCTGACCCCGCCGCCCGGCGCGCCCACCTCTCATCCTCCCGACGGCGGCCGCAATGTGCCCCCATTGCGGCCTCCGGCCGCTTTGATCTTGTCGAATCGCGGCTTCACCGCAGGCCAGCTTCACCGCAGGTCAGAGGAAGACAGGGCGAACGAGTCGGCCTGTAGGCCGGGTTCTGATTCCGCGCGCCCCTAACCTGCGGATCCTTCAGCGATCTACTCTCTGACCTGCAAGGAAACTGCCGTCCCCTGCCAATCCCCTCCATCGTCTTCTGACGCCGTGTGCCCCCGATGTGCCCTCGGCTCCGCCGTCAGACGTGCGCCTCCCCCTCCCCCACAGCCGCCGGCGTGTGAACCGACTGCCGCCACTCCAGCGCCTCGGGAACGTCCCGATACTCCAGCAGGTGTTGGCCCGCGATCTGCTCCAGCAGGTTCCTGACCTCCGCGGGCGTAGCGCGGAAGAACTCCCGGCGAAGATTGACCTTGTTGACTCGCCGGTCGTTCAGCTCGGCATGCAACCGTCCTTCCAAGCCGACCGCGTCATCGCTGAAGATCAGGGCGTGCGTGTCGAACCTGAACGGCACCGAGGCATCTCCCAGCTCCCGCACCCGGTCCTCGGGTTCCAGACGCCGGGTCATGCCGATCTTCACGACGTCCTCGCCGAACGCGCCGACGTTCGAGATCACATACACGTAGCCGGCCCGGACATTGGCCTCGCGCGCCTCAACGTCACTGACCGCCGCGCCGATCTCCTCCAGCTTCGCCTTGAGCTCCCCTGCTCCGGCCTCATCGCCTTTGGCGATCAGCTTGGCCAGTGCCGACTTGTAGTGGGCCTCCTCCTTGCGGAGCCGGGCCTTCTCCCGTTCGAACTCCCGCCGCGCAGCCTCCTCCTCGCGCTGCCGCTCCCGCTCGGCGCGGGTGCGTTCCTTCTCCTCCTCCTGTTTAGCCAGGTAGTCGGCGGTCAATTCCAACTCATAGACCCGCAGCCGGTGGTAGTCACCGCTGACATGGATGTTCATCGTCTTGCCGAGCTTGACGATCATCTCTACGGCCTTCTCCAGCCGGTCGACCGCCGACTGCAGCTTGTACGGACGCATCGTACGCACGCAGTTGTCGGCCTCGGCGTTGTAAGCGCGCAACATCAGCTTGGAGAAGTCACGGACCATCCGGCGTCCCTCGGCCGCAGACCCGTTGACCTGCCAGTTCGTGGCGCCCAGTACCGCTTGGCCCTCCCTGGCCATCGCCTTGATACGAGCCTTGACCTGTGCCAGCCGATCCTTGTAGGCCACCGCGTCACTCAGCGGATGGCGATAGTCGTAGACTCCGGCCTCCTGCAACAGCACGGTCTCCTCGGTCTGCACGACCCGCTGCTCGATCTCATGTAACCGCCGTGTGGCTTCTGCCATGGCCGCCTGCAGCCGTCCCTGCTCGGCACACAACTCCTCGGTCAGCGCGGAGACGCCCATGGCGTCCATCCCGCCCAGCCTCTCGATCCACGCGCGCAGTTCGGCGTTCTCCGCCTCCAGCTTCTTCTTCCCACCGAACAGCCCTCCGCTGCTTCGTTCCGGCAACACCGGGGCCGGGGTAACAATGGGCTGCGGCGGCAACTGAGGTGCAGGAGCAGGAGGAGGCGGCGCCTGTACGGGCACCCAGAACTGCCAGCCAGGCGGTGCGGGAGGCCATGACGGGTCTGGTTGCCACCTTTGAGGAGGACTCCACCCCACGGGCGGAACCGGCCATCCGGGGGGCGAGTTGAACCGGTACTCCATCGTGGGCGTCCTCCTCGGCTGTATACCCCGCTAAACACATGCCGTAGGAGGACAGCTACCTGGACTGATCGGTTTACAACACCGCCTCATCCCGGAGGTCTCCTGGCGAACGCGTACGGACATGGGCGAGACGTTCGCCAACGCAATCAGGAGACATGAGCTTAACTTTGTTCCGGCAGATCAGCCACGTCGACGATCGCGAGCAGCTCGAACTCGGGCGGATCATCGGCGGGCCAGAATCGAATTAAAACCACCAGATCGTTTCGCGGCCCAATCGTCATCACCGGGAGATTCTGCTGATTTTCGGCCAAGCCTTGGTTCCAGTACCACCTTCGATGCCATGTCCCATCCGTCCCCCCTTTAGGCTCTTGCACAACGGAATCTAGATAAATTATGACTCTTTTCCCCGCTGAAAACCAACAACGTCTTCTAGTGGCGCACGGGCTAGACAGGATGTTCAGTGCCTTGTGGGTCAGCGCTGCGGATGGCCACGAGGTGGCCCAAGCCCTACGCTTCCCGGTCGAGATGATAGAGACATGCGACTTCCGAACCGCTATGAGGTCATACGATCCTGCCGGCTCTGCGCAGCGGGCCTGGATCACGTCGCACGCACCCGGCTGGTCCCATGTCCTTCTCCTCAGTGGCGGGCAGGCGTCGTCCGCACAGGAGCTCAGCCGTCATGGTCGGCGCGTATTTGAAATTTCATACGTCGGCGAAATCGAGGAGCTCGATGAGCCGATCTACACCTACGACGGCGAGTACAGAAGCATCTTTGACGAGACCGAGTACGATGCCTACTGGACAGATCTGCCGAACGACGACACGATGCCGGCGCCAGAACTGCTGGACCAGTTCCTGATAATCATAGGAAGAATCACAGGGCGTTTTCTCGACCAGGACTGGGTTTCGTCGGAAGGGCTGTTGTGCGTCATTCCCTGAGCCGGAGTAACGCCTCGCGCGGGCTGATGCAAGTGAGGTGATCACACTGAGAGGAACCGGTCGGCCGGGGCCGGTCGAATCGCAATACCCTTCCGGTACTACATTCGTAGATTTTGAGGGAGCGGATCTCCTCGTCGGCGGTAGTGG
>NZ_JBEZNH010000028.1:93269-95622 GCF_040653115.1 Streptosporangium sp. NPDC048047 | reverse complement strand
TCATGCACTGGCTTTTAGCACACTGTTGAGTTCTCAAGAAACGGACGCGTTCACCGTCGGTCCGGATCATCGATCCGCCCTCCGGGGCATTCGTTTCGCGTCTCAATCTTAGCAGTTCCGCCTGGTTTGTGTCAAACTGTCGCTTTCGCTTCAGCCGACCCGCACCCGCCGGATCCACCTGGATCTCGACCACCCTGTCGCCAGGGCAACCCCTCTAACTTACTCCAACATCTGGTTCATGTCCAATCATGCGGACACAGCCGAAATGTCGGTTTCAGTGTGAGGGAGGTGCCGGGCATCTCACCCGCCCGGGACCTTGCGGTTCCCGGGGGCTCGTTGCCCCGCAGGAAGAACATTAGCAGGCCCCAGAGACCACAAGGACAACTTGCCAACCATCCCCGAGGGTCGTGCGTCCCAAACGTGAGCGGAAGGACGCGGGCACGCGCAAGCGGACGTCAAGCCGTCCGCAATCGCCGCTCTATATGACAAGGGACGAGGGTCAGGATCCTGACTCCACCATGGAGGTGAGCAGCATGGCCCGTTCGGAGTTCGACGACATCCGCGCGCACATCGACGCGGAGGCCGATCACCCTGAGGACCTCCTCATGGTCGCCAGATCCCTGCTGAGCGACCTTGAGGAGATGCGGATGCGTGAGGCGTTGCTCCGGTCCCACTACCTGCGCCTGCTGACCGCGGCCCGGGCGACGGTGGCCGCCGAGGCGGCCGGCCACCCGCAGCCGTTCACGTTCCTCCGCGACGAGCTCGCCAAAAGGGGCCAGCTTCCCGCCACCGACGAGGAGGTGACCCAGATCCTGGCCGACGCGCACACGGCGGCCGCGTTGCTGGGGGAACTGGAGAAGTCCACGCCGGAGAGGGGCGGGGGCGGCGGACCCCGTCTTCGCGCATGCACCGGCATGAGCCGTACCCTCCACCGCTGACGCGTTTCCCGGGCGCGGGAGCCCGGGTACCGCGAAGGCCCCACGCCCATGGATCGATGGAGACCGCGGGTGGAGACCGCGGGCCAGCGGGGCTCTCAGTGGCCGCTCCGCAGGGTGCACAGCCGGTCGGCGACCTCCTGGCAGGGCACTCCCAGGTCGAAACGGCTCAGCAGGAAGATCCCGTCGCCGGTGTCGATCTCGAGGAACTCCGTACGAGAGGTGAGGCGGGTCCGTGTATCCACCCGGATCCGCTCGACCGCGCTCCACGGCACCCGTTCGGAGCCGGCGAACCCCTTCACCACGACGAGTCCGTGGCCGTCGGCGCTGAGCCGTACCGGAGCCAGGACGTCGCGCAGGGCGAGGGCGGCGGCCGCCAGGGTCGCGACGCCCGCCAGGATCACACCGCGCGGATCCCCGATGTTCAGCACCGTGAGCAGGGCGAAGCCGAGGGCGGCGACGCCTTTCAGGGCGGGGAGTTCTCTGCGTACCCGCCAGCGCAGGAGCGGTCCGGACATGTCATCCACACCGGCACGCTAGCCGCTCATCCGCGAGGCGTGTAGGGCGGCGCCACGCCCCATCCCCAGTGCGGCACCGGGGCCTTGGCCGCCGGGGCGGCTCCCGGCTGGGAGTTGGCGAACGCCAGACGGGTCCCCCACTCGATGTAGCCGAGGAACGCCGCGCGGAACTCCGGGTCTCCGGGAAGGCCGACCTCGTCGGCGGCGTCCAGGAGGAGGTTCACCCATCGGCGGCGCTGCCGCTCGGTGATGCCCCTGCCGAGGTGCTGGGAGAGCATGTGGGCGTATCCCCCGCGTTCCCGGGTGTAGCGGTCGGGGCCGCCGAAGACCTCACCCAGCCAGATGGCGACGTAGGTGGGGTGGCGCGGGTCCATACCGGCGAACAGCGGGCCGATGAGCTCATCCTTCAGCACGTGCCCGTAGAACACCTCGGTGAGCCGCTCGAACGCCTCGGCTCCGCCGGCCCAGTCGTACAGGGTCGGCACCGAGGCCCCCTGCCCGCGGACATCGGTCGGCTCGTAGTGGCGCATCTCCTCGATGTCGGAGACGTAGGGCCGGATCTCAGCGAAGAAGGCCGCGAAGTTCGGGCCGTTCCGGAAGCCTCCGAGGTGGTCCTCGGCGGAGGTCCAGGTGATCCGGAGGATGTAGCGACCGGCCTCCTCCGCGCACCGGGTGAGCTCGTAGTCGACGCACTCGGGAGCGTTGCCGAGGGGCACCGCGGCGCGCCGGTAGGCGGCCTCGAAGTCTGCCGACCGCTCCTCGGGAACGCGGTAGCGGATGTATTCGACGATCAATGGCCCGCCCTTCCAGCGAAGATCCTTGATCGAAGGTAATCATGTAAGCAACCGACGCACAACAGGAACGCGAAAATGCGAAGGGCCCGGATCTCAATGAGATCCG